>CAOKLO010000072.1 GCA_948469375.1 uncultured bacterium | reverse complement strand
AGGAGTGTCTGGCCTTCTGCTCCAACCTCTACCACACCCAGACCACCGGCCAGGGACCCCGGTACTATGAGATCAACCGGGCCAACCGGGACCCGGTATACACCGACACCATGCTCATCGGGGATGTGACCTTCTTCCGCACCGCCGGCTATGCCCTGACGGCAGATGCCGTCACCTGCCCGGTGATTACCGCCCCCGCCGTCAATATGGGCATCGTGGTCCGGGACGGGGGGGATGCGGACCGGGCCAGGAAGGTCATGAGGGGCCGGATGGAGAAGATTCTGGCCCTCTTTGCCCGCTGGGGCTGCTCCCGGCTGATTTTAGGGGCCTACGGCTGCGGGGTGTTCCGCAACGACCCGGTGGACGTGGCCCGCTTCTGGCAGGAGCTGCTGGTGGGAGAGGGCTGGGGCCGGCTGTTTGAACAGGTCTCCTTCTCCATTCTGGAACGGCCCGGCCAGGGCGGCAACATCGCCCCCTTCCGCCAGATATTCGGCGGCCCTACAAACATTTGAGGTGACAGATATGACAACACAGGAACTGCTCCAAAGGGCCAGAGCGGCCAAATGGGATATCGCCGCGGCGGACACCGCCGCCAAAAACCGGGCTTTGCTGGCTATGGCCAAGGCCCTGGAGGAGCACAGCGGTGACATTCTGGCCGCCAACCGCCTGGACCTGGAGGCGGCCCGGGGGACCATCTCCGAGGTGATGCTGGACCGGCTGGCCCTCAGCCCCGACCGGATCTCCGGCATGGCCGCCGGACTGCGGGAGGTGGCCGAGCTGCCCGACCCGGTGGGGGCCGTCCTCAGCCGGGTGGAGCGGCCCAACGGGCTGGTGATCGAGAAGACCGCCGTCCCTATGGGGGTGATCGCCATTATCTACGAGTCCCGGCCCAACGTCACCAGCGACGCCGCCGCCCTGGCCCTGAAGGCGGGGTCGGCCTGCGTCCTGCGGGGGGGCAAGGAGGCCCACCGGTCCGCCGCCGCCATTACCGACGCCCTCCGGGAGGGGCTGGCCGCCGCCGGACTGTCCCCCGATGTGCTCCAGCTGGTGGAGGACACCTCCCGGACCTCAGCCAATGAGCTGATGGCCGCCCGGGGACTGGTGGACCTGCTTATCCCCCGGGGGGGCGCGGGGCTGATCCGGGCCTGTGTGGACAACGCCGCCGTCCCCGTGCTGGAGACGGGCACCGGCATCTGCCACGTCTATGTGGACGCATTCGCCGACCTGGACATGGCCCTGGATATTGTGGAAAACGCCAAATGCTCCCGGCCCAGCGTGTGCAACGCCGCCGAGGTCTGCCTGGTCCACCGGGAGGTGGCCGGGGAGTTTCTGCCCAAGCTGAAGGACCGGCTGGAGCACAACCGCTTCGGCCACCCGGTCCAGCTGCGGCTGGACCCGGAAGCGGCCAAGATCATCGACGGCACCCCCGCCGGCCCCGCCGACTTCGACACCGAGTTTCTGGACTACATCCTGGCCGTCAAGGTGGTGGACAGCCTGGAGGAGGCTGTGGGCCACATCGCCGCCCACTCCACCGGCCACTCCGAGGCCATTGTCACCGGCGACGAGAGAGCGGCCCACGCCTTCCTGACCCGGGTGGACAGCGCCGCCGTCTACTGGAACGCCTCCACCCGCTTCACCGACGGGGGGGAGTTCGGCCTGGGCTGCGAGATGGGAATTTCTACCCAAAAGCTGCACGCAAGAGGGCCTTTGGGCCTGGGAGAGCTGTGTTCCTTCAAATTTGTGATAAAAGGCCAGGGACAGACCCGGTAAAATTGTAAAAATTTCTCAGATGACATTTTGAGAAAGATAGTGTATGATGTGGGCATGGAAATGACGCAGGGGAGACCCTGTAATTATGAGGAAAGGACTGATTCCAATGAGCTGTTTGAGCCGGAAGCTGCGGGAACGGGAATTTGTTGAGCTGACCAGAGAGCTGCTGGACTCCGAGCAGGTGCGGATGATGGGCCGGTGGAAGCACCACGGTCCGGTGACCACCCTGGACCACTCCCTGTTTGTGGCCTTCAGCACCTATCGGGTGGCGCGGATGCTCCATATGGATGTGCGCGCCGCTGTCCGGGGCGCCCTGCTCCACGACCTGTATCTCTATGACTCCAAGGACAGGTCCGCACACCCCGGAAACCAGTGCTTCGATCATCCCCGGTTCGCCGCCCGGAACGCCGCCGCGATTACCTCGCTGAGCGAGAAGGAGCGGAACATCATCCTCTCCCACATGTGGCCCCTGGGGGGTGCTCTGCCCCGCTCGCTGGAGGCCTGGATGGTGGATCTGGTGGACACCATCTGCGCCGGGCTGGAGATGTCCCGGGTCTGCCGGCCCTCCCGGCTCCGGGAGCGGCTTGGGGTGCGTCCGCTGATTCCCGCCGTGTGACCAAGGATAAAACCGCCCTCCCGGAAAACGGAGGGCGGTTTTTGTCAGCTTTGGGTGTTTTCGGGCGGAAAACAGATTTTCTTGCCTTTTTGAAAAATATTCCCGAATGGTGGAAAAATGGAAAAATGTGTGTTATAATGCCTGTGGAACGGTATGTTATTTTGAGGAGGAGAGCGATGAACGATTATTCTGCCCCGCTTCAGGCCAAGCGGGAACAGCTGCTCCAGGCCGGCGTGCTGATGATGGACCCGGCGGCGGTCTATGTGGAGGATGAGGTCACCGTGGGGGCGGGCACCCTGCTCCTGCCCGGCACCATCCTCCGGGGGAGGACGGTCATCGGTCCGGACTGCTGCATCGGCCCCCAGGTGATGCTCACCGACTGCACGGTGGAGGAGGGCTGCACCATCAACGCCTCCCAGTGCGAGGAGAGCACCATTGAGAGGGACTGCCAGATCGGCCCCTACACCCACATCCGCCCCGGCTGCGTGGTGGGGGCGGGGTCCAAGATCGGGGCCTTTGTCCAGCTGAAAAACTGTAATCTGGGCCGGGGCACCAAGATGGCCCACCTGACCTATGTGGGGGACAGCGACGTGGGCGAGGGCTGCAACTTCGGCTGCGGCACCATCACCTGCAACTACGACGGCTTCAAAAAGCACCGCACCACCATCGGCAGCCGCGTGTTTGTGGGGTGCAACACCAATTTCATCCCCCCGGTGACGGTGGGGGACGGCTCCTTCATCGCGGCGGGCACCACGGTGACGGAGGACGTCCCGGAGGACGCCATGGCCATCGGCCGGGCCCGCCAGGAGGTCAAGGAGGGCTGGGCGGAGGAGAACCGCCGGAAAAAAGGGAAAAAGTGAGAAAAGGGAAGCACAGAAGGGAACCGAGAGAAAAACGGCCGCGGGCCGATAGAAAAAACGGGAGGATATAGCAAATGATTGCACATGGGAAGGACATCAAGGTTATTACAGGCAACTCAAACCCGGGGCTGGCCAAGGATATCTGCAAGGAGCTGGGGATTCCTCTGGGCAACTCGGAGGTGGGGGCCTTCTCTGATGGGGAGAATTATGCCTCCATCTATGAGACGGTCCGGGGCTCTGACGTGTTTGTGGTCCAGTCCACCTGCTCCTTCGTCAAGGACGCGAAGGCGGGCACCGTCAACGATGCGCTGATGGAGCTGCTGATTATGCTGGACGCCCTGAAACGGGCCTCCGCCGGGCGGATCACCGCCGTGATCCCCTATTTCGGCTACGCACGCCAGGACCGGAAGACCAAGCCCCGTGACCCCATCTCCGCCAAGCTGGTGGCCAACCTGATTACCACCGCTGGCGCCGACCGGGTACTGACCATGGACCTCCACGCCAACCAAATCCAGGGCTTCTTTGATATCCCGGTGGACAATCTGCTGGGCTCCCCCATCTTTGTGGACTACTTTAACCGCAAGTTTAAGGACGACCGGGAGAACACCATGGTGGTTTCCCCCGATGTGGGCTCGGTGGCCCGGGCCCGGGCCTTCGCCCAGAAGCTGAACATGCCTTTGGCCATTGTGGACAAGCGCCGGCAGAAGGCCAACTCCTCCGAGGTCATGAACATCATCGGCGACGTGGAGGGCAAGCGGGTCATCCTGCTGGACGACATGGTGGACACCGGCGGCTCCCTGTGCCACGCCGCCAAGGCGCTGGTGGAGATCGGCGGGGCAAAGGACGTTACCGCCTGCGCCTCCCACGGCGTGCTCTCCGGCCCAGCCATCCAGCGGATTCAGGACAGCGTGCTGGACGAGGTGGTCTTCCTCAACACCATCCCCGCCAAGCCCGAGGTGAATTGCAGCAAAATCCGCTACATCTCTGTGGCCCACCTCTTCGCTGAGGCCATCAGCCACATCTATATGGAGACCTCCGTGTCTCCCCTGTTCCTGTAAAGCGCGATCCGGCGGGGCGGGCCTTGGCCCGCCCTGTTTTTATGAGGTGAATGCCATGTTTTTCAAAAAGGACGCCGGGGGCGTCGGCTGGCTGCTGGCCTGCCTGGGCAATCCCGGGGATAAGTATGTGAATACCCGGCACAATGTGGGCTTTATGGTGGCCGACGAGGTGGCGGAGCGCCAGGGAAAGCCCATCCAGCGGCTGAGATTTAAGGCGCTGACCAATGTCCTGGCCATTTCCGGGGAAAAGGTGCTGGTGATGAAGCCCGTCACCTATATGAACCTCTCCGGAGAGGCGGTGCGCCAGGCGGTGGATTTTTACAAAATCCCCCCCGACCACGTGCTGGTGGTGTCCGACGACACTGCCCTGCCCGTGGGCCGGCTGCGCATCCGGGTGAAGGGCTCCGCAGGAGGGCACAACGGGCTGAAAAATATCATTCAGCACCTGGGCACCGACCAGTTCCCCAGACTGCGGGTGGGGGTGGGTGAGAAGCCTCACCCCGATTACGACATGGCCGACTGGGTGCTGGGGAAATTCGTGGGGGAGGACAAAAAGGCTATCGACGCCGCCGTCAAACGGGCCGCCGACGCCATCGAGTGCATCCTGGCCCAGGGTATCGACCGGGGTATGGGGAAATTTAATGGATAATAGCGGCCGGCGGGGGTGGCTTGCCCCGCCGGTCATATTTTGACTCCTTCCCTGTTGTGCTGCCCAACAATTACCCAATCTGTGGCAACAGAGAACCGAGGGGTCAACAAATATCCTGAGTTTCTTTTGATATATAGTACCGGCATGCCTTTGTGTCGTTATATCTGGGTTTGCGCCGGGGATAGACACAGTGCCCGGAACCACATTCCCGATACCGGTCTTCGCCCCATTTCACATAGTGCTGGCGAAAATGCTTACAAGTTTGACAGATGTGTTTGTCTTCCATTATTACCACCCCCTAATAGGGTACTACATAGTCACTACTAAGTCAATACGTGGTGAGGAATTGACGAAAAATTTTTTTAGTGGTAACCTAATTGCATCATAATAGTAACTATATAGTGCATAAGAGGTGAGCATATGGCTGGAACAAATCTTGTAAACAGAACAAAATTAATTTCTTCTCTGGCAAATGAGTTAGTGGAGCCATTTAATGAGCTTTCAAAGAAAACCAGGGTCCCCAAAACGCGTCTTCTGGACGAAGCGGTGGAGGACCTTCTGAAAAAGTATGAGAAAAGGATGGCTGAATAAGCCATCCTTTTCCGCTATCTTGTGATGATGATTCCCGGCACCGGCTGGTCCAGAAAATAGCGCAGAAGAGCGTGCTCCGCGCCGCCGTCCAACTTCTGGTAGTGTTAGAAGGATAGGAGGAGTGTATGTCCGGGCAGACGAGATGAACAGAACAGCCAAAAGGGCGAAAACAGATTTTGTGTCAGTATTAATGCAAGATCTATTTTTGCCCTAAGAGCACATGCTTGGCAATTATGAAAGAGCCTCGTTTGCCGGTCATCCCGCCACTCAGTTGCCCGGCGGGTGAAGGTTTTGGGAAATGCCCAGCCGTCAGCCAGCCTCTGTGGCGGTGATGTAACCATCTAATGGGCAAAGCGGGAATTTATGAGGGCTGCATCTAAAAAAAGAAGGCACACCAGGGAGCAAATGAAAAGCTGAACATATTAAACAGTAAGTGGGCACGAACGTATACGTTTGTGCCCAAAAAAACCAAGTTAAAAAATTTGCGAAAAAGGCTTATTTCTTTGTAAAAGCATCCGATAATGTTTATGAGTTAAATCAGACTGCGGTATAACAACAAGTGGGCACAAACGTATACCTATGTTCCCACTTTTCGGAAAGGAGTGGGGACGCGTGCCTGGGAGATCGAAGAAAACAGCGGGATCAAATGGTGAAGTGGTACAGTACACCACCCTCAAGGTCCGGCTCTGCCCCACCCCGGCCCAGGCGGAGCTGTTTGAGAAGACCTTTGGCTGCTGCCGGTACATCTGGAACCAGATGCTCTCCGACCAGCAGCGGTTCTATGAGGAGACAGGGGTCCACTTCATCCCCACCCCGGCCAAGTACAAACCTGGCACTCCCTTTTTAAAAGAGGTTGATAACCAGGCGCTGACCCAGGAGTACAACAAGCTGGCGCAGGCGTTTCGGGTGTTTTTCAAAAATCCGGAGAGCTTCCGTCATCCCAAGTTTAAGCGCAAAAAGGACGACCGGGACTCCTTCACCGCCTGCAGCCACGAGTTTGAATCCGGACCCACCATCTACACCACCCGGGACGGCATCCGGATGACCAAGGCGGGAATCGTTAAGGCGAAATTTTCCCGCCGTCCCCAGGCCTGGTGGAAGCTGAAGCGGATCACCGTAAGCAGGACGAAGACGGGCAAGTATTACTGCTCCATCCTCTACGAATGCCCGGTGAAGCAGCCGGAGGCGGTTGTCCCCACCGCTGAAACCACCATCGGCCTGAAATATTCCATGGGGCACTTCTATGTGGCGGACAACGGCGCCATGGCCGACCCGCCCCGGTGGTTGAAGCGGTCTCAGGAGAAGCTGGAAAAACTTCAGCAGAAGCTGGCCCGGATGGAGCCGGGCTCCCGAAACTATGAGGACGGAGTGCAAAAGTACCGCCTGCTCCACGAGCACATCGCCAATCAGCGCCGCGACTTTCTCCACAAGGAATCCAGCCGGATAGCCAACGACTGGGATGCCGTGTGCGTGAGGGCCGACGACCTGGAGACGGTCTCTGACAGAAGCGGCTTTGGTCAATTCCGGGAGCTGCTGCGGTACAAGCTGGAGCGGCAGGGCAAACCCTTGATTCTGGTGGAGCGCTACACTCCGACGAGCCGCACCTGCTCGGCGTGCGGGGCGCTGCAGGAGAAGGTCCTCTATAAAAACAGGACCTGGGTCTGTCCCGAGTGCGGGACACGCCATCAGCGGGAGGTAAACGCCGCCCGCAACATTAAATCAGAAGGTTTGGCGCGGCACTGCGCTTGACTGATATTGCCGCCCGGGACAGCGGTGAATGCCCGTGATCCGATTGGGAGAGCGTTGAGCGAAGCGCGGCGGACAATCGCGCTTTGGTCAGCGTTTTCCGGATGGGAGAGCGGGAAACGAGAGGACGTGTGCGCACGTCTGAAGCCCGAAAGGGCGTCCAAAATATTATGACGATGAACCCCCGTTGGTTTCACCCGGTTTCGCGGACCGGTTGAAATATAGTACCGCGTTAGCCTCCGGCAGTCTGGCCAGATACCGGGGATAACGCACCACAGAACTGTGCTCCGGCGAATGGATGTGCCGGGCACATTAAAAGACGAAAGGAGTCAAAAACACATGCGTATTCAGCACAATATTATGGCTATGAATGCCTACCGCAACTACAACAACAACACCAAGGGCCTGTCCTCCAACCTGGAGAAGCTGAGCTCGGGCTACAAGATCAACCGCGCCGGCGACGACGCGGCCGGTCTGGCTATTTCCGAGAAGATGCGCGCTCAGATCACCGGTCTGTCCGCCGCTCAGAAGAACGTGAAGGACGGCATCTCCCTGGTGAAGACCGCTGAGGGCGCCATGCAGGAGGTCCAGGACATGCTCAACCGCATGGACTACCTGGCCACCCAGTCCGCCAACGGCACCTACGACAACGAGGTTGACCGCGCCGCCCTGCAGAAAGAGGTCGATCAGCTGAAGACGGAAATCAACCGTATCGCTGACAGCGCCAACTTCAACGGCATCAAGCTGCTGAACGGCGATCTGGCCGTGAAGGACGCCGTCAAGGCCGGCACCACCGTGACCACCGAGGATGTCACCGGCATGGACCGGATCATCACCAGCGTGCTGGGCAAGGGCGAGACCGCCAGCGTCGAGGCCGGCAAGAAGACCATTCTGGACGACGTGGCCGGCGCTACCAAGGCTGTGAAGGCCTCCTTCGCCATCGACCTGGGCACCCTGAACTTCAATGTCACCGGCGCCAGCGGCAGCAGCGTCTCCTTCTCCGTCACCCTGACCATCGGCGGCAAGGATATCACCGTGTCCGCCTCCGCCTCCGTGGGCGCCGCTGCCTCCGTGGTTGCCGCGAACATCGCCAAGGCGGTCGGGTCGGCAGTTGGCTCTAAGGGCATTGAGATCAACGGGGTGAAGTGGACCGCCTCGGTCTCCGGCACCACAGTGTCCTTCAAGCAGATGAACGCCCCGAACACCCAGGAGGAGGCCCGCGCCAACTTCGACGTCAACATCAAGATCGAGGGCAACGGCGGCGGCCTGGTAATCAAGGCTCCGGCCAATTCCACCGGCGGTAACAACGAGATTTCCATGAGCGCCTCCCTGAACGCCGGCACCTATGTGAAGACCCCCGGCGTGGCTCTGAGCGACGTGAACAAGGCCAACACCGTGTTCAACATCAAGGAGTCTGACATCAAGGACGGCACCCAGATCGCCATCGGCACCAAGACCATCGTGCTGAAGGTGGGCAACAGCTCCATCACCTCCACTGAGGCCGCCAAGCTCACCGCCGCAGGCGCTACTATCGTCACCATCGGCGCCACCGACAATCTGTTCACCGCCCTGTCCAAGATCAGCAACGCGATTGGCAGCACCGTCAACTTCAAGACCGCCAGTGGCACCAAAGTCTCCTTCAAGATCGGCGTGAGCGACGGCGCCAACGGCAACGTGGTGGGCCTGGCGGTCCAGCGCGTGTCCAACGCCACATCTGTGGATGAGGCATTCACCAGCCTGGAGGATCTGGCCAACAACTTCGCCATGCGCGTGAAGACCACCACCACCACCGAGGCGAAGGAGGCCACCGACGGCCTGACCCTGCAGATCGGCGACACCAGCGATTCCTTCAACCAGATGAAGGTAGTCATCGGTGACATGCACACCACCGGCATGGGCATCGATGGCATCAACATCGCCAACCAGGAGGACGCCGCCGCCGCCGTGCAGACCATCAAGGACGCCATCAACTACGTGTCCAGCATCCGCGGCGACCTGGGCGCTATCCAGAACCGTCTGGAGCACACCGGCAACAACCTGTCCGTGATGGCTGAGAACATTCAGGACGCCGAGTCCACCATCCGCGACACCGACGTGGCCGAAGAGATGATGAGCTACGTGAAGAACAACATCCTGGTGCAGTCCGCCCAGGCCATGCTGGCCCAGGCCAACCAGGTGCCTCAGGGCGTGCTCCAGCTGTTAGGCTGATTCGTCGCAAAGTGCGCAGCGCTTCGTTTCCGCCTGAAGGCGAAAACTGCGCTTAGCTCCCTTGCTCCTCATCTTCCTCCGCAAACGCTTCGCTGGTTTGCGTCGGATAAGGACGTGGAGCGAGAGATCATCTCAAATACGCAAAGAGCAAGAACGGGGGCCGGGCTTGTCCCGGCCCCCTTCCTGCCTTTGAAAAAGGGCCTGGAAAAAGCCCCTTTTTCAAGCGCAGGAAGCAGAGAGGAGACAGAGTATGGAAGCCATCGAAATCGCGAGAAAGCTGGCGGCGCTGGGCGAGCAGGGCGAGGCGTGCCGCGCCTACGGCCTGGTGATCCAGTCGGGAGAGGACCCCGCGGGCGCGCTGGAGGGGGCGGTGTATATCCTGCGGTCCGGCGGGGATTACCGCATCTCCTACACCGCGTTTATCAATCTGTATAACCAGGGGTATTTCCGGGAGGAAATTCTGCCGCTGATTACGAAGGTGTTCTACGAGCCGAACATCAAAATGCTGAAGAGCCGGTACGAGCGCAACTGCCGGCACCTGGCAAAATACCCCTACCTGTTCCGGAAGGACTTTCTGCCCTTCGAGGAGCTGCCGGTGGTGTTCTTCCCCTTTGACGACCACAGCGGCTACATCCCCTTCTACCCGGCGGAGGAGCGGTTTGGCGACTTTGTGAACTTTAAAAATACCGTCATCAGCCGGAACTTCTTCAAGAATCTGGACAACCCCATCCTGGCGGCGGACGTGTATTCCCAGTACGAGCTGGAGTACCTGAACGACAACGTGCGCAAAAGCGAGGATATCGGCCGGGAGAATCATATTTATCTCCATTACAGCGACTGGGGGACGTTTTGCTCATACCTGCAGTGCCTGAGCCTGCGTACCATGCTGGAGAGCCGGAAGCTGGTGTTCCTGATCGGAGAGGAGATAGAGCAGTACCCCATCGACTTCAAGGCGCGGTTCGGGATCGACTACAGCCAGTACAGCGTGAAGCCGGTGGGAATCCGGGAGGTCACCCGGATGATCTGGCACACCCAGCTGTCCACCCATAACGGCGGCGACTTCTTCAACGAGGTGTTTGACGCCCATCCGAACCTGATCGTGCTGCCGTCGCTGATGATGAGCGAGGTGGCGGAGACGGCGGAGACGGTGCGCAAGGTGGTGGAGGGGTCCACCAGCCTGCGGGACGCGCAGCAGAATATCAAGTGGCAGAGCTACCTGGTGGAGGAGCTGTACCACATGCGTGACCGGACGGAGAAGGACATCGTGGTGGCGCTGTACCTGCAGTCCAAGATGGCGGTGAGCGGTCTGGACCAGGGGGCGCGGATTGCCCCGGCGCTGTTCTTCCAGCCCCACTTCTATAATATTGTCTACAGCCTACGTGTGGACAGCAGCAACCGGACGGTGCTGGAGGCGAAGAACTATGACGAGATACATAACTCGTCACTGTTCCGGAACTTCAAGTATATCAAGACCTTCACCCCCATGCGCCGCTTTACCACCAGCCACGCGGCGTCGGTGCGGTTTATGTACAATGTGGCGATGTCGTCGGACGACCAGGAGAAGGGCAAAAAGAAGACGGTGGTGAGCGACGCGGTGATGGAGCGAATCCTGAACCGGAGCTTCATGATCGACCCGGAGGACCGGCTGTACAAGGACGGCGTTCTGGTCCGGTTTGAGGACGGGAAGCTGAATCCGAAGGCGACGCTGCGGGCGCTGGCGGCCTTTTTGGACCTGCCCTACCACGAGGAGACCATGTCTTACTGCTCGTGGGGCGGGGAGCCGGTGCGTGTGACGGACGACGGCTACGCCCCGGGCTTCAGCCCTGTCCAGGTGTACAAGACCTACGACGAGTTCGCCAACGAGAGCGAGCGGTATTTTATAGAGTACTTCCTCCGGGACGCCTATGCGTATTACGGCTACGACTTCCAGTACTACGACGGCCAGCCAGTGGATGAGGCGAAGGCGGAGGAGCTGATCCGGAACTTCAGCACGATCAACGGGTATATGTCAAAGACTTGGATCAAGGTGTTCCGGGAGGCGGAGGTGTCTCAGGACGGCGAGCGTGTGGCCGCAGAGGTGGAGGAGAAGGTGCAGGAGAATCTGCTGAAGGACTACATCAAGAAGTACGACAAGAACCGGCTCCAGAATGTGCGGATCCTGCTGGAGGGCCTGGAGTTTGTGAACCGGAACGGGCAGCCGCTGCACATGATGCCCCGGCTGGAGCTGGACCCCGCGCTGTTGGAAAATCCGATTTACCATTAGGAGGACGCTATGGATAAGGGAACGGTCTACTTCTTCACCGGTCTGTCCGGGGCTGGTAAGACGACCATTGGCGGCCTTCTGTACCGCCGGATGAAGGCGAAGCGAAATGATGTGGTGCTTCTGGACGGGGACCAGCTGCGCCGTCTGTCGTTCCACAAGAAGAGCGGGTACACGACGGAGGAGCGGCGGCGCGGTGCGTACTACAACTTTGAGATGTGCAAAATGCTGGCGGACCAGGGGATCGACGTGGTGCTGTGCAGCATCTCCATGTACCACGACTGCCGGAGCTGGGCGGCGGAGCACATTGAGAACTACCGGGAGATCTATGTAAAGGCGGCGCGGGAGACGCTGTACCGCCGGGATCAGAAGGGCTTGTACAGCTCCGGGGCAAAGAATGTGGTGGGAGTGGACCTGCTGTGTGAGGAGCCTGAGGCGCCGGACATTGTGATAGAGAACGACGGCGCAGAGAGTCCGGAGGAGATAGTGGACAGGCTGGAGGTCTTTTTCGGGCTGCGGGATGAGGACAGGGAATGACAAAGGTAATAACATACGGGACATTCGACCTGCTGCACCACGGGCACAGAAACCTTCTGAAGCGCGCGAAGGCGCTGGGGGATTACCTGATTGTAGGTGTGACCAGCGAGAGCTACGACCGGTACCGCGGGAAGCTGAATGTGCAGCAGTCTCTGATGGAGCGAATCGAGAATGTGCGGGGGCTCGGCCTGGCGGACGAGATTGTGGTGGAGGAGTACGAGGGTCAGAAGATCGACGACATCGTCCGCCTTCAGGTGGATATCTTTGCCATCGGTTCAGACTGGACAGGACGGTTTGACTACCTGAAGGAGTACTGCCAGGTGGTGTATCTGGAGCGGACGAAGGGAATCTCCAGCACGGAGCTGCGTGACCGGCAGCACCCCCTGATCCGGCTGGGGGTGGTAGGGTCCGGGCGGATTGCCAACCGGTTCATCCCGGAGTCGAAGTTTGTGAGCGGAGTGACGGTGGAGGGTGTATTCAACCCGCACGAGGATTCCGCCTGGAGCTTTGCCCAGCGGCATGAGCTGGGCTTTTGGAGCAGCGAGTATGAGGAATTTTTAAGTCGTGTAAACGCGGTATATATCGCTTCTCCCCACGAGACGCACTACGAATACGCGGAGCACGCGCTGCGCGCAGGGAAGCATGTGCTGTGTGAGAAGCCGATGGTGTTTACCGCGTCGGAGGCGGAGCGTCTGTTTGGGCTGGCCCGGGAGCAGGGCGTGATCCTGATGGAGGCCATCAAGACGGCCTACTGTCCCGGCTTTCAGCGGCTGGTGAGCTGCGCGAAGAGCGGAAAGATTGGGCGGATTGTCAGCGTGGACGCCACGTTTACCAAGCTGCTTCCCTCCCACGCGCGTGGTATGCGGAACAATGGGGCGGGCGGCAGCGTGACGGAGCTGGCAAGCTATCCGCTGCTGGCGGCGTTTAAGCTGCTGGGCTTCGAGTATGAGGAGATCGGGTTCTATTCCTACTTTGGTCAGAGGGACGGGGTGGATTTATTCACCCAGATTCATCTGCGGTATTCTGGGGCAATAGCCTCGGGTAAGGTAGGGCTGGGCGTGAAGAGCGAGGGGAGCCTTGTGATCTCCGGGACCCGAGGGTATATCTATGTGCCGGCGCCGTGGTGGAAGACGGAGTATTTCGAGCTCCGGTTTGAGGACCCCAACGAGGTGGAAAAGAACTTTTACAAGTTCTCCGGCGATGGCCTACGGTATGAGATTATGGAGTTTTTGGCCCGGATTGCAGGGGGCAGGATGGATGAGGGCGCCTGTGAGCTGTCCGTCAGACTGGCCGGGGCGATAGAGAAATACCGCTCTGGCGGAGTTGTCAGACTGGACTGACGGAGGTGGATGATATGCTGCCAATCAAGATCGCGCTTCCGGAGGGCTTTCTGGAGGAGGAGGTGCGGTGCGGCTACACAGTCAGCGTGGAGATGAAGAAGCTGTGGGCGGTGGAGCTGGACCTGCTGGCCGAGTTCGACCGGGTGTGCAGAAAGCATGGGCTGACTTATTTCGTGGACAGCGGAACTCTGTTGGGTGCGGTGCGGCATAAGGGGTTTATCCCCTGGGACGACGACATTGATGTGGCAATGTTTCGGGAAGATTACAGAAAGCTTACCAGGATTGCGGCGCAGGAGTTTCAGCACCCCTATTTTTTCCAGACCCCCTTTACAGACCCGGGACTGGTGATGGGTGGAAGCAGGCTGAGAAATTCCGATACCACGCTGATCAGTGATTTTGAGAATCAGCGGCCTTATGAGAACAAAGGCATTTTTATTGACATCTTTGTACTGGACAACGTGCCGGACAGTGAGGCGGCCCTCAGCAGGGCAAAAGTGTTCCTGAAAGGCTATTGGAGAGTTTTGCGATATGCCTCTTATTATGACGCTTACTTTAAACCAGGCAAAAAATATTCGGTGAAAAGGCTGCTGCTGGGCAAGGTTTCCCTTGGTTTGAAGCATGTTTTTGGGATTGAGAATCTTTGCCGCGGGTATGAGAGGTACTGCTCCCGGTGGCATGGTAAGGACACAAGCCGAGTTGGTCCTTTGGAGTGCGAAAGAGGAAAATATACCTATATGAAAGAGTGGTATGATAGTGCGGATATCATACCGTTTGAGTGTGTGAACGTTCCTGTTCCAAGGGGTTACCATGAAGTTTTGACAACGATGTTTGGAGATTACATGGTGATGAGACAGATTTCTTCACTGCACCGCGCGCTTATGTTTGATCCAGAGGTGCCGTACAACAGATATATGCAGTAATGTTACAAGAAAATCATGTAATGGGAGTATGGAGTACAGATGAGCAACTACTATGTAAATCCTGAGATTAGACGGACGGAACGGGTATTTCCCATGCAGGGACGCTATGGATTCCACCGGTATGATATGAACGAGAATCCGGAGGGGCTCCCAAGTGAATTTGTGGACAGCGTGCTGAAGGAAGTGACGCCGGAATTTCTGGCGACATACCCGGAGCCAGACAGGTTTCTGCATAAGTACGCTGATTTTATCGGTGCGGAATATGAGAACTTGATGGCGACAAATGGAACTGATATGGCGATCCGCTATCTGTTGGAGACATTTGGAGAACGGGGAAAAGAGGTAGTTACAGTTTCGCCGTCTTTTGAGATGTATCGCATTAATTGCTCCATTCTGGGCTTAAAACATATTGCGGTTGAGTATGAGAATGATTTGACAATTGATATTGATAAAATTGTTTGTGCGATTACCCGGGACACGCGGATTGTTGTGTTGCTGAACCCCAATAATCCTATCGGAAATACTTATACGGAGCAGGAACTGGAGCGTGTTCTATGTCAAGCCGACGCAGTCGGTGCTGTAGTGATCATAGATGAGGCGTATCACTATTTTTACCCACATACTTTTCTTAAATATGGGCTGGAGCATAAGAATGTGATTGTTCTGCGTACTTTCTCCAAGCTGTTCTCTCTGGCGGCCTGCCGGCTGGGTGTAATGATTGGTGATCCCGAGATCATCGGCTATGTGAAGAACGCAAAGCTGAGCTTTGATGTAAATGCTGTCGCGCTGCTTTTTGGGGAGAGAATATTGGATCATCCGGAGATAATACGGGAACTAATTCACAAGGAGGCAGAGGGGAAGCAGTATCTTTTGGAAATGCTGAGGAAGAACGGCTATGAATGCAGGGACTGCAAAGGGAATTTTGTGTTTATAAAGCCGCACCACTCCGCAAAAGAAATTGCGCATAGTTTGGAGAAAGAAAGAAAAGTGCTGGTACATCCTTATGGAAATCCGTTATTGAAAGATTATATTCGGGTTTCGACTGGTGCTAAGCACTCCATGGAACTCTTCCTGGAGGCCTTTTT
>CAOKLO010000071.1 GCA_948469375.1 uncultured bacterium | reverse complement strand
AGAGGGTTTTGACATCTACTCCGTTTTGCAGGGCCAGCACCGAAAATGTGTGACGGAGGTCGTGGAAGCGTATCCGCTCCAGCCCCGCTCGTTTCAGCACCCTCTGGAGCATGTGCAGAACACTGTCCGGCGACATTGGGCCGCCGTATGGCGAGGGGAATACGTACTCATCCCTCTGTTCCATGCCTTTGAGGACTTTGATGGCGTCCGCTCCTATCGCGATGCTGCGGTAGGAGTTTTTCGTTTTCAAGGGTGCTTCCACCACCTCACCGTTCTGACGGAGAATTTGTCGTCGGACGTAGATGATCCCTTTTTCTAGGTCGACATCGCTCCATTTCAGCCCCAGCAGTTCTCCCCGCCGGAGTCCAGTTGCGAGATCGATGTAGTAGAGCTCGAACACGCCGCTGCGCCGGGCCTCCTCGAAGAAGGTGCCCAGACTTTCCGGCGGCAGAATTTTCATTTCCTTCCTCTCCAGCTTTGGCAGGACACAGCCTTTCGTGGGATTGGCGGGGATCAGCCGCTGTTCTACGGCACAGTTCAGGGCGGAGGAAATCGTCTGGTTAATGTTCCGCACCGTTTTGATGCTGAGGCCCTTCGGTTTGTTCCTGGCTTCTGGGCATTCCACCCTGCCGTTCTCCAGCAGGTGTTTGTACAATTTCTGGAGGTCCATTGCCGTCAGCTTGTCCAGCAGAATGCCACCAAGGGCAGGCTTGATGTGGTTTTCGATGAAGCCCTGGTAGGTCTTATAGGACGAGGCTCGGACTTGGAGCTTGGCGTAGTTTTCCATCCAAGTGTCCAGCCACTGGCCTACAGTGTAGCGCTCTGTCCGCAGGGACTGGACGCCGCTCTTCTCAATTGCCGACTTGAGTTTTGCCTTGACTTCCGCCTGGGTCTTTCCCAAGACATTTTTGTAGATCGTCCTTCCGGTCACCGGATCACGGCCCGCAGTGTAGCGTCCCTCCCAGCGGCCATCCTTTCGCTTGCGGATACTTCCTTCTCCATTAGCCCTCCGCTTTGCCATTGCATATCGCCTCCTATTCAGCGACACACATTACCAGTAACCTCGGTGAATAGCCAGGGATTCATCGGAGAGTTATCAGAAAGTTCATAGTCTGCGGTAGAAAAAGGCAGAGAGAAAAAAGACCTATTCTTTGATTAGGCGGCGCAATTTTTGCGCTGTATGAACTCTCGAAAACTGGTTCTGGTTGGGTAGAGTGACCGCGCCTCTTTCTCCTTGTAGACAGTGGCGCAATCCATGGATGAATCTCCCAGACTTTCCACCCTTGCCGACAACCGCCCACAAAGCCCCAACACAGCGGTTTGTCTACTGGAGAGGAGTACCATGGGCGATCCTCCACAAAACCGCACACAGCGGCTTACACGCTGAAATACGGAGGACACAGGCACTGTTGGCGGGCTTTCTTTTTCTCTGTGCTATTTTGATACCTCTGCTCTCCCTGTTGACAGAAAAACCGGGAATTTCTCTGCCATGCCACAGTTGACACAGCTACATTCGTTGCCGCTGTAGACATTGAGGATAACAAGACGTCAAACTGAGAATCGTTTCCCATATTTGACGTCACATGACCAATTGCACAAAAGCTTTGAAAGAATGACGGTATTCCGTCAAAAGCCCTCGTTTTCCGTTTCCTCGGCCCGCACTGCGGGACGGTGTAATCCGGCGTGGCAACGTAAGACGCCGCGCCTTTATCCTGCTATAATTTCGACCGGTGGGGTCACCTCCGGATTCGGTATTATTTTCTCTTCTTCTGCTTTGCGCAGAATTTTATCGGGTTTGCAGATTCAAAAAATCCACTCCCACTCATTGATGAAACTGGTACAATTCGCAAATCGTTCAACAGCATTTTGGCTGTTTGCCAACATCACCCCGCAAAGCCCTGGCACGGTGCTCCACTCCTGAACAGGCCCCCGGGATCCTCCCCCCAATATAACCCACACAGCGGCTCACAGATTCGAACATGGATGGTTGTTCTCTTCTCTGAATTCCATCCTCCGCTCCCTTTTCGGGCGGGGGAGCGGACTTTGCCTCGGCGAATGCAGTCGGCGTATATCCGGCTGCTATACTTGTCCCACCTATGAATAAGAAATACCCTTTTACAGCATTCTGCCACGCTATGAAAAAATCACTTGATTTATTTTTGCATTTTCATAAAATAGAAAAATAACAAAACGCACGTTCTTCAAAGGAAGAAAACTCCATTGTGTCTAAATTTAAAGTATTTTTTTACTGCCGAACACCTTTCTTTATCAAATAAAAATTTGTTGTATTGCCGTAAAAAAGATATTAAATTTCTATGAATCGACAATTGATTTTACCAGGCCGAAGTGTTATCCTTTCTCCAGGTGTTTCACCGAGAAGATAAAAGAAAGGTCGAGTTGAAAATGAAGAAGAAAGTCCTTGCTCTGATTTTGGCGGCTTTGATGCTGCTGAGCCTGTGCGCCTGCGGAGGCGGCTCCGGCGACAACGCCGGCACCACACCCCCACCCACTGACACCGACACCGGCGATACCAACACCCCCGCCGAGCCCGCCGCCACCGGCTGGACTCCCAGCGAGCCCGTGAACATCATCGTTGCCTACAAAGCCGGGTCCGGCACCGACAACACCGCCCGCGTCCTCAGCGCCTATGCCGACAAGTACATCGGCCAGACCATTGTCATCGACAACCAGGAGGGCGGCTCCGGCTCTATCGGCTGGACGGCTCTCTCCCAGGCCAAGCCCGATGGCTACACCCTGGGCTTCGTGAACCTGCCCACCCTGTGCTCCAACATTGTGGAGGGCCTGGGCGACTACACCATGGAGGATTTCGTTCCCATCTGCAACCATGTCACCGAGACCTCCGTCATTCTGGTGGCCGCCAACAGCCCCTTTGACACCCTGGAGGACCTGGTCACCTACGCCAAGGACCATCCCGGCGAGCTGAAGGCCTCTACCAACGGCAACAAGGCCTCCAACCACATCGCCGTCCAGCTGCTCTCCACCACCGCCGGCTTCGAGTACACCGCCATTCCCTACGGCGGCACCGCCGACCAGCTGCTGGCTCTGCGCCAGGGCGAGGTGGACTTCTCCTCTGCCAAGCTGGCCGACTTCTCGGCCTTCACCTCTGAGGTAAAGGTCCTTGGTGTCTTTGACACCAAACGTCTGGCCGAGTACCCCGATGTCCCCACTCTGGGCGAGGCGGGCTACTATGACCAGTGGTACGGCTCCGCCCGTGCCATAGTGGCTCCCAAGGACACCCCCCAGGAGATCATCGACTTCTACGCCGACGCCTTCAAGCAGACCATGGAGGACTCCGCCTATCTGGACGCCGCCGTCAAGGCCAGCGTCACCACGGAGTACATGGACCCCGCCGCTACCGCCGCCCTGCTGGACGCGCAGTACACCTTCTGCACCGACACCGTCTCCTCCATCTGGGCCGAGTAATTCCATAGAGCCGCGCGGGGCTTCACGCCGTGAAGCCCCGCGTCCTTTTTCACAATTGAAATGTGAGGTTTGAGAGATGAAGAAAACCGATATTGGCGTTGTCGCGTTCATCTACGCGGTGTGCGCTTTGTTTCTGGTGATGACGCTGCAGCTCCCCAAGGCTGCCCAGACCTATCCCCTGTTCATCATCATCCTGCTGGCGGCCCTGACCACACTGTATGTGGCGCAGATGGTCTGCGGAGCGAAGAAGAGCGGCGTTACCACCGGCCTGGAGGACTTTGAGGGCTTCCTCCCCAAGCAGTTCTTTCCCATTCTGGGCATGGTGGTGCTGTATCTGGTGATCATGTACTTTGCCGGATTCTACATCGCCACGATGGCATTCATGGTGGTCTGCCTGCTGTTTTTGAAGGTCCCCAAGTGGCAGATCCTGCTGTCCACCGCCGTGATCTTGGCCCTGGTCTACTGCGCATTTACCCTGTTCCTCAAGGTCAAGCTGCCTGTGGGTCTGCTGTTTAAGTAAAGGGGGAAGGACGACTATGTTAGAGACATTAGCTTTAATGGGCCAGGGCTTTATCAACGCCCTGATCCCCGTCAATCTTCTCGCTATGGCCGCCGGCACCACCATCGGCATCGTCATCGGATGCCTGCCGGGCCTGTCCGCCGCCATGGGCGTGGCCCTGCTGCTCCCCATGACCTTCACCATGGACGCCTCCACGGGGCTGATCATGCTGGGTGCAATTTACTGTGGCGCCATTTTCGGCGGTTCTATTTCCGCCATTCTGATCCATACCCCCGGCACCCCTGCCTCCGCCGCCACCGCCATCGAGGGCTATCAGATGACCCTCCAGGGCAAGGCTGGCAAGGCCCTGGGAACTGCCTGCCTCTCCTCCTTCTTCGGAGGACTGCTCTCCTGCATCTCCCTGTACTTCTTTGCCCCTCTGCTGGCCCAACTGGCTATGAAATTCGGCTCCCCGGAGTACTTCTGGCTGTCCATTTTCGGCCTGACCATCATCGCCGGCGTCAGCTCCAAGTCCATGGTCAAGGGCCTGATCTCCGGCGCCCTGGGCCTGCTGCTCTCTACCATCGGCATGGACCCCATGGAGGGTGTGAAGCGGTTTATGTTCGGCCAGTCCTCCCTGTATGAGGGCATCAACACCACCTGCGCCCTCATCGGCCTGTTCTCCATGAGCCAGGCTCTGATCCTGGCGGAGCAGAAGATCAAACAGCGGGCCAAGGCGGCCAAGTTCAACGACAAGATGATGCTGACCAAGCAGGAGATGAAGCAGATCGCCCCCACCGTGGGCCGGTCCTGGATCATCGGCAACCTGATCGGCATTCTTCCCGGCGCCGGTGCCTCCATTGCCTGCTTCCTGGGCTACAACACTGCCCGCCAGTTCTCCAAGGAGAAGAACAAGTTCGGCCACGGCAGCATCGAGGGCGTGGCCGGCTCCGAGGCGGCCAACAACGCCGTCACCGGCGGCTCCCTGATCCCCATGCTCACCCTGGGCATCCCCGGCGAGAGCGTCACTGCCGTGCTCATGGGCGGCCTGATCATTCAGGGCCTAACCCCCGGTCCCGATCTCTTCGTGGGCGAGACGGCGAAAATGACCTACACGTTCTTCGCCGGCTTTGTGCTGATTCAGTTCTTCATGCTGGGGATCGGCCTTCTGGGCTGCCGGGGTTTTGCCCAGATCTCCCGCCTCTCCGACGCCATACTGATCCCCGCCGTCTCCGTCCTCTGCGTGGTGGGCTCCTATGCCATCCACAAGAACTTCGTGGACGTGGTGATCATGATGATCTTCGGCGTGCTGGGCTATCTCTGCCGCAAGTTCGACCTGAACACCGCCGCCATTGTGCTGGCGCTGATCCTGGGTCCCATCGGGGAAAAGGGCCTGCGCCGCTCCCTGGCCCTCTCCGGCGGCAATCCCGCTATCCTCTTCTCCACACCCGTCTGCTGGGTGCTGATCGCTCTGTGCGTCTTTGGGATTCTCTCTCCAATCTTTATGAACCGGATGGAGAAGAACGCCGTGGAGCAGGCTGGCAGCGATATGCTGGACGAGACAGAAGATAATCCGATTCGTACTTCTGATTGACAGTCTTCCTTCTGAATGATCTTTGGGGGTTACTGGATCAACTGCGTAGTCTAATAGTAGCAATCGACCCATAACCTGACCCAGAACAGGAAATTTCTCTGCGGAAGTAACAGAATGGATAGCATGAAAGACTATCAACATTTTGAGAGAACAGCACTAAACGGGGCAAAAAGCGTTTGCTGTGAGCCCTCGGACAAGCTACGGACCAGAAGGCCGGGGGTTCGAATCCCTCAGGGCGTACCAAAACCACGGAAATTCAACGAATTTCCGTGGTTTTGTTTGTTTTTCTGTACTTTTTTGGTGGTTTAATTTTGGGGTATCGATTTGACCCAAGCCGTGACCCATACCAGAGCGCGGAGCGGAAATTACCGGAGAGCTCCGGAGAGGAAGCTCCCCACCGCGTTCGCCGCCTGCTTCTGCATGGAGGTCGTGACGTGGGCGTAGGTGTCCAGGGTGAATCCGGCGCTGTAGTGCCCCAGCATGGCGGAGAGGGTTTTCACATCTACGCCGTTTTGCAGGGCCAGGACCGAGAATGTGTGTCTCAGGTCGTGGAACCGTATCCGCTCCAGTCCCGCCCGTCTCAGTACCCGCTGTAGCATATGGAGGACGCTGTCCGGGGACATGGGGCCGCCGAACGGGGAGGGGAAAACGTACTCGTCCTTCTGCTCCATGTCCTTGAGGACTTTGATGGCGTCCGCTCCTATCGCTATGTTGCGGTAGGAGTTTTTCGTTTTCAGCGGAGCTTCTACCACTTTCCCGTTCTGCCGAAGGACCTGTCGCCGGACATGGATGATGCCCTTGTCCAGATCAATGTCGCTCCATTTCAGCCCAAGCAGTTCTCCTCGGCGAAGGCCCGTCGCGAGGTCGATGTAGTACAGTTCAAACACGCCGCTGCGCCGTGCCTCCTCGAAGAAGGTGCCCAGGCTCTCCGGAGGCAGAATTTTCATCTCCTTCCTCTCCAGCTTTGGAAGGACACAGCCTTTCGTGGGATTACTGGGAATCAGCTTTTGCTCTACGGCGCAGTTAAGGGCGGAGGAAATCATCTGGTTGATGTTGCGTACCGTCTTGACGCTGAGGCCCTTCGGCTTGTTGCGGGACTCGGTACACTCCACTCTGCCATTTTCCAGCAGGTGTTTGTATAACCGCTGGAGGTCCATTGCCGTCAGCTTTTCCAGCGGCAGATCACCGAGGGCAGGCTTGATGTGGTTGCTGATGAATCCCTGGTAGGTCTTGTAGGACGAGGCCCGGACCTGTAGCTTGGCGTAGTTCTCCATCCAAGTATCCAGCCACTGGCCGAGTGTATACTGCTTGGTGATTGTGACTAGCGAACCGTTTTTCTCAATTGCTGACTTGAGCTTCTCCTTTACCTCCGCCTGGGTTTTACCGAGCACATTTTTGTAGATTGCTTTTCCGGTCACCGGGTCACGTCCCGCGGTGTACCGTCCCTCCCAGCGGCCATCCTTCCGCTTGCGAATGCTGCCTTCTCCATTGGCACGTCTTTTCGCCATGGCGTATCGCCTCCTTTGTCAGCAACACACCATACCAGCACCTCACAGAAATATCCAGCGGCTGCTTGTGTTGTTATCAAAAAATTTGGATTTGCCCATCGTCGACTTGGAAGGGCAGATTGGAACTTCTCTTTGTTTATAGCGGCTCAGTTTTTGAACCGTACACCTGGACATTCTTGATCCATGGCGTCGACCAAGCAGAAGCGAAAACCAGAACTATTTCGCGTGACCTTCTCTTTGTAGACGCTGGCGCATTTTGCGGCGCAGAATTTGACAGGGGGAGAGGCAATTTTCGGTTTGCAGCCATGTGGCCTTTGTGCTACAATGCACATGGTAGCTTCTGATTAAGTGGAGGTGTGATTCGTGCCGCATTCTATCGAGCGCTCTATTGAGGCTGCGGAGGTTTCTCTGCGGATGGAGGGACTTTTTGTTACGGAAGCCTGTAAGGAGCTGTGCCGGAAATTGCTCACTGGCGAAATTACACTGGAGCAGTACTTGGCTCATGTTACTTCCGGCAGAGGAGAACGCTGACATGGCCTACAGCGTAGACCCAGATGCGTTCATGGTCGCCACGATCTATGTGGCGCAGGGCGTTATGGATCAGCTGGTTGACTTTTTTGAGCAGACGATTGAGCCACTGCAAATGGGAATGCGCATGACCTGACGATCTTGGCTCTGATTTTATGCTAGGCGGCAGCTTGCTGCTCAGCATTTTTGGCCTCTGAGGTGTTTACTTCTTGTTGGCGCAAATCCTCGCACATATCCCCGCTTGGACCCGTCGAGAATATGGCGGCTGTAGGGGTTGAGCTGAAGCAGACCCCCGACATGACCCCAGAGGGTGAAAACTGACCCCCGCAGTGATCCCCGCAAAAACGCCCCAAAACCACCTGAGACAGCCACCTCTGGAAAGCCCGAAATCAGGCGCTTTCCGCTCTGTATTTCCTGCTTCCGGCCACCTGCCACAGCCAAAAGTTGAAATTCCGACCACCTATGGAAAA
Source organism: uncultured bacterium (assembly GCA_948469375.1). GTDB lineage: Bacteria > Bacillota > Clostridia > Oscillospirales > Oscillospiraceae > Enterenecus. The sequence continues at coordinate 7,775 of CAOKLO010000071.1, read as the reverse complement.
GCCCAGACCCGCTCTGCGGGGCGGTGTTGACGGCAGGGGGGCGCCAAAGCGACCCCCTGCCTTTATCCTGCACTTTTTTCGACCGCCTGTTTTTGTTGTGACTCGGGTGTTGCATCTTGAGCTGCGTTCTGTGAGCGCGCTTGGTGACAGACCTTCAGCAGGATAGCGTTGCCCCTTGCGCATTGCTTCTCCGCCGCTCTCAGCAGTCCAGCACAGGGCTTTGCCACCTCATGGGTGTACGAGTCCCACCTCCACCGCCCCGCCGCACACGGCGGCGCACAGGTCGTAGCATTGGCATTACAGAATTGCTCTCTGCGAGAGCATAACGCAGAGAGAAAAAGGAGAGGGCCTCACGCCTCCCCACCGCACTGCTTCTCAATCCAGAGGAGGAACTTGTCCTTTGGAATCACGATCCGACTCCCGACTTTCAGTACCGGGAACCCTTCGCTGTGCGCCAGCTCATACGCGCCTGCCCGGCTGACGCCCAGCACTGCCGCCACGTCCGGGACCGTCAGCATCAGCGGCAGTTCCTCATAGCTTTTGTAGACTTTCTTTTCCATCCCCGTTCTCCTTTCAACGCTCGACGGCCTTTTAATACATACATTTCCTGGCTCACTGTGGACCCACCCACTCGCTCTGGTCCAGCAGATAGTACCTGTTGCAGGCACGGCGGTGACCACCGCTCCTGAGCTTCTGCGCATCTCCTTTTACGTCTATGAATCCCCGCTCCCGCAGTTCATGGAGCGCCCGCTTCACGCTGGACCGGGAACAGTTGCACAGCGCCGCCATGGTACGAATGTTCACCGTGCAGGCATCCCGGCTGCCGCAGCAAAATTTCAGGTAGCTGTAGACCGTAAACTGAATCGGTGTCAGGCCATAGTGAAACAGGACTGCGTTCATTTGAAACGGCTGCTCGCACAGCACCATCTTCGTCCCTCCTCGACACATTTCGTCCGCTTCTGTCTTTATCCTACCAGACTGTGCAAGCGGATTTTGTCGAATAATCCCAAAATAACGAACGGCCATGCTTCATCCTCTTGGGGCATTTCTTGACAAATATGCTATAATAGCCGCAGTACAGTAATTCGAGCCACGACTCGCAAGGGGAGGAATTTCCGGTGAGGACCGATCAAGACGCCATTTTAGAAAAACTATACCGCTCCTATTTCCACGCGCTGGAGATTCACGCATACCGCTATCTCGGCAATTGGGACGACGCCCACGTCGCGGCGCAAGAGGCCTTTCACATCGCCTGTGAGAAGATCGACGCGCTTATGAAATCGGAGAACCAAATCGGCTGGCTGAAAAACACAGTCCGGAATGTGTGCCGCCATATGATCCGGGACCGGCAGCGGCAGAAGCTCCTGTTTTTATCTCTGGATGACTTGACCGACGCGGACCTTCCTCCCGCCGCGGAGGAAGACGCGGGCCAGCCGACGGATGTATTGGAGGGGATGCTTTCCCAAAGCGAGCTGGAGCTGCTGCGGAAAATCATTGTGGAAGGCGAGTCCTATGCCGAGGCTGCCAGGGAATTGGACTGCAACATCTGGACATGCCGGAAACGGGTCCAACGGGCTATCAGCAAATTGAACAAACAATACCGGGATAAATTTGGCGAAGATTTCCGGTTGTGATTGTCCAAAACGGTACGTCTCCATGGCATATCCTAATAGGAGGGTTTATTATGGCGGATTTAAAAAGCGGCCGGAGGCTTGAAAACCTGAAACGGCTTTCTACCGAACAACTGGAGGAATTGCTGCGCACGGCCCCCGTTCTATCCGGCGATCAGGAGACCTCCGAATATTATGACGCGATCGAAGCGGTGCTTTTACAGCGGGAGACAGAAGCGCCCACGGGGCGGCTCTCCGACCTGGACGCGTCCTGGGAGGAGTTCCGGCGTCAATACGCCGCCCCGGAGGGGCGGGGCCTGCGGCTGTACTCGGACGGGGATCAGGAAACACCGCCTTCCGCTGGGGCCAGGTCAAGCGCTGTCTTCCGCAAGGTCCTCCCGATTGCGGCTACAATTGCGGTTGTCTTCATGTCCATGATCGCCGCTCAGGCCGCTGGGGTCGATGTCTTTGGTTCCCTGGCCCGCTGGACGGAGGAGACATTCCACTTCAATGGTGGAGACAGCACTCCCGCAGCGGATGGGACACGTCCGCAGGTTGAGGATGAAACCTATCTTGCAATCCAGGCGGAGGTTGATAAGCTGGGCATTGATGTCCCGGTTGTCCCGACGTGGTTTCCTGATGGGTACGAATTGCAGGAAATTCAATCGTCTAATCCAGATATAACTGAATGGAAAGGCGTTGACTGCCTCTTTAGGAATGAGAACAGTCAAACCCTTCGTTTTAGGATTACGAAATATGAAGATGATTATGATATTAGCAGCATTGTGTTTGAAAAAGACGGTCAGCAGGTAACGGAATATATCGGAGGCGACAAACTTTTTTATATCATGTCGAACAACAGCAGAAAGACTGCAACTTGGTCTGACGGACAACTTGTTGTTTCGATTAACGGAGAGTTCTCGCAAGATATTATGAAAACAATGATTGATTCTATCGGAGGCTAGAAACTGTAAAACGCTTGATATCATAAACATTTTTCCGGTCTTCCACAGGATGGCAGAAGAACCGAATATAGCCCGCCGGGTTTTGGAACAGCCAAAATCCGGTGGGCCTTTTTGTGCAGATTTTACAAGAAATGACATTTATAAAAAATCTTCCAGAAGATGTCCAAAATGAGGAGGTCCCAAGGCATATATCTATGAAGGCATTTCTAAGGGGCCTTCACAAAGGAGAAGGGAGGAGATTCCAATGCAGACGTAAGCGGGCGCTCCGCCGCCGGGATGCGTCCAAAAACCCGTAAGAACAAGCAACGATAAGGAACTCCGCAAAGGACGCAGCGGAGGCACTTACGCTGAATGTCAAGTTAAGGAGTGCCACAATGAAAAGAAGCAAACGCATCAGTACATTTTTGGGCGGGTTCACCACGGCTCTGGCCCTGGCCGCCTGCCTCACCACCGCCCTGGCCGCCTCCGGCAAGGTAAGCTACAACTTTGCCAATGTTGCTCTGGACGGACAGCAGAAAATTACAGCGGGCCAGGACATCACCGCCGCCAACGGCCAGAAGGTCCCCGGCTCCATCCTCTACACCGACGAGACAGGCGGCAAAACCAACTACCTCCCCATTCGCGCCATCAGTGAACTGCTGGGGGTGGAGATCGGCTATGATTCTGCCACCAAGACGGTCCTTCTGGGCAAGCAGTCCGCCGCACAGCCTGCCGCTGGCAGCGAAGATGTAATTGACCTGCGAACCCCGACAACGGTGCCCGAGAATCCCCGCCGGGGAGACGCGGCCCTCATCAAGAGCCGGGGCGGTACGATCTTGCCGGACGATGACCCCAAGTCCTATCGAGGAAACGAGAAAATGTTCAAGAATAAGAATGGGGAAATCTGGTATGAGTACCTGGTAGGCAACAAAGGTGCCTTGAACGACAACGAAAAAAAGCTGGCCGACAAGTATCTGGTGGGCGGTGATTACCCAAAGAACAGTCAGGGTGAAAGCTATGGCCTCCCTCAGCTGGCCTACTATGTGGGCTACGAACCGGACCTGTTCTATATGCCCGACAGGGGATATTATCGTCAGTCCGAGCGGCTGGCGGAAAGCGCAAAGTATGAGGGCCTTTCTAAAGAGGAGTGCCCCCATACCTGGAGCATCCCTCTGTACGATTCTGAGGGAAAGGTCATCGGTGAATTTGAACTGAACTGTGGCGGGCATTATGATGGCATGTCCATGGAGGAAATCATGGCGGCTTGGGAGAGGGGAGAGTAAGTCAAAGGCGGCAATATGACTATACATCATTCCTCATGTAAGAACACAAGAAAATTTACAAAGAAAAATTTGAAAGGAGCCCGTATGAAAAAGTTGAGACCTTTTTTCTCTGGGATGCTGGCTATGGTGATGATTGTCGCCATGGTAGGCACCGCCTTGGCGGCGGCAGGGAAGTTGCAGGTTGGGACAAGTGGCATCGTCGTCATGGACAAAGTAAGGGTGAAACCCGGTGAAGAATATGTCGTAAATGGCAAGAAAATTCCTGCTGTGGTTTCTTATGCAGATGGGTCCGGCACAACATATAACTATCTGCCTGTCCAGATGATGGCCGACTTTTTAAATGTCGATGTCAGCTGGAGCGAGAAAAGAAACAGCGTTGTGCTGGGACCTACGACAGAGGGTATAAACTTTGATCCCAGTACCTATGATCCTGCGGAGGACCCCTTCCTGAAAGAAAATCCCACTTCGCCAGAGAAAGGGGCAATCAAAGGTCCTTTTACGGAGATTGATCCCAAAGCGGTCAAAACGTCTGAAAAGCCAGTACTGATTGCGGAGGATAAGACCAGGGTGCAAACGGTCACAGGCTTCAGTACTGGGGGCTACTTCAATCCTGAACAGGGAAAATACATCGTTCTGAAGGTAACGAACAACGGGGCTTCTCCGGTGACTTGCCTTGCCGGGCGCGAGATGACGCTTGGCGGTAGTGAGCGATTTACCTCAGTGGATATCGAGGCTGGTAAGACTTTAACTAGAGCTTTCCTCATTGCTGACGGCATTGACGATATCCACGGCACGTTTGTCTGTGGTGTCCGTTCCACGGACAGCAGTGAAGCCAACATCACGGTGTCCCTGATGCAGTACAAGTAAACTGTATACCACTTATGTCAAGCGGGGCCTGGGATGTCCAGGCCCCGCCGCAACTCACCAAAACACAGGCTTGGAGGCTGTCCAGCGATGGAATTTGGCTACACGATTCCCCTGCAAAAGCATCTAGAAATGGAGGCCCTGCCGCCAGGGCCAACTGTGGCCCCGTTCTTTAACTGGGCCGTTCATGCACTGACCATTCAGCGCCGGAAAGCGGTGCTGGCTATGAATTGCAGTACCCGTTACTGTATATTGCTCTATGGCGTGAGGGCAGCGGATTGGGTGCATCTGCCGGGGCTTTTGCAAAATGAAATCAGAGCGGCCATCTTGCGGGAGGGGCTTTCAGAGTATGAAGCTGTTCGGTATTTTGCTTTGAGCGGCACATTGAAACGCTCAACCGCGCAAGGACCGAATTTAGTAGAAGGACTAAATTGGACAATGCAGACATTATTGCAGCAAGTATCTTTGCTGGATGAACACCGCTTTTCTCAGCCGCAGGTAACGCATATCCTGAATGATGAAGTCTACTATGCGTCTGAGTTCTCAAAGTCCGGGACGCCGAGGGAGTTCTTCCTGGCGGGGTTCCGGTGCTTATGAGAACGAAAACTGTCTCCGCTGTTTCCCATCTCATCAAATCCAGGCTTTTATTTTTGAACCGCCTGTGGTATACTGCATGTAACGGGGGTGACGGCATGGGCGATTTTGACAAAGCGGGTTATTGGTTTGACGGCTCTGAATATGATTTGCAGACAGCCCATGCGATGCTGGAAACCCGGCGTTTCCTTTATGTGGGCTTTATGTGTCATCAGACGATCGAAAAAGCGCTGAAAGGCGTGCTTGTCTCCAAAAATCCAGACGAAGAGCTACCCTACATCCACAAGCTGAGGCGTCTGGCTAATTTGTCCGGAATATCCGAAGAGATGAGTGAAGGGCAACTTTCCCTTTTAGACGTTCTCAGCCCGCTGAACATAGAAGCGCGTTATCCTCTGCAAAAATCCAGGCTGCTGGAATCTCTGACGGCAGAACGCTGTGAAAAGATGATTCAGGAAACGGAGGCGCTATATTTATGGTTGAAGAAAAAGTGTTGACTACGGCCAAGGAATATGCCGCCGTCGTGCGTAAAACGATGGATGTGCGCGGCGTCTTCCTCTATGGCTCCCATGTACGGGGAGAGGCAAAAAAAGACAGCGATATTGATATCGCTGTCGTGGCAGATCAGGTCCCTGGCGACTATCTGGATACGATGGCCTCCTTGTGGCGGCTGACGAACGACGTGGATGAGAGTATTGAGCCTGTTTTGCTGTTGACCTCAGGCGATGAGAGCGGATTTCTGGATACCGTCCGGCGGACTGGAATCGCCGTCTGACCCATAACTTGACCCAGAACGGAAAATTTCTCTGCGGAACTAATGGGATGGACAGCACGAAAGGTGGTTGATATCCTGAGCGAACAGCGCCAAACAGGGCAAACAACGTTTGCTGTGATCTCTCAGACAAGCTACGGACCAGAAGGCCGGGGGTTCGAATCCCTCAGGGCGTACCAAAGCCACGGAAATTCAACGAATTTCCGTGGCTTTGTTTTTGTTTTCTGCACTTTTCCGGGCAGTTCGATTTTGCGGTATCGGTCTGACCCAAGCCGTGACCCATACGGGAGTTCGGAGCGGTTAGGACTGGAGAGTACCGGAGAGGAAACTTCCCACCGCGTTCGCCGCCTGCTTCTGCATGGAGCTGGTTACGTGGGCGTAGGTATCAAGGGTAAATCCGGCGGAGTAATGGCCCAGCATGGCGGAGAGGGTTTTTACGTCCACCCCGTTTTGCAGGGCCAGCACCGAAAATGTGTGTCTGAGGTCGTGGAAGCGGATCCGTTCCAACCCCGCCCGTTTCAGAATCCTCTGAAGCATGTGCAGGACGCTGTCCGGGGACATCGGGCCTCCGAACGGAGAGGGGAAGACGTATTCGTCTTTCTGCTCCATATCCTTGAGAACCTTGATCGCATCAACTCCTATCGCGATGTTGCGGTAGGAGTTTTTCGTTTTCAAGGGAGCTTCAACTACTTTCCCATCCTGGCGGAGGACCTGTCGTCGGATATGGATGATACCCTTGTCCAGATCGACATCGCTCCATTTCAGCCCCAGCAGTTCTCCCCGCCGGAGTCCTGTTGCGAGATCGATGTAGTACAGCTCGAACACACCGCTGCGCCGTGCCTCCTCGAAGAAGGTGCCCAGACTCTCCGGCGGCAGGATTTTCATCTCCTTCCGCTCCAGTTTCGGCAGGACACAGCCCTTGGTTGGATTACTGGGAATCAGCCGCTGTTCCACAGCACAGTTCAGGGCGGAGGAAATCATCTGGTTGATATTTCGCACTGTCTTGACGCTGAGACCCTTGGGCTTGCTGCGGGACTCCGTGCATTCCACCCTGCCGTTCTCCAGCAGATGCTTGTACAGGCGCTGGAGATCCATCGGCGTCAGCTTCTCCAGCGGCAGATCACCGAGGGCGGGCTTGATGTGGTTTTCGACGAAGCCCTGGTAGGTCTTGTAGGACGAGGCACGAACCTGGAGCTTGGCGTAGTTCTCCATCCAGGCGTCCAGCCATTGGCCCACGGTGTAGTACTCTGTCTTCAAGGGTTGGACGCCGGTTTTCTCAATTGCCGCCTTGAGTTTCTCCTTGACCTCCGCCTGAGTTTTGCCGAGGACGTTTTTGTAGATCACCTTTCCGGTTACCGGGTCGCGCCCTGCTGTGTAGCGTCCCTCCCAGCGGCCATCCTTTCGCTTGCGGATACTCCCCTCGCCGTTTGCCCTGCGTTTTGCCATAGCATATCGCCTCCTATTCAGCGACACACATTACCAGCAACCTCGCTGAATAGCCAGTGACTTTGGGGAGTGTTATCAGAAAATTCACAGTCTGCGGAAAGGAGAAAGCAGAGAGAAAAACGGTCTGTTCTTTGTTTAGGCGACGCAATTTTTGCACTGCCTGTACCCATCAATATGGGTTTGGGATGGGCTAACGGGCGTGCCGCTCTCTCTTTGCAGGTATCAGCGCAAACAGCACTCCATAAAAATGAGCAGATTTATACCT
>CAOKLO010000070.1 GCA_948469375.1 uncultured bacterium | reverse complement strand
CCTTGATTTGCTCAGCGATGTCCTGCTGGCTCATACCGCTGGCGTAGAGGCCTATCCCTTCTTAGTCATAAAACCACTTTCTCATCTTGGCGTAGTTCCGTGATACTCCACCCCAAAGGCCTCGCACAGCTGGCGGTCGGTGAAGTAGCGGGGAATGAGCACTAGGAGCTCTTCCCGGGTGAGCTTGTCCAGGTCCCGCAGGTGGGCGTAGTAGGTAGTCTGGCTTTTGGGCATGATCTGCGCGGTGTCCAGATCCTTCTCCCCACGGAGCGCCTGTCCATGACGCAGAGCGGCCATAAAAGCCCGGTTCATGCGCTCTTTCGGCGATTGACGCAGTTTTGGCATATGTATTTCCCCCTTGAAAACATTTCGCGAATTGCCTTCTTCATGTAAGGCCCCAGCTCCCCATTGACTGGAGCCTTGCCACATTCCTCGATGATGATAGACGCGCCTCCTTTCTGTGTTGCCCCCTCCCCGCCGGTGTGGTAGAATTTTGGCGGGGAGGGGGTGATTTCATGGACGCCAGGCTAGTGCAGGACTTGAACAGATTCTTTTCAGTATTTCACAACAACACGCTGACGGATTTGCAGAAACTCCTTCCTCCGATTCCCGCCGCAAAGCAATATCAAATCGAGCTTGAGTCAGAGTTGGAGCTGCTTCGTACTTCTGTGTTGAATAGGTTGAAAGAAGAACTCAATTAATGACGGGCTTGGTTTCGGTTTCGATGAGGCGCTGGGCGCAATCCAGCGCCTCTATCGATTTTTTGTAGGATATATTTGCCGCAATGATGGTGTTCACCAGCGTTTTTGCCAGCGCACAGACAGTTTCGTCGGGCTTAACCGAATCATAAGCTAATCTCACCCCGTTCACCTCCTTTCTGTTTGCACTTGTCCCCTCCCCGCCGGCGTGGTAGAATTTTGGCGGAGAAAGGGGGTGATTTGATTGACTGACGCAACTGCCTTTAAGATTGCAAAATGGCTAAAAAAGCATGGTGACACAAAACGCAAAAACATTCCTGGCTGGATTCCGCACGACCTATATGGGGAGTACAAATATTTTTGCGTGTATCATACTCAAACTGATGCCGAAGGCAACCCAGTCATATCGGAAGATAATATATACGCTATGGCTGATCTTCACATGGATGCCTACACAGAAGAGCAGAGGAGAAGGATTCATGAGTTCCGGGACTGGCTGGAACCGACCGGGGTAATTGTTGCGAACATCATTGCCCTGATCTCGTTGATTATGTCTATCATAGCCCTTTCAGCCCAATGATCGAGATGATAAGCGCCGCAATCGAAATAATCAGACCTGACCAGACTCCATATCTCCCTATGGCTTTGTACCATTTAGGCGGTGGAATCCTATACCACGGTTCTTTGGACTCTTTAGCCACCCCGTTCACCTCCCTCCTCGTGAAGAACTATAAGTTGCATTGTGCAACTATCCGGCAAAAAAATATTCGCCAAAGTTCTCATTTTTGATTTGCAAAAGCGTTGCCAACTTTTCGGCTTCATCCAGGTTCATCGGGCGGACTCTGTTAAGTTTTTGCGATGCCGTAGGCACTGCGATGCCAAGTTTGTCGGCAACGTCCTTTTGCGTTAGCTTGAGCTCGACCATCCTGTTCCGCACTTTAGCGACATTAAGCACTGTATCACCCCCCGTTTACTGCGCTGTGCAATTATAAAATACATCAACTTTCCTGTCCTGTCAATGGCATAGCGCAAATTTTTCAAAAATTTTTACCCTCACTATTGCATAGCGCAAATTATTGTGGTATTATCGTAAGCGTAAGGGGGATTACATATGGGAAATGAAGTGCTTGGCAAACGCATTGAGCAGAGGCGAAAAGAACTCGGACTTACTCTGGACGATATCGCGCAAGAAATTGGCGTTGCAAAATCCACGATACAGCGATATGAAAAAGGGACCATCGGAAAAATCAAACTTCCTGTTATTGAATCAATTGCCCGGGTTATATCAGTAAATCCATCATGGTTGTGCGGGAAAACGAATGATAGCACTCCGGAAACTATCTCTTTGCCGCCTGAAGCTATCCCCATTGATCTCTCCGCGTATCACCGCATTCCCATCCTGGGCCGTATTTCTGCGGGGCTCCCCTTATACGCTGATGAACACATAGAGGGATACACCCTAACTGATCTGAACGGCGGCGCGGAATACTTTGGCCTTCGAGTACAGGAGGACAGTATGAACGCCATGCGCATCAATGAGGGAGATATCGTCATTGTCCGCCGCCAGGAAGAGGTGGAGCAGGGCGAAGTTGCCGTGGTCATAGTGGATGGAGATGACGCCACGGTGAAACGGTTTTATTCTTCTGACACCATTGTTACTCTTATGCCACAATCTACTAACCCAGAGCATAAGCCGCAGATATACGACCTCAGCAAAACCTCAATTCGCGTTTTAGGCAAAGTGGTAAAGCTGGAAGTTTTCATATAAAAAACCGCCCCCGGTGTTGCAGCACCGAGGACGGCAAAGAGGGTGAACGGTTTTGGAAGGGCCATTCACCCTCTCATATTATCATGTTTATGGGAGGAAATCAAGATGGCAAAAGCACATAAACTTCCGTCCGGGAGCTGGAGGGTACAGGTTTACGCGGGGAAGAGCGCCGAGGGCAAAAGGGAATACCGCTCTTTCACGGCCCTCACCAAGAAAGAGGCCGAGTATATGGCGGCGGAATTCAGCGCCCACCACAAAGAGGTGAGCCGGGACAGCAGCGCCATGACGCTGGATGAGGCGATGCAAAAATATATTGCCAGCAAGGACGGCATCCTGTCCCCCTCCACCATCCGGGGGTATGAGAGCATCCGAAAGAACAATCTTCCCGGCATCAAGGAAATGAAGCTGAACCGGCTGACTCCGCAGCTCATCCAGCGGGCCATCAACGAGGAGGCCAAGTCCTATATAGACCAGAAAGGGCGCCGTGTGACCCGAACCCCAAAGACCATCCGCAATATCCACGGTCTGCTGTCCGCCGTCCTTGCCGAGTATCACCCGGCGCTGACGCTTCACACCACCCTCCCCCAGAAGGAGGTCAAGGAGCAGCGGATTTTGGAGCCGGACCAGATCGCGGCGCTCCTCGCCGCAGTGGAGGGCGGACCGATGGAGCTTCCGGTTCTGATGGGCGTATGGCTGTGTATGCGCGCGTCGGAGATCACGGCGCTGACCTGGGACTGCATCGATTTCGAGCAAAAGACGCTCACGATCAAAAAGGCCCTGGTCCGAAGCAGTGACGGCAGCTGGGTGGAGAAAACCACCAAAACCACCAGCTCCACCAGGACAGTTAATCTCCCGGATTATATTGTCCGCAAGCTTGAGGCGGCAAAGGAGCAGTCCTCCAGCAATCGTGTGGTCCCGCTCTCCGGGCCCAGCATGTATGGACGTCTGAAAACCATTCTGCGGAGAAACGGTCTTCCAAACATTCGATTTCATGACTTGAGACACACGGCGGCATCCGTTATGCTCACGCTGAATATTCCCGATAAGTATGCCCAGGCTCGAGGAGGCTGGGCAACCAACCACACCATGAAGGCAGTATACCAGTACATGATGGCCTCAAAGCGGAGCGCGGTGGATGATGAGATAGACGCTTATTACAGCGGTCTTCTGGAACAAGCGGGGAATGGGACCCCGCATATTGTGTGATTTCTCGTGTGATATCTCATTCCGGCATATGATAATTTTTGCGTTTTTCCGCATTGTGGGACAGAATGTAGGAAAAGGGCAGGGGGAATAGGTTCGCCCCCCAAACTGTTGCGTCACAAGGGTTTCGAGAAAATCAAGCCCTCGGCCTCTTTGGTGGTCGGGGGCTTGATTGGCGCAGCGGGTGGGATTCGAACCCACGTGCAGTTGCCTGCAACCTGATTTCGAGTCAGGCTCGTTATGACCTCTTCGATACCGCTGCCTATTCAGTTGCAACGCCTTGCCCACCCACCACAGTGAGCGGACCTTGCGCAGAAAGCGTAGAAAATCCGTAGATGTGAAGCTGTAGAAAAGCGTAGATATTCCCAGAAACCCAGTGATACCAACGCTTTTCGCCGTTAGCCAAACGCCTGACCTACACGATTTCGAGTCAAGCTCGTCACAGCCTCTTTAACACCGCTTCAAATCACTTGCTTTAAGATACCCCATTTTGTCCAAATTGTCAAGATAAAGATTTACTATTGAAGTGCTGCCTGCCAAGTTTCACGCCCCTGGGAGGTATCCGCCATCGGACGAACAAACTGGAAGCCCTCAGTTAACCGCGCTTCATTGGTGTACATTCTTTCAGCGTCCATTCGGCAAGCAGAAACGCCTTCTCCAAATAACAGGAGAAGGCGTTTATTATAGCAAAACTCAAATTTAGGGCTTCCCAAGCAGGGCGAACATATTCTTCTTGTACGCCTCCACACCGGGCTGGTTGAAGGGGTTGACTCCCAGCACGTGCCCGCTGATGCCGCAGGACAGTTCGAAGAAATAGAACAGCTCGCCCAACGCGCGCACGTCCATCTTGTCCATGCGAATGACCACAGAGGGCGCGCCGCCGTCCTTATGGGCCGCCAAGGTGCCCTGGAAGGCCATCTCACGAACAAAGCTCAGGGGCTTGCCCGCCAAATAGTTCAGACTGTCGCCGTTGTCGTCGCTGTAGGGAATGGCGATGTCGCAGCCCGTGTCGTCCACATAGATGACCGTCTCGAACAGATGCCGCTCGCCGTCCTGGATATACTGCCCCAGGGAATGCAGGTCAGTGGTGAATTGGGCGGAGGCGGGGAAAATGCCCTTGCCGTCCTTACCCTCGGACTCACCAAACAGCTGCTTGAGCCACTCGCCGACGAAGGAATAGCTGGGCTCATAGGAGCAGAACAGCTCAATCTTCTTGCCCTGACGGTACAGCAGATTCCGGGCGGCAACATACTGCCACACGGGGTTGGACATATCCCGCTTATCATAGGCGTTCATGGCGTCGGCCGCGCCGCCCATCAGCTCGCCGATATCCACGCCTGCGGCTGCGATGGGCAGCAGACCCACCGCAGACAGCACGGAAAAACGCCCGCCCACGTCATCGGGCACCACAAAGGTCTCCCAGCCATTGGAGTCGGCCAGGGTCTTAAGCGCGCCCCGGGCCTTGTCGGTGGTAGCATAGATGCGCTTGTCCGCATCCTTACCATACTGCTTCACCAGCAGGTCCCGGAATACCCGGAAAGCCACGGCGGGCTCGGTGGTGCCGCCGGACTTGGAAATCACATTGATGGACCAATCCCGGTCGTCCAGCCTGCGGATCACCGTGTCCAGCTGATTGGGGCTGAGGGAGCAGCCTACGAAGCAGATTTCCGGCCCGTCGGAGGGGAACACCTCCAGCGCAGCCTGGGCGCCCAGATAGGACCCGCCGATGCCGATGACCACCAGCACCTGAGAATCCTCACGGATTTTGGCGGCGGCCTTCTTGATGCGGGCGAACTCCTCCTTGTCGTAGTTCTCAGGCAGACGCACCCAGCCCGTGAAGTCGGAACCGGGCGCGGCGGGGTCGTAGAGCTTGGCGTGGGCGGCCCCCACCTCGGGGGCCATGGCGTTGATCTGGTCCTGGGAGATTACGCCTTCCAGCTTGGACAGGTCTAATTTCAGCATTGTGGAACACTCCTCGATTCAAATTCTTTGTAATTTTGCCCGCAATGGGCAAAATCATAGCTTACTCCGCAAAAAACAGGGCCGCGCCCCCGTAAATCCCGGCGTTGTTGCCCAGCTGGGCCAGGGCAAAACGCACATCAGCACAAGGCCCAAAGGCGCAGGTCCTGAAGGCGGTCTCTACCGGGTCCAGCAGAGCGCTGCCCGCAGCGGACACGCCGCCGCCCAGCAAAAAGACCTCCGGATTGACAATGCAGCTGATGGTAACGGCGGCCATACCCAAAGCCGCGGCGGCCTCACCCACCACCGCCTGGGCGTTCGTATCCCCAGCAGCCGCAGCGTCATACACGTCCTTGGCGGTCACCTTGTCCATCTCCTTGAAGGGGGAGAAGGCCTTGGCCGCCCGGATGATGCCGGACGCGGAGGCGGTGACTTCCAGACAGCCCTTCCGGCCGCAGCCGCACTGCCAGTCGGAGTGGAAGGGAACCGTCATATGGCCCACCTCGCCGCCGCCGCCGGTGGCTCCGGCCACGATGCGGCCGTCACAGATGATGCCGCCGCCGATGCCGGTGCCCACGGTGAGCATCACCAGATTGCGGCAGCCCTTTCCGGCTCCCTGCCACTGTTCGCCTAGGGCGGCCAGGTTGGCGTCGTTGGCCACCTTGACGGGCAGATTGGCCCGGCTGGACAGCTCCTGAGCCACGTTCACGTTCTCCCAGCCCAGATTGGCGCAGTGGACCACGGTGGACTGGTCCACAATGGGGCCGGGCACGCCAACCCCCGCGCCGACACATTGGCAGTCGGGGAAAGCGGCCATCACTTGGCGCATATGGTCGGCAATGTCGTCAAAGGTGGCCCCCAGGTCCCGGAAGGTGGGGAATTCCCGCTTGTCCAGCAACTCCCCCTCCCGGCTTACCAGACCCAGCTTGACGGTGGTGCCGCCGATATCCACGCCGAAGCACACCTGTTTCATGCTCCAGACCTCCTCTTTTCTATGTGGCCGCCCGGACCGGGCGGTTTACTTGAGATACCAGATATTCCGGGCGTATTCCTCCACGGCCCGGTCGGCGGAGAAGAAGCCCGCCTTGGCGATGTTCACCATAGACATCCTGTTGAACCGGGGCTTGTCGCCGTAGATGGCGGACACGTCCCGCTGGGCCCGGACGTAGTCGTGGAAGTCGGCCAGACACATATAGGGGTCGGCGGGGCCCTTGTGGTTGGTGGTCAAGGAGCGCACGATGTCATCGAAGTGCATCCCGCCGATGCCGCCCATGAGCATGTCCATGACCGCCTTCAGCTCGCCGTCGCCGCGGACATACTCCAGGGGGTTATAGCCCCGCTGCCACAGGTCGTTGACCTCCTCGGTTTTCAGACCGAAGAGGATGATGTTGTCGTCGCCCACCTGCTCGTGGATCTCCACGTTGGCGCCGTCCAGGGTGCCCAGGGTCACCGCGCCGTTGATCATCAGCTTCATGTTGCCGGTGCCGCTGGCTTCCTTGCCGGCAATGGAGATCTGCTCGGAAATCTCGGCGGCGGGGATAATGATCTCGGCCAGGGAGACGTTGTAGTCCTCCATGAACACCACCTTCAGCTTGTCGCGGGTGTCCGGGTCGTTGTTGACCAGGTTGGACACGGCCACAATGAGCTGAATGATCTGCTTGGCCATGATATACCCCGCAGAAGCCTTGGCGGCGAACACGAAGGTGCGGGGCTGGAAGGGGGCGCTGGGGCTGTGCTTAATCTCCAGGTACATGTGAAGAATCTGGAGCACGTTGAGCAGCTGGCGCTTATACTCATGCAGACGCTTGATCTGCACGTCGAACAGGGAGTTGGGGTCCACCACGACGCCGTTGCGCTTGAGGATCAGGTCGGCCAGGCGTTTTTTGTTCTCCAACTTGATGTCCTGGAGCTGCTGGAGCACCTTGGCGTCATCCTTGTACTTCAGCAACTTTTCCAGCTGGGTGGAGTCCTTCACAAAGCCGTCGCCGATGAGGTCCTTGAGCAGGGCGGTGAGCTCCGGATTGGACTGGCACAGCCACCGGCGGTAGGCAATGCCGTTGGTAACGTTGCAGAAGTGGTCGGGCTCCATCTGGTAGTAGTCCCGGAAGATGGAGCTGGTCAGAATCTCGGAGTGGAGCTTGGATACGCCGTTGACCTTGTGGCAGGCGGACAGGCACAGGTTGGCCATGCGGATCTCGTCCTTGCTGATGACGGCCATATACTCGATCTTGCCCATGTCGTTGCCGTAATAGCCGTGGAGGTCCACCCGCAGGCGGCGGTCGATCTCCTGGACGATCTGGTACACCCGGGGCAGCAGCTGCTGGAACAGGTTCACGTTCCAGCGCTCCAGGGCCTCGCTCATGACGGTGTGGTTGGTGTAGGACAGGGTGCGGCAGGTGATGTCCCAAGCCTTATCCCAGCTGTAGCTGTACTCATCCACCAGCAGGCGCATCAGCTCGGGCACGCACAGGGCGGGATGGGTGTCGTTGATGTGGATGGAAACCTTGTCGGGCAGATTGTCCAGCGTCTTATTATCCCGCAGGTGCTTTTTCAGGATGGTCTGCATGGAGGCGGACACCAGCAGGTACTGCTGGCGCAGGCGCAGCCGCTTGCCCTCGGTGTGGTCGTCGGCGGGGTAGAGCACCTTGGAGATAACCTCGGCCATGGTGTCGCCCTCCAGGGCCTTGGCGTAGTCGCCCCGGGAGAAGGCGGACATATCGAAGCTCTTTGGGGACTTGGCGGACCACAGCACCAGGGGGTTGACCGCCTTGCTGTCGTAGCCGGAGATATACATGTCGTTGGGCACCGCCATGACGGATTGGAAGTCCAGATGCTTCACCCGGTACTTGCCGTTGTCCTCCCAGCCGTGGACGTGGCCGCCGAAGCGGACCTCCACGGCCTCGCCCTCGTGGGGGACCAGCCACACATCGCCCATGCTCAGCCAGTCGTCGGGGAACTCCACCTGCCAGCCGTCCACAATCTTCTGCTTGAAAATGCCGAACTCATACCGGATGGAGTAGCCCGTCATGGGCAGGTCCAGGCTGGAGGCGGAGTCCATATAGCAGGAGGCCAGGCGGCCCAGACCGCCGTTGCCCAGGCCCGCGTCGGGCTCCATCTCGTACAGGTCGTGGATGTCCACGCCGCACTTGGCCAGGGCCTTGGTAAACAGGTCCTCCAGGCCCAGGTTATAGAGGTTATTGCGCAGGGAGGTGCCCACCAGGAACTCCATGGACATGTAGTATACCTGCTTGCCCTCGTTCTTGCGGTAGAACTCAGCGCTTTTGCTGGCCAGCATTCCGTTGACCACAAAGCACAGGGCGCGGTAGACCTGCTGGGGAGAGGCGTTTTCGGTGGCACAGCCGTACCGTACCAGCAGCATTTCGTCCAACTGTTTGATGATTTGTTTCTGATCCATTGGATATATGACTCCTTCTTGACCGGCGAAAAGCCGGGGAATTGATGAAAAAAATCACAGCCCGCTCTCGCGGGCTGTGATCACACAGGGCGCGACGATACGCCCTGTTATTATACCATAAAAGATAGGAGTTGTGCACTAAAATTTTTTATTTTTTCCTGAGTTTGTGAAAAAAGGGAAAAGATGCACAGAATTCGCAGAAATCACTCAGCCGCTCCGGCTAAGTCGTTGAAAATATTCCAGTATTCCTGCACAGAGCGCTTCCAGGAGCTGTCATAGGCCATAACGCTCTTCTGAAGGGCGGTCCAGCGCTTTTTATCGTGGAACAATCCCTCGGCCCGGCGGACGGCGCCCAGCATGTCGTGGGCGTTGTAGCTCTTAAAGGTAAAGCCGTTGCCTTCGCCGGTCTCGATGTTGTAGGCGGGAACGGTGTCAAACAATCCGCCGGTCTCCCGGACAATGGGGATGGTGCCATAGCGCATGGCGATGAGCTGGGTCAGGCCGCAGGGCTCCTGCTTGGAGGGCATAAGCACCATGTCCGCGCCGGCGTAGGCCTGATGGGCCAGGGTGTTGTCAAACACGATGTTGGCTGACATCTTGGCGGGGAAATTGGCGGCGTAGGCCCGGAACATATCCTCATACTGTCGCTCGCCGGTGCCGATGATGACCAGCTGAAGGTCGTCCCTCATCAGGTCGTCCATGACGGCCTGGACCAGATCCACGCCCTTGTGGCCCACCAGACGGGTAATCATGACGACCATAGGGGCGTCCTCCCGAACGGCCAGCCCCAGGCGCTCCTGGAGGAACTTCTTGTTCTCCGCCTTCTTCTCCAGGGTGTCGTCGGTGAAGTTGGCATAGATCAGGGGATCGCCCGCAGGATTGAACACGTCGGTGTCGATGCCGTTGACCACGCCGCTGAGCTTATATGCGTGCTGGCGCAGCACGTCGTGGAGGCCGTGGGCAAAATAGGGGTCCTGAATCTCGTTGGCGTAGGTATGGGACACGGTGCTGACCCAGTCGGCGGTGTGAATGGCGGCCTTCATCAGGTTGGTGCAGTTGTCAAACTGCATGGTGCCCTTCCAATCCTGGGGCAGGCCCAGCACCTCGTCTACAAACTCGTTGGGGAAGCGGCCCTGATACTCCATGTTGTGGATGGTAAACAGGGTCTTAATGGGCCGGTACTTTTCCATGCCCATATAAAAGGCCCGCAGGAACACCGGCGTCAAGGCGGTCTGCCAGTCGTTGGAGTGGATCACATCAGGATACCAGTCCAGATGCGTCAGAGACTCCAGAATGGCCTTGGAGTAGAAGGCGAACCGTTCGCCGTCGTCATAATGACCATAGCAGCCGTTGCGGTAGAAGTAATACTCGTTGTCGATGAAATAGTATTGGAGCTTCTTCTTTTTACTCACTGCCCGGAACAGGCCGCAGTACACGTTGCGCCAGGACAGGGGGACGGTAAAGTTGGTCAGGTATTCGATTTCAAACTCCGGGTTGTCCTTGATGGCCTTGTAGTAGGGCAGGAAGACATACACCTCGGTGTTGGAGAACTCGGCCAGAGCTTTGGGTAGAGCTGCCGCTACATCGCCCAGGCCGCCGGTCTTGATAAAGGGCGCGGCCTCGCTGGCAGCTAATAAGATTTTCATACGGTTACTCCTTTGCGAATGACAACGGGATTGGAATCCAGGCCCTTGAGCTGAGCGCCCTCGCCGATGGTGACCCATTTGTCCACGATCACGTTCTCCAGGCAGGCGTTTTCACCCACCACGCTGCCCTGCATGATGACGCAGTTCTTCACCTTGGCGCCCTTGCCGATCTTTACACCGCGGGACAGCACGCTGTTCTCCACGCTTCCGTCAATGAAGCAGCCGTCGGCGATGACGCAGCGGTTTACCTGGCAGTCCAGACCGTAATAGGCGGGGACCTCGTCGGTGACGCGGGTGTGGATGGGCCGGTCGCCCCGGAACAGGGCGGCGGACACGTCGTCATTCAGGATGGCCAGACTGCTCTGGAAGTATTCGTTCACGTCCCGGACCCGCAGCACCGTGGTGTTCACCTCGTAGAGGTTGATGGACAAGCGGCCCCGGTTGAACTCATGCTGCACGAAGTCCCGCAGGAAGTCGTAGATGCCCCGGGAGGTGTAGTCCCGGATCACGTTGATGAGCAGGTCACGGGAAATGATCATGTGGCCCATGCTGGAGAAATCGCCGGGCTTGGCGGGGCAGTCCAGGGCATAGGAGGTCACACGGTGGTTGTTGTCCGCCCGCATGACGGAAGCGGAGTTGATCTGAGAGACCTCGGTCTCCTTGGTTGTCAGCATGGTGATGTCGCAGCCGCTGGCAATGTGGTCCTCCAGGGCGGTGCGGTAGTCGATGTTGCACAGCACGTAGGCGTCGGCCAGCAGGACGTAGGGCGTAGAGGCGATGGTCTCCAGGTAATCCAGGGCGTTGCGCAGCTCGTCCAGCTTGCCGCGGCTTCCGCCGGTGTTGGCGTCCTCGGTGGCGAAGGGAGGAAGCAGCTGCAAGCCGCCGTTCTTGCGGTTCAGATCCCACTCCTGGCTGTTGCCCAGATGATCCATCAGGGAGTGGTAGTGCTGCTTGACCAGCACGCCCACGTTGAGGATGCCGGAGTTGACCATGTTGGACAGCGCGAAGTCCACCAAGCGGTAGCGTCCGCCGAAGGGGATGGCGGCCATGTTGCGGTCTTGGGTGAAGGAGTTCAGTGCGCCGGAGTACATCTCGGAAAAAATAATACCAGTCATTTTCATGGTGGACACCCCCTTAAACAATTTCCTTGGGTTTGATAACGGAGCCGGCGGCGATGGTCCTCTGGTGGCCCACCACGGCAATACCCCAGTCCTGGTCCGTGTAATTCTCGGGGCGCTCGCCGATCTTGGCGCCCTCCTCGATGACGCACTGCTCGCCCACAATGCAGTAGCTGACGTTGGCGCCCTTGCAGATCTTAGTGTTGGGCATGATTACGGCGCCGGTGACCACCGCGCCCTCCTCGATCTCACAGCCGGTGTACAGCACGGAGTGTTCCACGCTGCCCCGGATGGTGCACCCCTCGGCCACGAAGGAGTTGGTGACCTTGGCGCCGCCGCCCAGGCGGGTGGCGGGGGCGGAATAGTTCCGGGCATAGATGCGGAAGCTGGGGTCGCGCATGTTGATGGGGTCGCTGGGGTCCAGAAGGTCCATGTTGGCGTCCCACAGGCTGTCCAGGGTGCCCACGTCCTTCCAATAGCCCTCAAAGGAGTAGGCGTACATGGGCCGTCCGTCTTTCAGGAAATTGGGAATGATGTTCTTGCCGAAGTCATTTTCGGAGTTGGGGTCCGCCTCGTCGGCGATGAGGTACTCCCGCAGGGTGGCCCAGGTGAAGATGTAAATGCCCATGGAGGCCAGGTTGCTCTTGGGCTGCTTGGGCTTCTCCTCAAAGTCGGTGACCGCGCCGTTTTCGTCGGTGCTCATGATGCCCATGCGGGTGGCCTCCTCCATGCTCACGGGCATGACGGCGATGGTGCACTCGGCCCCCTTCTCCTTGTGGTACTGGAGCATCTTGTTGTAGTCCATCTTATAGATGTGGTCGCCGCCCAGGACGGCCACGTACTCGGGGTTATAGCGGTCCACAAAGGCGATGTTCTGATAGATGGCGTTGGCGGTGCCCTTGTACCAGGACTCGGTCTTAGACTGGGTGTAGGGCGGCAGGACATGAGCGCCGCCCCAGTTGCGGTTCAAGTCCCAGGGCTGGCCGTTGCCTATGTAATCGTTGAGCTCCAGGGGCTGGTATTGGGTGAGCACGCCCACGGTGTCGATGCCCGAGTTGACGCAGTTGGACAGCGGGAAATCGATGATGCGGTATTTGCCGCCGAAAGGCACCGCCGGCTTGGCCGTGTCCTTCGTCAGCACGTACAGGCGGCTGCCCTGGCCGCCAGCCAGAAGCATAGCAATACACTCTTTTTTACGCTGGAACAAGTTAAACTCCCCCTCAAAAATTTAATGTTCTGTGTCGGATTTCTTCGCGCGGGGCTTGTGGGCGGGCTTGGGCTGATCCTCGGCGGCGTCCGCCTTTTTCGCGCGGGGCCTGCGCTTGGGCTTTTCAGCTTCTGCGGCCTCGGCGGGAGCCTCAGCCTTGGGCTTGCGGCCGGGCTTCTTTTTGGGCGCGGGCTCAGCGTCCTGGGCGGCGTCCGCCTTTTTGGCCCGGGACTTGGCGGTCTCCACCGCCTTTTCGGCCTTGGCCTTCACAGCCTTGACCGCCTTGCCGGCTTTGGTCTTGGGCGTCTCCTCGCCGGCCTCGTCCTTGGCGTCCCGGGCGGCCTTGCGCTCATAGAACACGGTGGACATGGCGGGCAGGGTGAGGGAGACGGAATGGCTCAGCCCGTGCAGCTCCTCCTTCTTGGCCTTGACGGGAACCAGCTTGGTGCCGCTGCCGCCATACTTCGCGTCGTCGCTGGACAGCACGGGAACGTAGGTGCCCGCCTTGGGCACGCCGATCTTGTAATCGGTGCGCTCTACAGGGCAGAAGTTGCACACTACGATGACTTCTTTGCCCTTGTCGTCGATGCGGCGGAAGGAGATGATGCTCTGCTGCCAGTCGTCGCAGGAAATCCACTGGAAGCCCTGCCAATCGATATCGTTGCGCCACAGGGCGGAATGGTCCAGATAGAAGTGGTTTAGGTCCCGGACGTAGGATTGCATTTGATGGTGCTTGTCAAACTCCAGGAGCATCCAGTCCAGCTCCTTTTTCTCGTCCCACTCAATGAACTGGGCGAACTCGCCGCCCATGAACAGCAGCTTTTTGCCGGGATGGGTCATCATATAGCCGTAGAAGGCCCGCAGGTTTTGGAACTTATCCGGATATTCCCCCGGCATCTTGTTTACCAGCGAGCATTTGCCGTGGACCACCTCGTCATGGGACAGGGGAAGCACGAAATTTTCCGAGAAGGCGTAGGTCAGGGAGAAGGTCACGTTATTGTGCTTGCCGCTGCGGAACAGCGGGTCGGTAGACATATAGTCAATCATGTCGTGCATCCAGCCCATGTTCCACTTGAAGTTGAAGCCCAGGCCGTTGAAGTCCTCCTTCGGCTTGGTGACGTTGGCGTAGGCGGTGGACTCCTCGGCCACCATGATGGCGGAGGGGTCAAAGGCGAAGGCGGCGGCGTTCATGTCCTGGAGGAAGGCCACCGCTTCCAAATTGATGTTGTTGCCGTACTGGTTGGGCCGCCACTCGCCGCCCCGGCGGCCGTAGTCCAGGTAGAGCATGGAGGCCACCGCGTCCACCCGGATACCGTCCACATGGAACTTGTCCAGCCAGTAGACCACGTTGGAAATCAGGAAAGAGCGCACCTCATACCGGCCGTAGTCGAAGATGCGGGTGCCCCAGTCTGGGTGCTCCCGGCGCAGGGGGTCGGAGGACTCGTAGCAGTAGCCGCCGTCAAACTCAAACAGGCCGCACTCGTCCCGTGGGAAGTGAGCGCCTACCCAGTCGATGATGACGCCGATGCCCTCGGCGTGGCACATGTCCACGAACCTCATGAAGTCGTGGGGGGTGCCGTAGCGGGAGGTGGGGGCATAGTACCCGGTGACCTGGTAGCCCCAGGAGGGGTCGTAGGGGTATTCGCTGACAGGCAGCAGCTCCACATGGGTGTAGCCCATGTCCTTCAGATAAGGGATCAGCTGCCGGGCGCACTCCACGTAGGACAGGAAATTGCCGTCCTCGTGCCGCCGCCAGGAGCCCAGGTGCATCTCGTAGATGTTCACCGGGCTGCGCAGTACGTCCCGGCGGCCCTTGGCCCGGCGGTAAGCGCCGTCGGTCCACTCAAAGCCGTCCAGATCGAACACCTTGCTGGCATTTTCCGGCCGGGTGCAGGAATGGGCGCCATAGGGGTCGGCGCGGAACACAAAGGCGCCGTCAGGCCGCTCGATATAGTACTTGTACTCATCGTAGGTCTGCACGCCGGGGATAAACCGCTCCCAAATGGAGGGGGATATGCGATCCATAGGGGGGGAGGCCTTATCCCAGTCGTTGAAGCGGCCCAGAACCCGCACGCTTTTCGCGTGAGGGGCCCATACGCGGAAAACGTAGCCCTCCTGCCCGTCCACCGTCTGGCGGTGGCAGCCCATGAACTGGTAGGCGTCCGTGCTGGTCCCGGCGGCGAACCGGGCGATGGCATCGCTGAGTTGGTCTGCTTTTTTTATCATAAGTGCCCTCCAAACCTCCGCCGAGACCGGCGGGAAATTTTGAGAATTCGTTTTCATGCGTCACAGGTACGCACTGATGTTAATATTATAACCCTCTCTCAGGGTAAAGTCAAGGTGCACAAAAAAGAAAAGAAAAATCAGCGGCTTTATGTCGTTTTATGAGAAAACCACGGAAAGTGCTTGGAATACTGGGAGGATATACCGTGTGGACGTCAGCCAGAAACCGTAAGGGCGCAAAAACCGCTCTTATGGGCGAGAAAAGACCATAAAAGCGGTTTTTAGAGCATACACGCCAAAGTCAAAAGGCTGGGGCCGCCAACTGCGGCCCCAGCCTTTTGTGTTCACAGGAATGCTTTATTCTGCTCCGACGCTCTCTTCTTCCTCCAGGGTAATGGAAAGGATTTCGTCGTCGTCCTCCTCCTCAATCTCGTCGGACTCGGCGGCGGTGAGCACCGGCTCCTCGTCGTCCTTCAGGTCGTCGGCCATGACGGCCACCTCGCGGAAGCGGCCCTCGTCGTGGACCTCGTCCTCGATCTCGTCCAGCTTGCGGTAGGCGGCCAGGCCGGAGCCCGCCGGGATCAGCTTGCCGATGATGACGTTTTCCTTCAGGCCCAGCAGGTGGTCCACCTTGCCCTTGATGGCCGCTTCGGTGAGCACCTTGGTGGTCTCCTGGAAGGAGGCGGCGGACAGGAAGGACTCGG
>CAOKLO010000069.1 GCA_948469375.1 uncultured bacterium | reverse complement strand
GAGATAGCGTCAATGATTTCCCCGGCGGTGGAGTGGATCACGTTGAGCGAGGCTTTCAGCTCGGCAAGCTCCGTGCCCTTGCTCCAACTGGCAACATAGGCGAGGGAGTAGTCTGTGGTGTCAATGCCAAAATGCTGGCACACAACATATCATACCGGCCCAACTTGAATTGAGTTTGTATTGAATATGTTTTTTATGTGGAGATAGAAAAGGGCGGCAAGCCTTTCGCTCACCGCCCTTTGAAGTCTGATATTTCTAAAACTGTACTGACACCATCACACCCTGCGCTGTGTTTTTAATTTTGATTGTTGCTCCATGCAGATCAAGGATTGTCTTGACAATGTATAAGCCCAATCCTGTGCCGCCTGTCTGTCGGTTTCTGGATTGCTCTACACGATAAAACGCTTCAAACAATTTTGGAATATCCTCGTCAGGGATATGTACCCCTGTATTCTCAATCGTCAAATGCGCTTTTTCATCGGCCTGCCATACATTAACCATTATTCGTTCCCCCGCTGGGGAATATGCGGCGGCGTTCCCCAAAAGGTTGTCCACCACTTTTTGAAGAAGCTGCAAATCGCCTGAAATGCAGACCTCCGGGGATATATCTTTTTCAACCGTTAATTCCCGCTGCATAAACAAATCTTCATTTGCTATCAGACGGTCTTGGATTAGTTTGTCAAAATGAATGGGCGAGGGATTGAACGCATACCCCGGTGTGTCCAGACGGGATATTGTCAAAAGCTCCTGTACCATTTTCTCCAAGTTATCCGTTACTTCCAGAGATTGTGCAAGATAGGTTTCCCTGTCCTTATAGCGTCCCACCTGATAAAGCATACCTTGTAGCTGGCCTTTGATAATAGTAATAGGTGTTTTTAGTTCGTGGGAAGCCGCCGAAAAAAACTCTACCCGCTGGCGTTCAAGCTGTCGCTCCATATCAATATCAGCTTGCAGCTTCTGATTTGCACTCTGTAGCTCCGACAAGGCGGACGATAGTTTTCTCGACAGGTCATTTAAGCTGTCAGCGAGAACACCTATTTCGTCTGTGCGCCGGACAGTACATAGGCCGCTGAAATCCAATGCCGCCATTTGTTTTGATATTCTGCTGATTTTTTTAATGGGTGTTGTCATGTAAATGGTATAGAAAAAGGCTGCGATGGTGGAAACAACAATAATCACAACGCTCAAAACAGGAATTGCTTTTTGAAGTGCCTCCACCACCTGACTTTCTTTTTCTGTGTTTTTAGAAAAGAATACTATGTACTCATCTGTGCTGTCCGTAAAGGTTAGTCGGCACCATTGTGATGTGTCATTTTTGTTAAACTGCTTAAGTTCCTCGCTATTGCTTTGAAAAATGCGGAAAACAAACTCATCATCATTTTTTTCAACAATCTGATTGCAATAATCCTCAATAACAAATAATGCTTCCTCTTTTGTAAAATGGGAAATGTCCTCAACGAAATAAGGCAGTTCCTCATCTATCGTAGAAAAATCATGCGTATATATGTATGGAGCAAATTGGGTTATGCAGAAATATGTTATAGAACAGCAGGCTGCCATTAGGACGGCAGTCATCAAAAAAACTTTTGCAGACAGGCTATTTCTAATCTTCCTTATCAACTCTATATCCCACCCCTCTGATTGTTTCTATGTAGTCAGCAGTGCCGAGCTTTTTCCGCAGATTTTTGATGTGTGTGTCAATAATCCGTTCTTCTCCGAAAAACTCATATTTCCAAAGAGTTTGTAAGAGATTTTGACGCGTTAAAATCCGGCCTTGGTGCATGATCAGTTCCCGTAATATCTCAAACTCGCGGGGCGTGAGGTCGATATTTTCTTGCTTTGTGTATGCCCTGTATCCCTCTAAATCCAAAGTGAGGTCTTTGTAGGTGATCGTCTGCGGTTCGTCTGACTGTTTCGCGGAGCGGCGCAGGACGGCGGCAATCTTCCGCAGCAGGATAGGCATGGAAAAAGGCTTTGTGATATAATCGTCTGCCTGCATATCCAACCCCTTAATCTGATTTTCCTCTCCGTCCAATGCGGTAAGCATGATGATAGGCACATCTGACTTTTGCCGGATAACCTCGCATACACCGTAACCGTCAATTTTGGGCAGCATAATGTCAAGCAATATCAGGTCAAAGGGCTGCTCGGAATATTTTGCAAGTGCTTCAACACCGTCAGACGCTAATACGACGCTGTGGCCCGCTTCCTCAATGAAATCGTGCAGCAATGCCTGTATGGATAAATCGTCCTCAACAATTAAGATTTTACTCATGGCGCACCTCCTGCCTGTAAAGTATACCAGGGGAATGTGAATCTATTGTGTAGATTTTGTATTTATGTATCTTTTTTGCTATGGGTGGTAAAGCAATTATTTACCGCTACCAAAATATCAACAAGAATATTTTACCAACATGAAATTATTCAAGTCAATATAAAGAATTTTGTAGACATATCCAAAAGAGAGGGTGAACAGTAAAATGCAATCGGGTGATATGAATATGGCAAAAAGGCCAGTAAAGAAATACGATCTCAAACCTTTTGGGGCGGCAATTAAAGCGGTCCGAACCGAATGCAAGGAGAGCCACAAAAAGGTGTGCGACGCAATGTACTTGTCCTCACGCTATCTTGCCAACATCGAAAACAATGGTCAACATCCAAGCCTGCAAATCTTCTTTGAACTTATGCAGCGGGGCGTCTCCATGGTTTGGGCCTTGACGGGGCGGGAATAACACAATACAATAGAACGGATACTGATAAAGAGAAATGAAGTGAGCGATTGATGATCGTCCTGGACATGGAGTGGAACCGGGGCTATGACAAAAAGCCCCTGAACGAGATCCTGCAAATCGGCGCGGTGCGCATGGAACGGCCGGGCGGACCCATTGTGGACGTGTTCAACGCCTGCATCCGACCCACCGTCCACAAAAAATTTGACCTGGGGGCAAAAAAACTGCCGGAGCTGGGCGCCTTCAAGGCCTCCCACCAGCGGTTTCCCGGGGCGGCGGAGGCCTTTCGGGCCTGGTGCGGCGGGGACAGGGTCTTTGCGGGGTGGGGCGGCGGCGATATTGAGACGCTGAACGAAAACTGCAAGTACTGGGGACTGGCTCCCTTTGAGGCCGGGGAATTTTTTGACTTTCAACGAGCCTTTGCCCATGCGGTGGGGGCGGACCAGCAGATTGCCCTGTGGCGGGCGGCGGAATACTGCGGCATTCCGGACGTATTCGACTACCACAGCGCGGTGAACGACGCCATGTACACCGCCGTTTTGAGCCGCTGGCTCACACAGGAGGACTTGGCCTGGAGGCCCCAGCCCACCCCGCCCAAGCGCCGCAGGGCGGCTTTGCGGCTGACCCAGGTTCCCTTCCCCCGGCAGGCCCGGCAGAGGCTGGGGCCGACGGCCACCCCTGAGGAGGTGCTGGACGCCCGGAGCAGCAGAACCGCGCTCTGCCCTTTGTGTGGCCGGAAGCAGGGGATCGCCCGCTGGCACTTCATCGCGCCCAAGGAGGGGCGGACGGCCCAGCAGTATTACGGCGTGTTTACCTGCCCGGAGCACGGGCGTTTTTTGTGCCGCCTGACGCTGACCCGGCGGGAGGAGGACGGGCTGTGGCTGGGCCGCCGGTCCGTGCCGGAGGTAACGCCGGAACTGACCCAGGAGTACGCCGCAGCGCTGGACGGAGGGGTGCACATTTGCAGGGGGTGCGGCCGGCGGCGCAGGAAAAAGCCCGCGCGCCCTGCGGAGCCGGGAGCGGGGGAGAGCTGAGGCCCGCTTCATGAAACTGAATTCAGGATTTTGCACAAATCCGGGGTTAGAACTTTGGCCCGACGCACAATTTACAACGACCGTTTTCCGCGCTATAATGAAACCGAAAAATGAAATTGATTTCATTGACGGAGGGGTCGCTTATGACGAAAAAAGAGGAAGCGCTGTTCCAAACCAGGCTGGCGCGGCACCTGGACGAGCTGCGCTGGCTGTATATGGAGCTGTATGACAACGATTCCATGTTTGCCGAGCTATGCGATGAGCTGTACGTATACGCCGACGAGCGCGCCGCCGCCCTGAAAAAGCGGGACCTGGAGCGGGAAGCCGACCAATCGTGGTACAAGTCCAACGATCTGACCGGCATGATGCTGTATATCGACAACTTCGCCGGGGACCTGAACGGCGTGCGGGAAAAGCTGCCCTATATCAAAAAAACCGGGGTTAATCTGATCCACCTCATGCCCTTCCTGGACACGGTGCCGGGGCGCAGCGACGGCGGCTATGCCGTGGCGGATTTCCAGGCGGTGCGGCCCGATTTGGGAACCATGGACGACCTGGAACGGCTCACCGACGCCTGCCATAAAAAGGGCGTCAACGTGTGCATGGACTTCGTGATGAACCACACCAGCCAGGATCACCAGTGGGCGAAACGGGCCCGGGCCGGGGACAGGGAGTATATGAGCCGCTACTTCTTCTTTGACGACCCGTCCATTCCCCAGGCGTACGAAAGGACCGTGCCCCAGGTGTTTCCCACCACCGCCCCCGGCAACTTCACCTGGCTGGAGGACTGCGGGCACTACGTCATGACCTCCTTCTATCCCTATCAATGGGATCTGAACTACCGCAATCCCCGGGTGTTCAATGAGATGATGTACAACTTCCTGTTCCTGGCCAACAAGGGCATGGACATGATCCGCATTGACGCGGTGCCCTACATCTGGAAGGAGTTGGGCACCGACTGCCGCAACCTGCCCCAGGTGCACACCATCGTGCGTATGATGCGCATGATCGGCGAGATCGTTTGTCCCTCCGTCATCCTGCTGGGCGAGGTGGTGATGGAGCCGGTGAAGGTGGCGCCCTATTTTGGCACGGTGGAAAAGCCGGAGTGCCATCTGCTGTACAACGTGACCACCATGTGCACCACCTGGCACACTGTGGCCACCCAGGACACCCGCCTGCTGAGAAAACAGCTGGACACCGTCAATGCCTTGCCCAAGCAGTACGTATTTTTGAACTACCTGCGGTGTCACGACGACATCGGCTGGGGGCTGGATTACGGCACCCTGAGCCGGTGGGGGATTTCTGAGGCGCCCCACAAGAAATTCCTCAGCGATTATTTCCAGGGCCTTGCCCCGAACAGCCTCAGCCGGGGCGAGCTGTACAACGCCGACCCTGTCAGCGGCGACGCCCGCCAATGCGGCACCACCGCCAGTCTGTGCGGCATTGAGAAGGCCGGCTTTGAGCAGGACCCGGAAGCCATGGAGCGGGCGGTGCGGTTTGACCTGACCCTCCATGCCATGGTGTTCATGCAGACCGGCCTCCCCCTGCTGTACAGCGGGGATGAAATCGCCCAGGTGAACGACTACAGCTACAAAAACGATCCCAACAAGGCGGACGACAGCCGCTATCTCCACCGGGGCAAAATGAGGTGGGATCTGGCGGAGCGCGCCAACGACCCGGCCACTCCGGAGGGACAGGTGTTCTGCGGCCTCAAGACACTGGGGGAGCTGCGCCGGACCCATCGGGCCTTTGGGGCGACGGCCGACGTGTGGACTTTGGACACCGGCGACGACGGCGTGCTGGCCATCGGACGATATTTGGAGGGCCAGAAGCTCATCGGGGTGTTCAACTTCACCGGGGAGGAAAAAACCGTTACCTTTTCCTGGGATTTGGGAGAGTTTACGGATCTGCTCAGTGGTAAAAAATATGTGTTGGAGGGCTTGCATATCCCAGCCTACGGGTGTTATTATATGGAACAGGAGCAAAATCAGGAGAGCGCCGGGGCGGAGCCTGTGGACGCTGGAAGCGCAACATAAAAATCCTGGAAATTTATATAAGGAGAGGACCGATTGTTATGAAACAGTTCACCTACACCGTTACCGACCCCGTGGGTATCCACGCCCGTCCCGCCGGCCTGCTGGTCAAGGCCATTAAGGCCCTGGACAGCGCCGTCACCATCACCAAGGCCGACGGCAAATCCGCTGGAGGCACCAAGCTGATGGCTCTCATGGGCCTGGGCATCAAGCAGGGCGACACCATTGCCATTACCGTGGACGGCGGCAATGAGGATGCCAACGTGGCCAGCCTGGAGCAGTTCTTCAAGGACAACCTGTAATAAGGGAAGAAGCCCCCGCCTGTGGCGGGGGCTTCTTCTGTCTGCTCAGCCTTTGGGCTTTGGCTTGAAGATGAACGCCACCAAAACGCCCAGGAAAATAGCGGCGGCAATGCCGCCCGCGGTGCTGGTGACGCCGCCGGTGAGCACGCCCAAAAGGCCCTTTTCCGCCACGGCCTCCTTGACGCCCTTGGCCAGGCTGTAGCCAAAGCCGGTGAGGGGCACCGTGGCCCCGGCCCCGGCCCACTCCGCCAGGGGCTTGTATACGCCCACGGCGCCCAGGATCACCCCGGACACCACGTAGGCCACCAGAATGCGGGCGGGGGTGAGCTTGGTCTTGTCGATGAGCAGCTGGCCGATGATGCAGAACACGCCGCCCACGAGAAACGCCTTTAGATAGTCCATTATCTTCCTCCTTCCAGCCCGATGGCGTGGCAGATGCCGGGGATGGACTCCCCCTGCATGGTGGCGGTGGGGGAGTGGAGCGCCCCGGTGGGGCAGAACAGGATCCGCTTCCACCGCCCCGCCAGCAGTCCCGGCAGCAGATAGCCGCACAGCACCGACGCCGAGCAGCCGCAGCCCGACGCCCCGGCGTGAACGTCCTGCTCCTCCCGGTCGAAGAGCAGCAGGCCGCAGTCGTTGTAGTTGGCCAGCTGCACTCCGTCCTTGGAGAAGAAATCGGACACAATCTCGTGGCCCAGCTTGCCCAGGTCGCCGGTGACAATGAGGTCGTAGTAGTCGGGGGTGAGGCCGGTGTCCTCAAAGTGGGCCTTCAGCGTGGAATAGGCCGCCGGGGCCATGGCGGCCCCCATGTTGTTGGCGTCCTTGATGCCCTTGTCCGTCACCTTGCCCACCGTCACCCGGACCACCCGGGGGCCGGGGCGCACGTCGTTGGTGACGATGACCGCCCCGGCGGCGGTGGCCGTCCACTGGGCGGTGGGGGTGCGCTGACAGCCGTATTCCAGCGGCGTGCGGTACTGCCGCTCTGCCGAGCAGAAGTGGGAGGAGGTCACGGCGGCGGCATATTTGCCGTACCCGCCGCTGAGCAGCAGCGTGGCCAGGGCCAGGCTCTCCCCCATGGTGGAGCAGGCCCCGTACAGCCCGAAGAAGGGGACTGCGGCTGTCCGGGCGGCGTAGCCCGAGCCGATGCACTGGTTGAGCAGGTCCCCTGCCAGCAGCAGATCCAGGTCGGGATTGCGCAGCCCCGCCCGCTTCAGCGCAGAGTCCAGGGCCAGCTGCTGCATGGCGGACTCGGCCTGCTCCCAGGTTTTGGCCCCGAAGGTGTCGTCCTCACTGGTGTGGTCGAAGTGCCGCGCCAGCGGGCCCTGACTCTCCTTTTTGCCGGCGGCGGAGCCGTGACCGATGATGACGGGGGGCGTTCCCGGCTGAAAGGTCTGCCG
This sequence comes from uncultured bacterium, assembly GCA_948469375.1. Classification (GTDB taxonomy): domain Bacteria; phylum Bacillota; class Clostridia; order Oscillospirales; family Oscillospiraceae; genus Enterenecus. Next base: position 8,579 of record CAOKLO010000069.1, on the reverse strand, counting down.
CCCCAGCTTTTGATTTTCCATGGAACTGACTCCTTTCGCGCGCCGTTTTCCCACCCGGCGGCGGGAGGACGGCGCACACGCCCTGCGGCGTGGTTTACCGGTAGTTTGCGCAGATGAGGCCGATTCATGCGCAAGAAAGATTTGACAAGAAAAACGGCTTTGTCACTGGAAAACTGGAGACGATAGTGGTATAATGCCCTTCGGAAAATTTTTGGGAGGGACAGCCTATGCCAGAGGAGACCCGTACCGTCGGATATATCTGCCCTGTGTGCGGCCAGGCGGTGATCGCCCGGCGCACCGCCTTTCAGCTGGCCGCGGGGAACAGTACGCTGCCCTGTCCCTGCGGCAAGTCGGAGCTGAGCTTCCGGCAGCTGGGGGACCGCTGCGAAATTACGGCGCCCTGCCTGTTCTGCGCCCGCGACCACCGAACGGTGTGCTCCAACGATGCCCTGCTGCACAAAAAGCTGCTGGCGCTCAGCTGCCCCGCGTCGGGGCTGGGCTGCTGCTATGTGGGCGAGGAGGGCCAGGTGTTCCAGGTCATGGAAAAGCTGGAACAGGCGGTGGACAAGTTGCGCATGGACGACCAGACGGACCGGCGCGGGGCCTTTTTGAACGAGGTGGTCATGGGCGAGGTGCTGGCCGAGCTGCGGGACATCGCCCGGCAGGGCGGGGTGAGGTGCGCCTGCGGCTCAGCGGACTACGGCGTAAAGGTGGGCTATTCGTCGGTGGACCTGGTATGTGCGTCTTGCGGCGCGACTTTGCGCCTGCCCGCCGCCACCCCGGACGATTTAGACGGCCTGTGCGCCCGGGACAGGCTGACTATCCCAGGAAGGAAGGATTAACGGTCAATGAGCACGGTTTATGAGATGAAGCTGCGGGTGGATTCCCGGGACGTGGACCTGTTCAACCAGTGCCGCCCGTCGGCGGTGCTGGGCTTTTTGCAGGAGGCCGCCACCCAGGCGGCGCTGGCGCTGGGGGTAGCCGGACCGCAGATTTTGGAAAAATACAACTGCATATGGATGGTCACCCGCAATTGGGTGGAGCTGGACGCCCCCCTGCAGTGGAACGACCTAGTGACCGTCAAAACCTGGCACCGGGGGGCGTCGGGGGCGTCCTCCTACCGGGATTTCGACCTGATCCGGGACGGCAGGCCCATCGGACAGGGCTCCTCCGTATGGGTGATGGTGGACCAGGCGGAGCGGAAGCTGTTCCGTATGAAAAGCCTGACGGAATTCCAGGGCACCGACGGAGGAGAGCTGAACAAGACAATCAAGCTCCGCCGCCCCGCCATGCCGGAGACCTTTGACGGCCGGGTGCGCCGGGACCTGCGCTACTCCGACACCGACATCAACGGCCATGTGAACAACATCCACTACGCCGACTTTGCCTGTGACAGCCTCCATCTGGAGCGGCTGGGCCGGGGAAAATTCGTCCGCTCCTTCCAGATCGGCTATGTGGGCGAATGCCGGGCGGGGGAAACCATTTTTGTGGACACTGCCGCCCGGGGGGACGAGCTGTTCGCCCGGGGGGAGGGGGTAAACGGAGACGAACGGTTTGATTTTACGCTGAAGCTGGACGGTCTGCCGGAAAACATTTAATGCTTTTGTAACAAATCTGCTCGAACTTTTGTAACGACTGCCCTGTATTCTAATACTTGCAAGAGATGCTTTTCTTTTTCATTCTATCCTCCATCCTTTCGAGCCGGGGCGTGAGCCTCGGCTCACTTTTTGTCCGGAGCCCTTTGTGCAATCCGCCTTAAACATTTTTTAAGAAAATCCCCACCAAAATCTAAGAAGGTTCGGCATTGAAAATGAAGATTTGTCCTCTATAATTGGGACCATCGAAAAAGCAAGCCGCGATATTTCATTGGGGCCCCCGCGAAAGCGCCGTTCAGCGCCTGCGGGGAAGAGGAGACACAGCGGACGGGCCTTTGCCGCAGGCGGAGGCGGGCGATGCTTGTGTGCCGGTGTGAGGAGGGATCTTCATGAATATTTTGATTTTAACAGGGAAATTCGGGATGGGCCACCTGTCCGCCGCCAACGCGCTGCGGGAGCAGCTGGGCCAGGACGGCCACCGGGCCGATGTGGTGGACCTGTTTGAGTATGCGCTGCCTGAGCGGGCCTCCGCCATGTACTGGTGGTTCAACGTGCTGGTGACCTACGGCGGAGTCTTTTATAACATCTACCACGACCTGACCGCCAACGACTCCGGCGACGACCGGGGAGACGACCTGTTGGAGGGCCTGGACCGGCTGCTGGACGAGTATGAGCCGGATGTGGTCGTATCCACCCACCCCATCTGCTCCGCCGCCATGGCGCGGTATAAGGAGGAGGGGCCGTCGGACCTGCCGCTGGTCACCTGCGTCACCGATGTGACGTGCCACAGCGAGTGGATTCACCCCGGCACCGACTGCTATCTGGTGGCGGAGGAGGCCGTCTACCAGGGGCTTATCGCCAAGGGCGTGGCCCCGGATACCGTAGTGGTGTCCGGCATTCCTGTGAGCGAACGCTTCCGTCCCGCGCACAAAGATGATACCGCCCACCGCAGGGAGTTGCTCATCATGGGCGGCGGCCTGGGCCTCATGCCCCGGCGGGACTCCTTTTATCAGGCGCTGAACGCCCTGCCCGGCGTGCGCACCACCATTCTGGTGGGACGCAATGAGAAGCTGTTTCAGCGGCTGAACGGGAGGTATGAGAACATCGAGGTGGTACCCTTTACCACCGAGGTGGAGAAATACATGGCCCGGGCCCACCTGATGCTGTCCAAGCCCGGCGGGATTACCTGCTTTGAGGCCATTGCCGCCCGCCTGCCCATCCTGGCCTGGCAGCCCTTTTTGAAGCAGGAGCAGGAGAACGCCAACTTTTTGGTGCGCCGGGGCATGGCCCGCATCGCCGCCAAGGAGGAGAGCGCTTGCCTGGCCGCCATCCGGGAGACTATCTATGACGACGAGGCCCTGACCTCCATGGAACGAGCCATGGATGAGATGGCGGCGGGGCTGAGCCGTACCGCCGCCTGCGCCGTGGTGCGTGCGCTGGCGGGAGAAAGGAGCGTGCGTTCTTTTTCTTGAAAGAAAAAGAACCAAAAGGAACTTTTCGTTCGCTGATGGGGCGATACGGTGACTTTCGAGCGTTTGCCCGGAGACGAGACGGTTTGGAATGAGGGATATTTATGAAGGGCAGAATTAAGAATATTTTGTGCGGCGGAGCGGTGCTGGCTCTGCTGGGCTGGACGGTGCACACCATTCTTCAGGAGCAGACCCCGGGGCAGCTTGCGGCGGCTCTGCTGGGGGCGGACTGGCGGATCTTGCTGCTGGGCGTGCCGCTGATGGCGCTGTTCATCTGCTGTGAGGCCAAGGCCACCCACTCCATCCTCCGCTCGCTGGGCTGCGGCCAGCCCTTCCGGCGGTGCGCCTATTACTCCAGCGTGGGCTTCTTTTTCAGCACCATTACCCCTTCCGCCACCGGCGGACAGCCCGCCCAGGTGCTGTCCATGAGCAAGAACGGCACGCCTGCCGCCTCTGGGGCGCTGGATATGCTGCTGGTCACCATCGGCTACAACACCGCCGCCATGATCTGGGGCGTGTTCGCCCTGTTCACCGCCGGAGGACTCACCGAACGGCTGGGCGGCCAGGTGGGGCTGCTGCTGGGGCTGGGGCTGGCGGTGTTCGGGCTGCTGGACGTGGCCATGTTCCTCTTCCTGTTTCTGCCGGGTCCGGCGAAACGGCTGCTCCACGGCTGTATCGCGCTGGCGGCCAGGATTTACCCGCCCCTGGACCGGGCGGGGCTGGAGGAGAAGGCCGACGAGCATCTGCGGGAGTACCGCCGGGGCGCCGATTTGCTCCGCCGGACGCCCGCCCTGCTGGTTCAGGTGGTGGGGCTGAGTATGCTTCAATTGGCCTGCTCCTATGCCATGCCCTATGTGGTGTACCGGGCCTTTGGCCTCACCGGCTTCGGGCTGGGCGAGGTGATGGCCCTCCAGGCGCTGTGCTCCATCGCCGTGGGCTATCTGCCCCTGCCCGGGTCCGCCGGGGCGGCGGAGAGCGTGTTCCTGAGAAGTTTCCTGCTGATTTACGGCGAGGCTCTGGTGGCTCCCGCCATGATTTTGAGCCGCACCCTGAGTTGTTATCTGGTGCTGGCTGCCACGGGCGTGATTCTGGCGGTTGGCCGGGTGGTGCGCCGCCCGGCGGCCGCCCAGGCAAAAGTCGAAGGTGCGCCGCAAAAAAAGGTTAAGCCCGCGCCGATGGAGCGGGCGGGTTGAACACGGCTGAAAAAAAATGACCGCGTCCGGCCTCGGGGATATCCGAGGCCGGACGTTTTTTCGTGCGCAGGAAGGGAGAAAGCCGTCTGTTTACAGTTAATTTATACTTTTGCACCCTGGTTTTCAGCGTGAATTCAGCGCTTTGTGCTAAAGTACAGCTGTGGAAAGGACGTGATAAGCATGACGCAGTACCGCCATGAGTGGAAGCACGAGATCGACGGCTGGGACCAAATCGCCATCCGCCAGCGCCTGCGGGCGGTGGCCCGTCCGGACGGGCACGCCGTGGACGGGCGGTATCAAATCCGGAGCCTGTATTTTGACAATCCTTCCGACCGGGCTCTGCGGGAAAAGCTGGACGGGGTGAACCTGCGGGAGAAGTTCCGCATCCGGTACTATAATTTGGACCCCTCCATCATCCACCTGGAAAAGAAGACCAAACGGAACGGCCTGGGAACCAAGGCTGTGGCGGAGCTCACCGCCGCCGAGGCCCAACGGATCGTGGACGGCGAGCTGGGTTGGATGCCCGGGAGCGACCGGGGACTGGTGCAGGAGCTGTACCACAAAATGCGCACCCAGGGGCTTCAGCCCAAAACCATCGTGGATTACACCCGGGAGCCTTTTGTCTACGCGCCTGGAAACGTCCGGGTCACGCTGGACTATGACATCCGCACGGGACTGTGGTGCACGGACTTCTTGAATCCGGACTGCGTCACCATTCCGGCGGGGGAGGGCGTTACCATCCTGGAGGTAAAGTGGGACGCCTTTCTGCCGGACATCATCCGGGACGCGGTGCAGTTGAAGGGGCGGCGGGCCGGGGCCTTCTCCAAATACGCCGCCTGCCGCCTTCCCTTTTCTTGAAAGAAAGGGGAGGCAAAAAGAACCCTTGGTCCGTTACGGGCGGAGGCCGTCGCTTGGAGCCTGCGCTCGGCGACGGGATTCGACGCGTAATTGAGGCAGAAAAGAAAGGAGCCGTATGGTATGACATTTCAAGACATATTCCAATCAAGCTTTCTGGAAAACGTGACCAGCGTCAGCGTGCTGGACATGGTGCTGGCGCTGGCCCTGGCCTTCGGCATCGGGCTGTTCATTTTTCTGGTGTATAAGAAAACCTTTACCGGTGTGATGTACTCCTCCAGTTTCGGCGTTACCCTGGTGGCGCTGACCATGATTACCACCATGGTCATTTTGGCGGTGACCAGTAATGTGGTGCTGTCTCTGGGCATGGTGGGTGCGCTGTCCATCGTCCGCTTCCGCACCGCCATCAAGGAGCCGCTGGACATCGCGTTTTTGTTCTGGTCCATCGCTGTGGGCATTGTGCTGGCGGCGGGGATGATCCCCCTGGCCGTCATCGGCAGCGTGGTCATCGGCCTGATTCTGCTGGTGTTTGTCAACAGGAAGTCCTCTGTGAACCCCTATATTGTGGTGCTTCAGTGTGAGGATCAGGAGTCTGAAGCTCAGGCAAAGCGCTTTTTGGAGCTCCAGACCCAGCGCTACGTGGTCAAGAGCAAGACGGTGCGGCAGGGATGCGTCGAGCTGAATTTAGAGGTCCGGCTGAAGGACGACGACACCGGCTTTCTCAACGCCCTGTGCGGGCTGACGGGCGTACAAAGCGCCGTGCTGGTGAGCTACAACGGTGATTACATGGGGTGAGGCAATGGCGGCGCACAAATACATAGACCGGATCTGCCTGGCCGGAGCCCTGCTGTCCCTGCTGGTCAGCCTGCTGTTCATGAACGGCGAGGCGCTGGGGCTGCAAGTTGCGTCCCAGGTCATGGGGTACGAGGCCAAGCTGTTCGACACCTCCCGGGTGCATACCATCGACATCATAATGGACGATTGGGACAGCTTTCTGGAAACCTGTGAAGACGAGGAATACGCCGCCTGCGCGGTGGTCATAGACAATGAGGCATACAAAAATGTGGGGATCAGGGCCAAGGGGAACACCTCCCTGTCCATGGTGTCCCAGCTGGGCAGCGACCGGTACAGCTTCAAAATTGAATTCGACCAGTATGACGGTGGAAAAACCTATTATGGCTTGGATAAGCTGTGCCTGAACAACATCATCCAGGACAACACCTATATGAAGGACTACCTCGCCTGCCGGCTGATGGGGGAATTTGGCGTGAACGCCCCCCTGTGCAGCTATGTGTACATCACCGTCAACGGCGAGGATTGGGGGCTTTACCTGGCGGTGGAGGGGGTGGAGGACAGCTTTCTCCAGCGCAATTACGGCCGGGACCATGGAGCGCTGTACAAGCCGGACAGCACGGACATGGGCGGTGGCCAGGGCAACGGCATGGACTTTGACATGGCCGGACTCATGGGCGGCAAGGGACGGCAGCAGTCGGAGGAGCAGGGCCGCTCCGGCGGTATGGGTCCGGCGGAGGCGCTGGAGAATGGACAGGAAGGCGGGTTTATGCCCCGTGAGATGCCCGGCGGCATGGGCTCCAGCGATACAAAGCTGCAATACATCGACGACGACCCGGACAGCTACGCCAATATTTTCGACAACGCCAAGACGGACGTGAGCGAGGCCGACCAGACCCGGCTCATTCAGGCGCTGAAGGCCTTCAGCGAGGGTGGAGATATGGAGGCTGTGGTGGACATGGACCAGGTGTTGCGCTATTTTGTGGTACACAACTTTGTGGTCAACGGGGACAGCTATACCGGGAGCATCGTGCACAACTACTATCTCTACGAGGAGGACGGGCAGCTGTCCATGATCCCCTGGGATTATAACCTGGCCTTTGGTACCTTCCAGGGGAATGACGCCTCCAGCGCGGTGAACGACCCCATTGACACGCCGCTGTCGGCCACCGGCTCCGGCGATCGGCCCATGATGGACTGGATACTCAGCAGCGAGGAGTACACTCAGCTGTATCACCAGTATTTCCAGGCCTTCCTGGACAGTGTGGACTGCGGCGCGCTCATTGAGGAGACCCGCGCCCTCATTGCCGGCTATGTGGATAAAGACCCCACAAGGTTCTGCACCACAGAGGAATTCCAGGCGGGAGCAGAGGCGCTGAAGGCCTTCTGTGCGCTCCGGGCGGAGAGCGTGTCCGGCCAGCTGGCGGGGACCATTCCCTCCACCGGCGCGGGACAGTCTGAAAACCAAGACGCCTTGGTGGACGCATCCTCCCTTGACCTGTCCGATATGGGGACGATGAGCATGGCGGGAGGACATGGCGGCGGAGGCGGATTCCGAAGCGGTTCCGCTGACAGCGGCGAAGCCGGCGAAAGCGGGGAACGTCCGGACGTAGAAGTCGTCGCCGCCTTTGGAGAGGGGATGGGTGAACGCCGACCCTTTGGAGAGATGGGGGCGCCGGACGATTTCCCCGGAAATATGCAGGGCGGCGGCGCGCCCGGAGAACCCGCCGCCGGGACGGCCGGAGGTGCGCTGATTCTGCTGGGCGTATCGGTTCTGGTTCTGCTGGCCGGATTGGCGGCTGCGTTCAAATTCAAGCGGTAGGACGGCCTATGCCGTCCTACCGCTTTATTTGGTGCTTTAGCTAAATAAAACCCCTGATTCTGCCAGGGGTAAATAAAAAGCCTTGGCAAATAAAACCCCATGATATAGTGATGACGGTTTGCCGCCCAAATCACCAAAATATCAGGAGGCTTTTTCGCGTTTGCGGCCGGAGTAACCCGGCGGAAGCGCTAGGCTTTTTTGACGAGTTAGGGGGAGCCGGGATAAAAAAGGACATGACGATACCTCCCGGATACCGCCGTGTCCTTAAAAATGGGCGACTTTAACACACCCTCCGTTTTCCATTTTTTCAAAAGAAAGCGGCGGCCTTGAATTTGGTATTTCAAAACCGCCGCAAGCAAAATGTTTTACAAATACGCGCAAGAAATCATCTGCCTGCCCGAACAGTTTTTTCTTTCCCCGTTCGGGGCAAATACTGTCTTTTAATAAGAATATTTTTTCCTGTAATGTATCAGGCAGATTGCAGATACAACAAACATAATTCCCTCTGCGATTGGAACAGCCAGCCATACTCCCGCTATTCCCCAAATACGGGGCAGTAACAGGATGCCGACCGCCAGCAGGCCGAACGTCCGCAAAAAGGAAAGAACCGCCGATACTTTTCCGTTTGACAAGGCTGTGAACATCGCGGAGGTAAAATTGTTCAGGCCGCAGAATAAAAAGCTGTATGAAAAAATCGTAAAACCATTTGCGGCAACCTGATAAACTTCCGATGTATCATCCGCAAACAGCCGCACAATATGGGAGCCGCCGAACATGGAAACCGAAAATATCAGCACCGATGCCAACCCGATAAACCGCATACTGATGGAGAAAACCCGTTTCTGTTGGACAT
>CAOKLO010000068.1 GCA_948469375.1 uncultured bacterium | reverse complement strand
GGTTTTTTTTGTATTCTGGGGGGGTGGGGGGTTTTATGGGTAAAACCAGAAAAAGGGCACGGGCGGTTTTTGGGCCCCCCGGGCCGTAACGCGCCGCTTCCCTCAATTACACGTCATAGCAGCCCCCGCCGATGAACTCCCGCACAAGGGAGGTCTTGGGGATGTTGTCCGCAGGGATGGGCAGGAAATAGTTCAGGAATTTCAGCAGCCGTTTGGCCTCGATGTACTCCTCGCTGCCCCGGGGGACGCCGAAAAGCAGGGGCTGTACATAGGGCTTCAGCACAGCCGTTTCGTAGATCAGGGACGAGTTGAACACCATGTCCGCGCTGTCCTGGAAGGGGAAGATGTTGTTTTCCTCTCCCCGGCGGACGTTGGGCCACATTTTGATGGTGGCCTGGGCGCTGTAGCCCCGGGTCCGGGCGTCCCGCTCGATGCGCCGCAGGAGGCGGACGTCGGTGGTGGGGATGCGGTTGTGGTCGTCGATGTTCAGGGTGGTGAGGCAGCTGATGTAGATTTTGTACTTGCTCTGCTCCGGCAGGGAGTGGGTGAACTGCTCGTTGAGGCAGTGGATGCCCTCGATGACCAGCACGTCGCCCTCGCCCAGAGTGAGGAAATTGCCGTTATATTCCCGGGCGCCCTTCTTGAAATTGTAGGTGGGCATGTCCACGGTCTCGCCGTGGAGCAGCCGGACCATGTCCTCGTTGAACTGTTCCACGTCCATGGCCCCCAGGCCCTCAAAGTCGAAATTGCCGTTTTCATCCCGGGGGGTTTTGTCCCGGTTGACAAAATAGTTGTCCGTGGCGATGGCGTGGGGGTGCAGGCCGCAGGCCCGCAGTTGGGTGGACAGCCGGTGGGAGAAGGTGGTTTTGCCGGAGGAGGACGGCCCCGCGACCATGACGAAGCGGACGTCCTTTCGGGCGGCGATCTCTGCGGCGATGTCGCCGATTTTCTTCTCCATCATGGCCTCGTAGGCCAGAATCAGCGGCGTGGCGTTCCCCTGGGAAATGGTGGTGTTCAGCTCCGCCACGTTGGAGGCGTTCAGCGCCTCGGCGCGCAGCGTGGAGGCGTAGAGCTCCCGAAAGACCTTTTTGGAGGGCCGGAAATCCCCCAGCCGGTTGGGGTCCTTTTGGGTGGGCAGGCGCAGGACGAACCCGTTTTCAAACAGCTCCAGGCCGAAACAGCGGATATAGCCGGTGTTGGGGGCCATATAGCCGTAGAAGTAATCCACAAAGCCGTCCAGGGAGTAGATGTTGACATGGGAATTGATGCGGAACCGGAACAGCTGGGCCTTGTGGGCCATCCGGGCCTGCTGGAACAGGTCCACGGCGTCGTCGGTGCTGATGGACCGCTTCTCAATGGGCAGCGCCTGGCCGGACAGCTCCCGCATACGCGCCTCTACCCGGTCCAGCAGGTCCTGGTCCAGCGTGAAATTCCCCCGGGCCGTGATGAAAAGGGAGCTGCTGAGGGAGTATTCCACACAGATGCGCTGCACATTGTCCGGGCCCGCTACGTCGTAAAAGGCCTTCAGCATCAACAGCACTGCGCTGCGCTCATAGGTCTGAATGCCGGGCTTGTCCCGGGCGGTGACCATCTTCAGCGAGCACTCCCGGTCCAGGACCTTGTGGAGCTCGCACAGCTTTCCGTCCCGGTTGACCAGCAGGATGTCCCAGGGATACTTGGGCTGGAAATCCGCAGCAATATCGCGGTAGGGCGTCCCATAGGGGTAGGCGCAGGACTCGCCGTCTACGGTGATTTTGATCATGTTCTTCTCTTCCATCGGATGGCCTCCTTCATAGTTAATCGCCCCGCGGGAAAGCGGACCGCCGGGGCTGCGGCTGCTTTTCCTGTTTCTGTCTAATCTATATCATACGACATTTTTCGGGGAAATACAAGGCCAATCCGTTTAGACTGCGCCGGTGTACAGATCGTAAAGAAGGGCCAGCCCTCTGGGCAGAAGCCAGGGGTCGCACTGGTGGGGATGGAGGCACAGCGGCTCCACCAGAGGGGCCCAGCCGCCCGTCAGCACCAGGGTCACCGCCCGGTCCAGCTCCGCCTCCACCCGCGCGGCGATGCCGTCGATCATGGCGGCGGTCCCGTTGAGTGCGCCGGAGCGGATGCACTCCTGAGTGTCCCGTCCAATCAGCGGCGCGGGGCCGGACAGGTTCGCTGCCGGAAGCTGGGCCGTCCGGGCCGAAAGGGCCCGAACCCCCGTCTCCAGACCGGGGGCGATGAGCCCGCCCAGAAATACGGCCTGCTCACCCAATATATTAAAGGTGGTGGCGGTGCCCAGATCCACCGTTACCGCCGGAAGGGGATAATGCCTTGCGGCCCAGGCGGCGTCGGCCACCCGGTCCAGGCCCAGCTTTTCCGGATGGGGGATGGCGAAGGACAGCCCGGTCTCCCGGTCCGGCCCGATTTTGACCGGGCGTTTGCCCAGCAGCCGCTCCGCCGCCTGGGCAAGAGGGCCGTCCAGGCAGGGGACCACGCTGGAAAGGACGGCCCCCTCGATGCGCTCCGGCGAGGCTCCGGCGCGGAGCAGAAGCTGCTCCAGCTCCGGAAAATAGTCGGTCCGCTCCCGCACCGTGGGCAGATAGCCGTGGAAGGTTACCTGATAGCCTCCGGCGCGCTCCACGCCGCACACGCCCACGGTGGTGTTGCCGATGTCCACCGTCAGGATCATGACCGCCGCGCCTCAATGGCGTCCAGCAGGCGGGCCGCGGCCTCCGCCTTGCTCATGAGGGGCAGCTCCTGCTGTCCGTTCGCCGTGAGAATGGTGATGACGTTGGTGTCCACGCCGAAACCGGCTCCCTCGGTCCGCAGGCTGTTGGCGGCGATCATGTCCAGCCGCTTTTTTTCCAGCTTGCGCCGGGAGTTTTCCAGCAGGTCCCGGGTCTCCATGGAGAAGCCGCAGACGAACAGGCCGGGATGGCGGTATTGGGCCACCCAGCCCAGAATGTCGTCGGTGCGCTCCAGGGGGAGGGTCAGGTCTCCTCCGTCCTTTTTCAGCTTATCCGCCGCCTGGTTTGCCGGGCGGTAGTCCGCCACCGCCGCCGATTTGATGAGGATATCCGTTTTGGGAAGCGCTTTTTTGACGGCGCTGAACATGTCCTTTGCCGAGACCACCGGCACGACCTGGACGAAGGGCGGCGGATTCAAGGCTGTGGGCCCGGTGATGAGGGTGACCTCCGCCCCCCGGAGCATGGCCTCCCGTGCGATGGCATAGCCCATTTTGCCCGAGCTGTGGTTGGTCAGGAAACGGACGGGGTCTAAAGCCTCCTGGGTAGGTCCTGCGGTCACTGTGACGCGGACGCCGGAAAGGGTCTTTTCCCGGGCCAGACGCCGCAGAACGTGGCCGACCAGCTCCTCCGGAGCAGGCAGCTTTCCCTTGCCCACATCCCCGCAGGCCAGCAGACCGGAGGCGGGCTTCACGATCTCAAAACCGTAGCGGGACAGGGCGGCCAGATTATCCTGGGTGACGGGGTTTTCCAGCATGGCCGTGTTCATGGAGGGGGCCGCCAGCTTGGGGCACCGGGCGGCCAGCACCACTGTGGTCAGCATGTCGTCGGCGATGCCGTGGGCCAGCTTGGCGATGACGTTGGCGGTGGCGGGGGCCACTAGAATTAGGTCCGCTGCCTTGGCCAGGGAGATGTGGGCCACGTCGTATTGGAAATCCCGGGCGAAGGTGTCCACCATACAGCGGCGGTTGGTCAGGGTCTCAAAGGTCAGCGGCGAGATGAATTTGGCGGCGTTTTCGGTCATGATGACGTGGACCTCCGCCCCCAGCTTGCACAGCAGGTGGGCGGTGTCCGCCATTTTGTAGGCGGCGATGCCCCCGGTGACGCCGATGACCACGCATTTGTTCTGCAAATCCATCACAGCGCCCCTCCCATGTCCTCCAGGCGGCCGTGCTTCTCATAGGCGGTGACCCGCTGGGGCCGGTTGGCCTCGTCCACAAACACCACCCGTGGGCGGTGGATGGCCGCCTCCTCCGGGGTCAGGCTGGCGTAGGCCATAATGATGATCCGGTCCCCCACGCTGACGCAGCGGGCGGCGGCCCCGTTGAGGCAGATCATGCCGTCCCCCCCGGCGATGGTGTAGGTCTCAAAGCGGCTGCCGTTGTCCACGTCCACGATCTGGACCTTTTCATATTCCAGGATCCCGGCGGCGTCCAGCAGTGCCTTGTCCACGGTGATGGAGCCTACGTAATCCAGCTCCGCCTGCCGCACCGTGGCCCGGTGGATCTTTCCCTTGAGCATTTCAATGGTCATGCGTCGGCGCCTCCTACAATGAAGTTGTCAATGAGCCGAGTCTTGCCGATGTACACCGCCATGGCCACCAGCACTCCCTCCCGGAGCTCCTGGGCGGGCATCATGGTCACGCCGTCCACGGCGGAGACGTAGTCGATGCGGGCCAGGGGCTCCGCCTGGATAAGAGCGGTCATGGCGTCCAGAAGCTCCCGGGGGGACCGGAGGCCGGAGGCGGCCAGCTCCTGCCCGCGGAAAACCGCCCTTGACAGCACCAGCGCCGCCTGCCGCTCCTCCGGGCTGAGGTAGGTGTTGCGGGAGGACTTGGCCAGGCCGTCCGCCTCCCGAACGATGGGGCAGGCCACGATCTCAATGCCGTAGGATAGCTCCCGCACCATGCGGCGGATGATGGCCAGCTGCTGGGCGTCCTTTTGGCCGAAAAAGGCGAAATCGGGCTGGACGATGTTGAACAGCTTGGACACCACCGTGCACACTCCCCGGAAGTGGATGGGCCGGGTCCTGCCGCACAGCTGCTTGGGCATATCGGACAAGATCTCCACATAGGTGGCCGCGTCGGGGGCGTACATCTCCTCCACGGAGGGGTAGAACACCAGGTCGCACCCGTGCTCCTCCAGCAGGGCGCAGTCCTGGTCAAAGTCCCGGGGATAGGCCTCCAGGTCTTCGTTGGGGCCGAACTGGGTGGGGTTGACGAAATCGGACGCCACCACTTTTCCGCACATGGAACGGGCCTTATCTACCAGGCTGGCGTGGCCCTCGTGGAGGTAGCCCATGGTGGGCACCAGGCCGACGGTATGTCCCTCCCGCTTCCACCGGGCCGCCTGGGCCCGGACCTCCTGAACGGTTTTTGCGACAATCATTGCCCTGCGCCTCCTTAATATGCTGCGTCCAGCTCCGCCAGGAATTCGTCGGAGCAGTCGCTTTTCGCATAGGTCTGGGCCTCTGCGGGGAAGGAGCCCGCCTTGACCTCCTGGTCATAGGCGCGGAAGGTATGCTTCATCTCCTCGCCGATGTCCGCAAAGCGCCGGACGAACTTGGGCACGAACTCGCCGGACATGCCCAGCATATCCTGATAGACCAGCACCTGGCCGTCGCAGCCCGCCCCGGCTCCGATGCCGATGGTAATCATATGAACCTTTTTGGTGATGAGGGCGGCCAGCTTGGGGGGAACGCACTCCAGCACCGCCATGAAGGCCCCGGCCTCCTGGACGGCAAGGGCGTCCTCCAGCACCCGGCGGGCCTCCGCCTCGCCCCGGCCCTGGACCTTGAAGCCGCCCAGGCTGTTGACGGACTGGGGCGTCATGCCGATGTGGGCGCACACGGGGATGCCGCTGGAGGTGATGGCCTTGATCTGGGGGCAGACGGCTTTGCCGCCCTCCAGCTTGACCGCGTTGGCCCGGCACTCCTTCATCAGCCGCCCGGCGTTCTCCACCGCCTGGGGGACGGAGGCCTGGTAGCTCATAAATGGCATGTCGAGGATGACGAAGGCGTCCTTACAGGCCCGGCCCACGCTCCGGCCGTAGACGATCATTTCCTCCATGGTGACGGGCAGCGTGTCCTCATAGCCTTGCATGGTCATGCCCAGGCTGTCGCCCACCAAAACGGTATTGACGCCCGCGGCGTCCACCAGCCGGGCGGTGGAGTAGTCGTAGCAGGTGAGCTGGGAGATCTTCTCTCCGCTGGCCTTCATGGCCGCCAGGGTGGCGATGGTATTCTTTTTCATGGGTTTCATCCTTCTTTCAACAGATTTTCCAGTTGGGAGTAATTGGTTTCCGGGTGCTTGCGTCCAGCCATCCCCACCAGCTTGCGGGAGACGGCGCGGTACAGCGCCCGCTCCTCCGGGGTGGAGAGGCAGGCCAGATGCTTTTCCACCGTCCCCGCGTCGCCGCGCTCCACAGGACCGGTGAGGGCTTGTACGGGTCCCTCGTGGAGGATGTGCTCCAGGTTGCCGCGCATGAGCGGGGCAAGGGCCTGGAGGGCGGCGTCCCTGGAGAAGCCGCAGTCCCCCAGCAGCTCCAGGCTCTCCTGGACCAGGGCGCAGACCAGGTTGCTGGAAATGGCGCAGGCGGCGTGGTAGCGCGCCTTTGCCCCGGGTGGGATGGGCTGTACCCGGGCCCCCAGGGCTTCCAGCCGCGCCTGCCAGTCCGGCAGGTGGGGTCCGGCGCCTTCAAGGCAAAAAAAAGCACCCGGCAATTCCCTGTAGGACTCCAGCTTGCTGCTGAAGGGGAAAAGCGGATGGATTGAGTACCCATATGCGCCGGCTTGACCGATGTCCGGGAATGCCTCCCCGGCGGTCATCGCGCCGCTGCAATGGCATATTTGTTTTCCTGAAATACCGCACCGCGCCAGCTGTTGGTAGACCGGCGCAATGGCTCCGTCTGGAACGGTCAGCAAAAGGGCGTCACTGTCGTTTGCCAATTCGTCCAGCGTGGGATAAAAATGGGAAGCTGTAAATTGCGCTGCTTCTCTGGCCGCGCCTGGATGCCGGCTGTAATAGCCGGTCACCGGGAGGCCTCCTTCGGCGAAAAACCTGCCGAGGGAGAAACCGACCTTGCCTGCTCCAATAAAACCGATCTTCATCGCATCTACCTGCCTTTCTGTGGTCAGGTGACGGAGCTTTTGCCGGTTCCTGGGGAGCCTGGGAGATATTCAGGAGGATATGTCAGTACAGTTTCCAAGCACATGGAATACCGTCCGCTTTGCGGCCGCAGGCCGCAGGATAACTATAGCATAGGGGGGAGCGGTTGTAAAGACAATTTTTCCTGGGGCGGAAGGGGCGCCAGGTTATCAATGGCCTGTGAAACTGACGGGGCGTCGAATTTCATAGCTGGAGCTGCCGCATTCCACAATCGGCGTAAAGAGCGGGGAAATCAAAGCCGCCGCCCTCTCGTGAGGAAAAGGAAAAGGAAAAGCAGGCCATAGGTCAAAAATCATGTGACAAGCTGTTTCCCGTGTGCTATACTTGAGCAGGAAACAGCCCGCTGCGGCGCTGAGAGGATATGAGCATGAGCGCGGCGGTCAAAAACGAAAAAACAGCGCTCTGTTGAAATACACAGCCGTCTCCGGCAAAAGGACGCTTTAATGTATGGATCATGGGCGCATGTTCAAAACAATTTAGAGGAGGTATTATCAGGATGGAACTGAAAAATACTAAAACGGCGGAAAATCTCAGAAAAGCTCTGGCAGGCGAATCGATTGCCCGCAATAAGTACACATATTTTGCGGCGGCGGCCCGTGCCAACGGAGATGATGAAATTGCGGACGCGTTTGAGCGGATGGCCAAAAACGAAATGATGCACGCAAAATTCTGGTTTGAGCAGCTTTACGGCAAGCCCACGGATACCCGGGAATGCCTGACGCAGGCGGCCCAAGGCGAATACAGTGAGTGGCACAGTATGTATCCGGAATTTGCCCGGCAGGCCCGTGAGGAGGGGCTGGAGGATCTGGCCGTCATGTTTGAAAAGGTAGCCGCGATTGAGCGAAGCCATGAAAACTGTTTCATAACGCTCCTGGCAAAAATGAGTCAAAAGGCTGAGGCTCCGGTTCAGCAGGCTTCCGATCAGGCCCCGGCCCAAAAGCAGAAAAAGGAAGGCTATCGTTGTCAGTTCTGCGGCGCCATTTTTCAAACCCGGCCTGATGTGTGCGACACCTGCAAGGCCATTGGATCTTTTGAATACGTAGAATACTACGAGTAAAAGCTTGCTCTTAACAAGGCTGCGCCGGGGGCGGCGGATGCCGGACCCGCCGCAGCCGGGTCTTTGCCTCCGGCTGGGTAAAGTCCATGCCAGGGCGTTCGACGACTGGGAAACACGGATGCTTTGTTTACGGGCAACCGCATAGCTAATGCCCATGGAACAGATGGGGCGGGAAAACGAAAAGGGGACGGGGAGCGCTTTATTCAGAAGCGCTCCCCGTCCCTTTCCATCCCTGCTGTTTCAAATTTTTAGAGGATGATAAGCTGCTTGGGAGAGTGGGTGATGTCGATGCAGCCGTCCTCGGTGAGCATGATGACGTCCTCGATGCGTACGCCGAATTTCCCAGGCAGGTAGATGCCCGGCTCGGCGGACAGCAGCGCTCCGGCGGGAATGGGCTTGTCGTTGCGGGTATGGAAGCCGGGATTCTCGTGGATTTCAATGCCCAGAGAGTGGCCGAAACCGTGGCCGAAGTACTCCCCGTACCCAGCCTCCTCGATGACCTTGGCCCCGGCGTTGTGGACCTCCACCCCGGTGACTCCGGCGTGGGCGGCGGCGATGCCCGCCAGCTGGGCCTTTAAGACCGTGTTATAGACAAGCGCCATCTCCTCAGAGGGCTGGCCGATGGCCACGGTGCGGGTCATGTCGGAGCAGTAGCCCCCCACCTTACAGCCAAAATCCATGGTGACGAACTGGCCCTTTTGAATTACATCCGGGCCGGGGACGGCGTGGGGCTTGGAGCCGTTGGCCCCGCAGGCCACGATGGGGTCGAAGGAGTTGCGCTCCGCGCCCTTGCAGGCCATGATGTAGGTGAGCCGAGCGGCCACCTCCTGCTCGGTAAGGCCGGGCTTCAGGAAGTTCAGAATTTCCAGCAGAGCCTCGTCGGTGATGCGCTGGGCCTCCTTCATGGCGGCCAGCTCATCCGCGTCCTTCACCATGCGCAGCTGGGTGAGCAGCTGGGAGGCGGGGACAAATTCGGCCTCCACGTCCTTAGTCCACTGGGTGTGGGCGGCCACGGACATGTATTCCTCCTCAAAACCCAGCTTGACCACGCCGTTTTCCTTGACCAGGTCGGCCACCAGCTTGTGGTAGCCCACGCCTTTGGGGGGCAGGGCCACCTCCGCCCCGGTGATAAGGTTTTGAGCGGCCTCAATGTACCGGGAGTCGGTGTAGTACCAGGTCTTGCCCGGGGTGATGAGGGCCACGCCTTCCCCATGGAAGCCCATGGCGTAGAACTCGCCGGGCTCGCTGGTGACCAGCATGGCGTCCAGACCCCGGTTTTTCAAACAGCCCGCGATTTTGTCAAAGTGTGTCATTTGAATCATCTCCATGATAAATTTGATTGATAAGTTTTACGTCTGATTCATGCTGAGGTAGGCGATGGCGGCCATTGCGATGACGGCCAGCCCCACCAGCCGGGCGGCCAGCAACGCCGATTTCCCCGGCTCCTGGCCGGAGTAGCCCCGCCCCCGGCCCCAGCGCAGAAAGGCCTTGGGATTGATGATGATATACAGTCCGGCGATAACCAGCAGCGCGGCCAGGGCCAGAAACACCGGAGGGGATACCGTGATTCCGTATAATGCGGTTTGCTGCATGAAACGACCTCCCTTGAGCGTGTAATTATGCGTATGTGAGCGCGAGGGCCAGACCGACGAGGATGGCGCCTCCGCCGAAAATCCTGGCAACGAGCTTTTCCGTGTCCGATAAAGGGCGAAACCAGTTTCTTCCTCCCCGCAGGTACAAAAGGCCGGGACAGAACAGGACAAGCGCACCGGCGGCGGCGATACCAAGGCCATACATGGGCTCCGTCATAAGGGCGTTATTTCCCTTCGCGCACAAAGCTCTGGTAAATTTGCTTCATGGCCAGCGCGTCCTCCGCCTGGGTGCCCGCGCTCTCACAGATAAAGGTGGGGCTCCACCCCCGGCGGGCCACCGCCGCGGCCAGGGGCGTCCAGTCCGGGCCGTAGCCCCCGTCGTCGGCAAAGGTGCGGTGGCACTTCTCGCCGCCCTTGGGGGTGAACTCGATGTGGGAAAAGTGGCTGTGGAAGCGGCTGGCCCGGTTCGGGCCCAGTACCTGCTCCATGCGGTCCAGCATCCGCTCCATGGCCTCGGCTCCGTCGTCTGCGCCCAGCGAGCGGGCGTACAGATGGCCGAAATCCACGCAGGGAAGTAGACGGTCGTCGATGGTGCAAAGCTCCAGCACCTCGTCCAGGTCGCCCAGCTGGTTGATTTTGCCCATGGTCTCGGGGCACAGGGTGATGTGGGCGAAGCCCGCGCCGTCACAGGCGGCGATGACTTCTTTTAAGGAGCGCAGGGCGATGTCCTGAGCCTCCCGCCGGGTGCGCTTCATCAGCGCGCCGGAGTGGATGACCACCCGCTTAGCGCCCATCCAGTCCGCCACCAGGCAGGCCCCGGTGATATAGCCGATGGTTTTTTGCAGGGCGTCCGGGTCGGGATTGGCCAGGTTGATGAAGTAGGGCGCGTGGAGGGAGAGGGAGATCCCGTGCGCTACGGCGGCAAGACCCACCTTCCGGGCGGTGTCCTCCCCCACGTGAACGCCTTTGCCGCACTGGTACTCGTAGCAGTCAAGTCCCAGCTCCTTCAGCCACTTGGGAGCGTCGGCGGAGGATTTGTAGGGGAAGCTTTCCGCGTTTCCCGCAGGACCGAACAGAGCGCTCACAGCCTTTCTCCTTTCTTGGACAGCAGGCGGAAGGGGACCTCCGCGGCGTACCGCAGATAACGCCCAGGATTGCCCGCCAGCCGGATGGGCTCCACCAGAATGGCGGATATCCCCGCCAGGTTGCCCCCCAGCACGTCGGTGAACACCTGGTCGCCCACAATGGCGGTCTGTTCCTTTGTCACACCCATCCGCTCCATGGCCTTGAGGAAAGAGTGCGTCTTGGGCTTGCCCGCGTGGCCGATATAGGGCGCGTCAAGGGCTTCGGAAAAAATCCTGGGACGCGCCTCATGGCGGTTGTTGGACAAAACGAACAGCGTCACCCCGTGAGCGGCCAAATCGTCCCGCCAGGCCTTCAGCTTTTCATCCGGCAGGGGTACGCCGTAGGGGACCAGGGTGTTGTCCAGGTCCGCCAGCAGCAGCTGGAAGCCCCGGCGGGCCAGAGCCTCGCCGGTGATCTCATAGATATCGCGGGCCGTGAACCGAGCCCGGAACCACGCCGTTGCCACGCTGCGAAGCGGCCAGGACGCCCGGTGGCTTTCGCTGCGGCTCAAGCAAAACCCAGACCCGCTTTGCGAGCCTTGGGATGCTGCTTTTTCTCCGCTCCAAGCTCCCTCGCTGTCCGCTTCTCCGCGCTTCTTCATAGTCCACCTTCTATTCCGCTCGGGACGAGCATATGGTTTATAAAGATACAGATGCTTGCTCAACTATACCACGAAATTCTGCCGTTAGCAAGGGGGAACACCCATGAAAGAGTTATTATTAGCCCTGCCCGCCGGACGAGAGACCGGAGGGCGCAGCTATGGCCTGACCCCGGCCCATATGGCCTACCGGGTGGGGGCGGGGCCCAGGCTGCTGGGCGTCCAACTGCCCCAGGGGCTGCGGGGCGGGCTGATGCAGGTGGACTGCGCTGGGTTCGACGGGGGCGGCGACCCGGTGGGCTGCTGCCGCCAGATTCTGGGGGAGTGCCGCCGCCGGTCCTTTCGGGGGATCGTCTGTGATTTTGAGGGGATGCCCACGGGGTGCCTGGGCAAGCTGGTGGAGATTCTGGACCGCAACTGCGCCGCCCAGGGCTGGTCGCTTTATGTGCCGGAGTGCTACGCTGTCCACGCGCCCCAGGCCCGGGTGCTGATTCCCTCCGCTCTGACCCACGGCACGCTGGAGCGGCGGCTGCGGGAGGGGCTGGAGCGGTACGGCAAGGCCCGGACCACCCTGGCGGTGGAGTGGGTGCGGGAGGACTTTCTGCTCCCCGCCCGGGGCCGGGGGGAGCCGGTGCCCCGGGAACAGCTGGAGGAACAGCTCAAGCGGCTGGAGCCGGCGGTATTTTTTGACCGTGGGCTGTGCGCCCACTACTTTACGTACATGAAGGGCCCCCAGGCCCATTTTGTGCTGTTCGACACCCACCGGTCCATCCGGGAAAAGCTGGGGCTGGCGGACCGGCTGGGGCTAATCGCCGCCCTGCTGCCGGGACCGGAGCTCGAGGACCATCTGGAGGAGATTTTCGGGCCGGACGGGGAGTGAGGCCGCGCTTGCATCAGAGGGGCGGGTATGTTATACTGGTGTCAAGACACACAAGTATTGCATAAAAGGAGCCTGCCTATGAACACGTCAGAGCGCCGGGAGCGCATTTTGGAATACCTGCGGGCGTCGGAACAGCCCCAGTCCGCCACCGCGCTGGCCCGGCGGCTGTCGGTGAGCCGTCAGATCATTGTGGGGGACGTGGCACTGCTGCGGGCGGCGGGGGAGCGCATCACCGCCACCCCCCGGGGCTACGTGCTGGAGCGCCCTCAGGCGGGACAAGATTACACCGTGGCTTGTGTCCACAGCTCGGAGGACATGGAGCGGGAGCTGGCGCTGATGGTGGACCAGGGGTGCACGGTGAAAAACGTCATCGTGGAGCACCCGGTGTACGGCCAGCTCACCGGGCCGCTGGAGCTTTCCTCCCGGTATGATATCTCGGAATTTATACGGAAAGTTGAGGAAAATGCCGCCCAGCCCCTGTCGGTGCTGACGGACGGCATCCATTTGCACACCCTGCGCTGTCCCGACCAGGAGACCTTTGACCGGACGGTGGCGGCGCTGAAAACGGCGGGATTTTTGGCAAGATAGGGCGGCTGTCCGGCGGGATTTTGGGCAAAAAGACGGTTGACATTTCCTCCCCGGACAGTATAATAGTCCACATAGGTGTCAAGACACCTATGTGGACTTATTTTTGAGCTTTGTAGGTGAGGGAAATGGAAAAATTTAGAAAATTCTTGAAACGGAAGGACATCGTCATCTCCGGCAGGCGGTACGGCATCGACGCGCTGGGGGCTATGGCCCAGGGCCTGTTCTGCTCGCTGCTCATCGGCACCATCATTAAGACGCTGGGGGAGCAGATGGGGCTGTCGTTCCTGGTGGATGTAGGCAATTACGCCTCTGATATGAGCGGCGCGGCCATGGCCGTGGCCATCGGCTGTGCGCTGAAGGCCCCGCCCATGGTGCTGTTCTCCCTGGCCACGGTGGGGTACGCGGCCAACGCCTTGGGCAGCGTCACCCTGGACGGAGGAAAGGGCGCCGGCGGGCCGCTGGCGGTGCTGTTCATCGCCATCATCGCGGCGGAATTCGGCAAGGCCGTCTCCAAAGAGACCAAGGTGGACATCTTGGTCACCCCGCTGGTGACCATTCTGGTGGGCGTAGGGCTGTCCGCCCTGCTGGCCCCGGCCATCGGCACCGCCGCCACCGCCATCGGCAGCGTCACCCGGCTGGCCACCGATGAACAGCCCCTGCTGATGGGCGTGCTGGTGAGCGTGGTCATCGGTATGGCGCTGACCCTGCCCATCTCGTCGGCGGCCATCTGCGCCGCGTTCAGTCTGACGGGCCTGGCGGGCGGCGCTGCGGTGGCGGGCTGCTGCGCCAATATGGTGGGCTTCGCCGTGCTGTCCTTCCAGGAAAACGGCTGGGGCGGTCTGGTGAGCCAGGGCCTGGGCACCTCCATGCTGCAAATGGGCAACATCGTGAAAAATCCCCGCGTCTGGCTGCCCGCCATTCTCACCTCCGCCATCACAGGGCCGGTGGCCACCTGCCTGTTCCGGCTGGAGATGAACGGCCCTCCGGTGTCCGCCGGCATGGGTACCTGCGGTCTGGTGGGGCAGATCGGCGTGTGGACCGGGTGGATCGTCCCCAGTGAGCAGGCCCTGGCCAACGGCGCGGCCGCCATCACGCCGGGGGCCTTTGAGTGGGCCGGACTGATCCTGATCTCCTTTGTCCTTCCGGCGGTGCTGTGCTGGGCTTTCGGCCTGCTGTTCCGGAAAATCGGCTGGATCGGGGAGGGCGACCTTGAGCTGGACTGACTTTAACGCAAGCAAAGAGCCCCGCTGGGACTGGCGGGGCTCTTTGGACGGTTTCGACAAAGAAAACCCTGTCCAGGCCGGAAAAAAGGTGGAAAAAAGGTTGAAATCAGCTTGACGGACTGCTGCGCCTGTGTTATAATTTCAAATTGCGTTGATATGCGAAAGGAGGACCGTTTGATGCTGACAGAACTGGAGAACGCGGCCAAGGTCGTGGGCGTCAAGCAGGTCCGCCGGGCGCTGGCAAGCGGTCGTGCCAAGCGCCTGTACTTGGCGAAGGACGCCGACCCTCAGCTCATCGGCCCCCTGGAGCGTCAGGCGGCGGAGGCGGGGCTGGAGGTGGCCTGGGCCGACGCCATGAAGGCGCTGGGTCGTGCCTGCGGCATCGCCGTGGGGACTGCCGCCGCGGCTACGATTTGAGTCCGCGCCAATTTTTTCCGTTTTTAACGAATAATCTCCGGAGAGTTCGTTAAAATATATTCATTGAAAGGAGGAAAATCATGCCTACTTTTAACCAACTGGTCCGCAAGGGCCGCGAGAAGAGCACCTACAAGTCCAACTCTCCCGCCATGCAGCACGGTCTGAACACCCTGAAGAATAAGGAGACCAACCTGCCCTCTCCCCAGAAGCGGGGCGTGTGCACCGCCGTTCGTACTTCCACTCCGAAGAAGCCGAACTCCGCGCTGCGTAAGATCGCCCGTGTGCGCCTGACCAACGGCTACGAGGTCACCGCCTATATCCCCGGCGTGGGCCACAACCTGCAGGAGCACTCCGTGGTCATGATCCGCGGCGGCCGTGTCAAGGACCTGCCCGGCGTTCGTTACCACATCATCCGTGGCACGCTGGACACCCAGGGCGTCAACGGCCGTATGCAGGCCCGCTCCAAGTACGGCGCCAAGCGGCCCAAGGCGGCCAAGAAGAAGTAATTCAGCTTCTTCACCCATCACGAGTTTTGCGCACACGCGCAAGGCCGAAAGCCTTGCCGGGCGTTTACCTATATAACGGGTGAACCTCGGACAGGCATTGTACGGAGATGTTTTTGAGCCGCTGCGGCTTGAAAAACTTCGAGTACCTATGAATTCTAATTCTATGTAGAAGGAGGGAAGCGAAGTGCCCAGAAGAGGAAACGTACCCAAGCGGGAGGTTCTGCCCGACCCGCTGTATAATTCCGTCCTAGTCACTAAGCTCGTCAACAGCATCATGCTGGACGGCAAGAAGGGCGTAGCCCAGAAGGTCGTCTACGGTGCCTTTGACATCATCAAGGACAAGACCGGCAAAGAGCCCCTTGAGGTCTTTAACACCGCAATTGAGAACATTATGCCGTCCCTGGAAACCAAGTCCCGCCGTGTGGGCGGCTCCACCTACCAGGTGCCCATGGAGGTCCGCCCCGAGCGCCGTCAGACCCTGGGTCTGCGCTGGCTGACCAACTACTCCCGCAACCGCGGCGAGAAGACCATGAAGGAGCGGCTGGCCGGTGAGATCATGGACGCCGCGAACAATACGGGTTCCGCCGTGAAGAAGCGCGAGGACACCCATAAGATGGCCGAGGCCAACAAGGCGTTCGCCCACTACCGCTGGTAAGGACGGAGGCATATTAACCGATTATGGCAAGAAAAGTAACTCTGGAAAATACTCGTAATATCGGCATCATGGCCCACATCGACGCCGGTAAAACCACGACCACCGAGCGCATCCTGTTCTACACCGGCGTGAACTACAAGATCGGTGAGACCCATGACGGCACCGCCACCATGGACTGGATGGCTCAGGAGCAGGAGCGCGGCATCACGATTACGTCCGCCGCCACCACCTGCTATTGGAAGGGCACCAAGGACCAGTTCCCCCAGACCCGGATCAACATCATCGACACTCCGGGCCACGTGGACTTCACCGTGGAGGTGGAGCGCTCCCTGCGCGTGCTGGACGGTTCTGTCACCGTCATGTGCGCCAAGGGCGGCGTGGAGCCCCAGTCCGAGACCGTCTGGCGTCAGGCGGACCACTACAAGGTCCCCCGCATGATCTACGTCAACAAGATGGACATCATGGGCGCCGACTTCTACAACGTGCTCAACATGATCCACGACCGGCTCAAGGCCAACGCCGTGCCCATCCAACTCCCCATCGGCAAAGAGGAGACCTTTAAGGGTATCATCGACCTGGTGGAGATGGACGCCGACATCTATTATGACGAGATGGGCAAGGACATGCGTGTGGAGGAGATCCCCGCCGACATGATGGAGCTGGCCCAGGAGTACCGCACCAAGCTGGTGGACGCCTGCGCCGATATCGACGAGG
>CAOKLO010000067.1 GCA_948469375.1 uncultured bacterium | reverse complement strand
ATCATGCGGTTGCCTACCATATTCCTGAAATGTTCTTTATGCGTACTGTGCATAGGGGCTGCATCTTTTCTGGGAGCCTTTCGGTTTTGGGGCCGCTTGCTTATCCACGGGCCCAAGGCGCAAGGAGGCGGGGTATGGCGAGGACAATCGGGATGGTTCCGGAGAATTGCCTGGCGCAGCGGATCAGTTGGAGCCCAAAAGGGCAGGCCAAGGAGCTGTACCGCCGTACATTCCTCTACCTGGATATTTACCGGGGGCGGGTGATGGTCCGCGTCAAGCCGCTGGGAGGGGCCGGTGGGCTGCCGCCTGCGTAATCAGGCCGTGGCCATCTGCTATTGGGGTAAGCCCGGCACATTTACCCGCCGGGTGGTCGGGAATGGCGCGTTCCCGGATTTCCGGAAAAATCAGAGCATCAACAAAACCGGAAGCCGGGAGTCCGGCGGCTTTCTGCCGGCAATCCCATGCTCCGAGAACCCGGTGGCCTTGAGGGATAAGACACTCCGCGGTAAGGGCCGGAGATCCGCTCCATAGAGGAATGGCAGGCATCTCCCCGATGGTCTCCATGGGCACATCCTTGGGAAGGTAACGCCGGCAGGCCCGGCGGGTGGCCAGCAGGGCGTCCAGCACAGGGGCCTCCTCCTCCGGCTTGGGCGTGGACAGGCTGTCCTCGGGCGCGCGGCCAAATATGGAGATGGTTCCGGTGGGGCACACCGCCAGACGGTGCTGGCAGGCCCAGCAGCCAGCCCAGCCGAACTCGGACACCGGGGCGATGCGTGCCTTGCCCTGCCCATCTACGGACAATATCTCCCCGCAGCAGCGCCTGCATGGCGGTGCTGCCCATGCCGTTGGCCGCCTCCAAAATATCCGGGTCCAGGGTGGTCAGACCCACATAGGTGTTGCAAACCATGGGCATGACGCCGTAGATGGTCAGGGCGATCACCGCCGTCTGATTGCCGATGCCGGTGAAGGGGATCAGGATGCCCAGCAGGGAGATGGCGGGAATGGTGTACAGCACGTTGCACAGCCCCATCACGGCGGGGGCCAGCTTTTGGTACTGGGCGATGAGGATTCCCAGCAGCAGGCCGATGGCCCCGGACAGCAGGATGGCTTGGCCCGACAGGAGGAAGTGGTCCCACAGCAGGCCCAGAAACCAGTGGCTGCGCTCCCCATAGAGGGCGAAAATAGAACGAATCAGCTCCATCATGGCGGTCACGGGTGCAGCCGGTCAGCGGCACTGACCGGGCCGATGGCGCGCGGCGTTCCGGGTGTGACGATAGACGTCCCGCCGTCTCCGGCGGCGGTTTTCGCCTGCCGGAGCAGGCCGGTATATTTTCTTGCGATTTCATTTATCATAGGAACCTCCGATGTTTGGGTAGACCATGCTTCCCCATTCTCAGGAACCAGTATAGCGCAAAATCCTGCCGCCATAAAGTACGCACATTATTGTGGCATAGGTACCTGGAGGTAACGATTGGATGGATTCCGTATTTAGCGGCCGGTCCGGCCAAAATGCTTGAAGCAGATGGAGCCGCTAAAACGCCTGCCGGCCATCGGTGTGTTCCAGCCTGCCCATTTCCGGCGGCGCATGGGAGCGCATCCCTTCTCCAAATAGCGCCAGTTTACTGGTTTTATCCATGCAGAACATCAGCATGCGCTGTCCGCCGCTGGAAACAAGCGCTAATCATAACCGGAATGATGGCCCCATTCAATGGAATTCCGTCTGTTGTGAACTTTTTGAAGTATTTTCGTCAATATGCAAAGGTTTGCACGATTCTATTTTGTCAATTTGACGATTTTGCAATTGCTGTATTGACTTTTTTTGTGGAGCGTGATAATCTTTGAACAAGTTCGGGACAGTTTGAAAAAATGAAATTGAGCAAATTGCTCGAACTTTTTTTATCCTGCGATTGCAAACGTTTGCAATGCTGGATATCATTTCCAGCTGCGCGGCGGATTCGCAGGATATGGAACCACAGCCAGCAAGCCCGAATGATCAGAAAGGAGAAAAGCATCATGAAAAAGTTCCTTGCACTTGCACTGGCCCTGGCGATGGCGCTGAGCCTGTTCGCCTGCGGCGACTCCAACGCAAACGCCTCCACTGCCCCTAGCAGCAACCCGGAGAACAGCACTCCTGCCGCCACCCCCGACGGCTCCGGCGGTGAAGAGGGCGGCGAGATCCTCATCGGCTGCCTTCAGGACGTGACCGGCCCCACCTCCGCGCTGGGCATCTCCGTCCAAACCGGCGCTCAGGCCGCGGTGGATGAGATCAACGCCAACGGCGGCATCAACGGCAAAACCATCGTGATGAAGACTTATGACACCAAGGGCGACGTGACCGAGGCCGTCAACGCCTTCATCACCGCCGTCACGGTGGACAAGGTCAGCCTGCTGGTGGGCCCTCCGGTGGCCAACATTGCCAACGCCATCAAGGAGACCTCCGAGGACTATGACGTGCCCGTTCTGGGCTTGGCTATGGACCCGGCCTGCCAGACCAGGGACGACGGCACCCCCTACACCAACATGTTCGCCCTCCAGCCCAACGCCACCTCCCAGGGTGCAATCATGGCGGCCTTCGCGGTCAAGAACGGCTATAAGACCTACGGCATCCTGTACAACCAGGAGAACAGCTATTCTGTCTCCCTGCTGGCCCCCTTTAAAGACGAACTGGGCAAGAACGGCATCACGGTGGACGACAGCCTGACCGTGGCCTATGGCAGCGCCGACAAGGACTACAAGACCCTGTTGCAGCCCATCGTCTCCGCCGGTGTGGACGCAATTTACTGCCCCAACTACACCCAGGACCTGGTGGCCATCTACACCGCTGCCGTGGAGCTGGGCTATGGCGGCAAAATCATCGCCGGCCTGGATGCCGCCCCCGCCTTTAACACCACCTACGGCGGCGACTGCTCCAACGTCTACTACATCAACAACATCAACACCGAGGACCCCGGCATTGCCGCTGAGATTGCCAAGATCGCGGACAAGGTCAGCGCGCCCAACAAATATTTCCTGGGCTATGACATTGTGATGGCTGCCGCTGACTGCATGGAGAAGGCCGGCACCGATTACACCGCCCTGCACAGCGCGCTGGAGAACCTGGTCTACGACGGCCTGACCGGAACCATCACCATTGATCCGGCCACCCATATGCCCACCGGCATGAGCATGTATATGTATACCTACGACAATCAGGACTCCGTCATGCTGGAACAGTTCGGCGGCTGAGGAAAAGCGGAATACATACCCTGTTACTGGCATGTTATAGTAACCGCACTTCAAATAGAATCAAGAAATTCGTTTGAGGTCTGCGGCGTGATTGCGTCGCAGGGGCCGCAAAGCGGCCTGCGGTGGACTTCATAGTCAAACGCAGCCCATTCATGGGCAGGCGGGCTGTGCCCGCCTTGAAAATCGGCACCCGATTTTCAAGCGTTTTGGCTATATAAGTAGGCAGAATGGGCCCCCGTTTCCACGGCCATGGGGGCTCATTTCTTTATGAAGCTGCCTTGATTTTTCTCTATAAACGCCGCGTTTTAGAAGGAATTTTCGGATAACACAGAGAACGGAGGCCAGAAATGTCGTTACAGATCCTGATCAACGGCATAGCGGTGGGTTCGATCTACGCCCTGATCGCCACAGGCTTTGCCCTGATTTTCAATGTCTTAAAATTCTCCAACTTTTCCCATGGCGCGACCATGACCGCGTGCGCCTTCGTGGCCTATTTCCTGGTGTCCAGCCAGGGCGGCGGACTGGTGCCCACCCTGGCTGCGGCCGGGGCTGCCGGTGCTGTGATCGCGCTGTTCGGGGAGTTTGTGGGCTTTCGCCGTATTCTGCTCAACCACTCCTCGTCCACCTACTTTTTCGTGTCCTCCATCACCCTGGGCACGCTGTACGAGGGACTGGTCACCATCAAAGCCGGGTCCAACTTTTTCAACTTCCCGCCCTTCTTCAGCAACCCTACCATTAACGCGGGCGGGCTGGTCATCTCCACCAGTGACGCCATGATGTTTGGGATTAGCGCGGTGACGCTGTTGGTGCTGGCCCTGGTGATCCAAAAGACCCGGCTGGGCCGGGCTCTGCGGGCCGTCTCCTTCGACCGGGACACCGCGCAGCTCATGGGCATCAACTCCACCCGAATCATCCAGCTCACCTTCGTCATCTCGGGTGTGCTGGCGGGGATTGCCGGAGTGTTCTTGGGCGTGAAGTACACGCTGTATCCCACCCTGGGCAGCCTGGTGGTCAAGGGCTTCATTGCCTCGGTCATCGGCGGCCTGGGCAGCCTGATCGGCGCTGTCGCCGGCGCGGTGCTGCTGGGCGTGGTGGAGACGCTGCTGCTCAGCCTGCTGGGTTCGGGCTATTCCACCATTGCCACCTTTGCCATTATGCTGGTGTTCCTGCTGATCCGTCCGCAGGGCATCGCCGGCAGTAATGTGCAGGAAAAAGCGTAAGGGGTGTGAGAATATGTCTGCATTAATATCGAATATTTTTACGCAGGTTTTTATCACCCTGATTGCGGTGGCGGGGGTGTATGTGCTCACCGGCCTAACGGGCATGTTCAGCTTGGGGCAGGCCGCGTTCATGGCCATTGGAGCCTATGCCTCCGGCCTGCTGGTCATTAAGCTGAAGCTGCCCTTCGCGCTGGCGGTGCTAATCGCCGTGGTGCTGGCTACGGTGGTTGGCTACCTGATCGGCTATCCGGTGGTGCGGCTGCGCAGGGATTACATCTCCTTAGTGACCCTGGGCTTTGGCGAGGCCATCGCCGCGCTGCTCAACCGGATGACTAGCCTGACGGGCGGCGCCTCCGGCCTGACGGGCATCCCCCGCAAGGTGGGGCTGGGCATCGCTGCGGTGTCGGCGGTGCTGGCCATCATGCTGGTGGCCTTCTTCAAAACGAGCAAGTACGGGCGCCAGTGCATCGCCCTGCGGGGAGACGAGCTGGCCGCCAAGGCCATGGGCATCCATGTCACCCGAATCAAGATGATTGCCTTCCTGCTCAGCGTATCGCTGACGGCTTATTCCGGTTGCCTGTACGCCTTTTACATGTCCTACGTGGACCCCACCGGCTTCGGCTGGAAAAAAAGCGCCGACTGGGTCATTATGGTGTTCTTCGGCGGGGTCAACAGCCTGACCGGTTCCACCCTGGGGGCACTGATTCTCAACGCGCTGCCTCAGGCCCTGCGGGGACTGCAAAACTTCCGTTACGTCATCTATGCGGTTCTGGTGCTGCTCATCCTGAACTTCAAGCCCTCGGGCCTGCTGGGTGAGTGGGAGCTGACCCCCCGCAACGTCCGGAAAAGCGCTGTGAAGCTGAAAAAGAAACTGGGTGGAAAAGCTGCGGGTAAAGCGGACAAAAAGGAGGCGTAAACGGTGGCACTGCTGGAAGTGAAACATATTTACAAGAGCTTTGGCGGCGTCAAGGCCATCCAGGACTTCTCCATTGAGGCCAATGCTGGAGAGATTCATGGCATCATCGGCCCCAACGGCGCGGGCAAGACCACGATTTTCAACACCATCTCCGGCGTGTACACCGCCGACCAGGGCCAGATATTCCTGGACGGTAAGGACATCACTAAGCTGGAGCAGTACAAAATCACCCGGCTGGGCATGGGACGCACCTTTCAGAACATCCGCCTGTTCAAGGGCCTGACGGTGGAGGAGAACGTCATGTGCGCCTTCGACCCTCAAAGCAGGTATACCGTGCTGGGCGGCCTGCTGCCCACCCCCGCCCGCCGCAGAGAGGAAAAGCGGGGCCGGGAGCTGTGCGCCAAGTATCTCGAGGTGGTGGGTATGAAAGACTACCTGCGCGAGCGCCCGGAGAACCTGTCCTATGGCATGCAGCGCCGGATCGAGATCGCTCGGGCGCTGATGTGTGAGCCTAAGATTCTGCTGCTGGACGAGCCCGCCGCCGGCCTGAACCCCACCGAGGTGAGCGAGCTGACCGAGCTGATCCGGCGCATCTCCAAGGAGATTGGCTTCGGCATCCTGCTCATCGAGCACCGGCTGGAAATGGTAATGGGCATTTCCCACATCATCCATGTGCAAAACTTTGGGCAGACCATCGCCGTGGGGACACCGGACGAGGTGCAGCACAGCCCCGAAGTGATCGAAGCCTATCTGGGCAAGGAGGAATGACGATGGACGCTATGCTGAAAGTGACGGACCTGTCCGTCAGCTATGGCCATGTGGAGGCGCTGCGCGGCGTCAGCGTAGAGGTCCAGCAGGGCCAGATCGTTTCCATCATCGGGGCCAACGGCGCGGGTAAGACCACCCTGCTGCGCACCATCTCCGGCATGGTCAAGCCGCTGGGCGGCACGGTGGAGCTCCAGGGCAGGCCGCTGCCCAAGAAGCCCCACAAGGTGGTGGCCGAGGGGGTGGTCCACGTGCCGGAGGGCCGCAAATGCTTTTCCGGCCTGACCATCCGGGACAACCTGCTGGTGGGCGGCTATTTGAGCAGGGGCAGGCAGCTGGAGGATAGCCTCCAGGAGCAGTACAAGCGCTTCCCGATTTTGGAGCAGCGCAAGGACCAGTTTGCCGGCACCCTGTCCGGCGGCGAGCAGCAGATGCTGGCTGTGGCCCGGGGGCTCATGTCCCATCCAAAAATCCTGCTGCTGGACGAGCCCTCCATGGGGCTGGCCCCCATCATTGTCAACCAGATTTACGACCTGATCCGCCAGATCCGGGAATCCGGCATCACCGTGCTGCTGGTGGAGCAGAACGCACGCAAGGCCCTTTGCGTCTGCGACTACGCCTACGTACTGGAGAACGGCAGAATCAGCCTGTCCGGCTCCGGTCAGGAACTGCTCCAGTCCGACGCCGTGCGCAAGGCGTATTTAGGAGGTTGACGGGATGGGCTATACACCGGATTTCGAGATTGTGCACGTCGGCGTCAACTGTGCCGACGCGGAGCAGGCCCTGGGCTGCGCCAAGCTGTTTGAGACGCTGTTTGCGCTGAAGCCCAACCCGGAGAAGGACAGTGCCGACGCCTGCTTTACCGGCACCCAGATCGAATGGATGAAAGTCCCCGGACGGGGCGCCCATGGCCACATCGCGCTGGCGACGGCGGACCTGCCCGCCGCCCGGGCCTATCTGGAGGAAAAGGGCATGGCGTTTGACGAGCAGTCCGTCAAGTATTTTTCCGACGGCCGCCCCATGGTGGTGTACGCGGTTGGGGAGATCGGCGGATTTGCAATCCACTTGATGCAGAAGTGAGCGCTTTTGACCATATATTTCTGCATTTTTCTTGCAATCCATAGTTTGAGAAGTTATAATTTAGGAGGTTTTTTGCGATGAAAGGTGAGAAAATCCGTCAGTGGAACGAGGAATCGCTGGACCACCGCAACGCATTGCTGTATGCGATGGGCATCAGCGAGGAGGATGCCAAGCGGCCCGTGATCGGTCTGATTAACTCCTGGAACGAGATGAATCCGGGGCATTTCCCCTTTGACAAGCAGCTCATTGCCGAGATAAAGGAGGAAATCTACGCCGGGGGCGGCCTGGCGCTGGAGCTGCCCATCACCGGCATCTGCGACGGAATGTGCAGCAATACCCCCGGCGACCGCTACACCCTGCCCGCCCGGGACCTGGTGTCCAGCGAGGTGGAGACGGTGGCCGAACTCAACGGCCTGGAGGGCATGATCATGATGGCCACCTGCGACAAGGTGGTGCCCGGCATGATCATGGGGGCCCTGCGGGTCAATATCCCCACCGTCATGTTCACCGGCGGCTATATGGCGGCGGGCCATTATCAGGGCCGCATGCTGACCCTGACCCACACCAAGCAGGCCTATGCCGCCTATGTGGCCGGGGATATGAGCCGGGAGGATTACAAGGGCGTGGTGCGCAATGCCTGCCCCACCCCGGGGGCCTGCCCCTTTATGGGCACCGCCAACACCATGAGCTCCATGGCCGAGATCTTGGGCCTGAGCCCCCACGGCAACGGCAGCTGCCGCAGCCAGAGCGAGAAGTGGCACCAGCTGGCCCGTCAGGCCGCCCGGCAGATCATGGACGGCTGGCGGCGGGGGGTCCGTCCCAGCGACATCATCGGGCAAAACAGCTTTGAGAACGTGGTGCGCTACATGATGGCCACCGGCGGCAGCACCAACAGCGTGCTGCACATCCCGGCCATTGCCCGCCAGATGGGCTGCGACATCACGCCGGAGACCTTTGACCGCATCAGCAAAGAGGTGCCGGTGATCAGCACCATCTACCCCAACCATCCCACCTATACCATGGAGGAATTTGATGCGGCAGGCGGACTGCCCGCCGTGGTTCGGGAGCTGGCTGAGGCGGGGAAAATCGACACCTCCGCCAAGGGCATGTTCGGCACCATCGGCGAGAAGGCGGGGCTGGCGGAAAACAAAAATCCCGACGTCATCCACCCCGTGGTCAGCCCCATCCACGAGCAGGGCGGCCTGGCTGTGCTCCACGGCAATATCGGCACCGACAGCGCCATCGTCAAGTTCAGCGCCGTGGACCCTGCCGCCTGGAAGTTCACCGGCCCTGCCAAGTGCTATGACAGCCAGGACGACGCCTGGAATGCCATCCTGCGGGACGAGATTTCGGCGGGCGATGTGGTTATTATCCGCTACGAGGGCCCCAAGGGCAGCCCCGGGATGCCCCACATGGAGACCTTCATGGCCGCCGTGCTGGGCAAGGGCCTGGGCACCCAGCTGGCCCTGGTTTCCGACGGGCGGTTCAGCGGAGCCACCGGCGGCCTGGCCATCGGGCACGTCAGCCCGGAGGCCTATGAGGGCGGCAATCTGGCGCTGATTCAGGATGGGGACATCATCCATATTGATATTGAGGCCCGCACCCTCCAGGCCGAAGTGTCCAACGAGGAATTTGCACGCCGCAGGGCCGGCTGGAAGCCGGTGCGCAAGCCGGCCTCAGGCTGGCTGCGCCTGTTCCGAGACCACTGCACCTCCGCCCACCGGGGCGCCACGGTGTACTGGGATTGAGCTGGCGAGACCTTCGGCGTAAAACGATAAAAATCTTCACCGAAGGGATGTAGGAACAGTATGTCGAACACGGCAAACCTGAAAGATGTGGCCGAGCGGGCGGGTGTGTCCATCAGCACCGTTTCCCGTGCCCTCAACGGCAAGAGCTATGTCAACGAGGAGACCCGCCGCCGCGTGCAGGAGGCGGTACAGGAGACCAATTACCGCCCCAACGCGCTGGCGAAAAGCCTGAAAATGGGCCGTACCAACACCATCTGCCTGATGGTGCCCGCCATCGAGAACCTGATGTTCCCGCCCATTGTACGCGGGGTGGAGGACACCGCCCGCAAAAGCGGCTTTACGGTGGTGCTGTGCAACACCGACGAGGACGAGGCCGTGGAAAAGGCATACATAGAGAAGATGAAAACCCACTGGATCGACGGCTTTGTGGTGTGCTCGGCCTACGGCAGCGCGTCGCACATTCTGGCCCTGCGGGACGAGGGCTTTCCCCTGGTGCTGGTCAACCGCTACCAGGAGGCTGATGTGGGACGGTTTGACATCGTCTCGGTGGACAACTTCCGCGCCGCCTACGACGCCACCTGCTACCTGGCCCGCACCGGGCGCCGTCGCATCGCGCTGGCCCACGGCCGCGAGGAGCTGTATCTGTACCAGGAACGCTACCGCGGCTACTGCGCCGCGCTAAAAGACTCCGGCCTGCCCTATGACGAGGAGCTGGTCCTGCGGGAGCTGGACGGAATCGACAGCTTTTACCAGCTAACCCGGGACGCCATGGCCCTGCCCCAGCCGCCGGACGCCATCTTTGCCTCCAGCGACCCCAAGGCCTTCGTCATTATGCACGCGCTGCACGATCTGGGCCTGCGTATCCCCCAGGACGTGTCGGTGCTGGGCTTCGACAACGTGCCCATGGCCAGCATGGTGGAGCCGCCATTGTCCACCATCGCGCAGCCCTTCTACGCCATGGGCTGCGTGGCGGCCAGGAGTCTTTTGCGGCAGATCTTCTACAAGGATAAAAACGGCACGCTGCCCGCCGCCGTCCACAACGTGATGGAAGTGGACCTGATCGTGCGCCGTTCGACCAAGTGAACCTGCTCCCTTCCCATTTGAGAGGGGCCATACCATACCATGAACAAACTCGGCATCAATCTTTGGAACTGGGTCCAGGGCCTGGGGCCGGACTGCCTGGGCCTGCCGCGGAAAGCGGCCGGGCTGGGCTTTACCGCCGTGGAGCTGCCCATGACCACTGCCCTGGTGGACCCGAAGCTGGCGGCGGAGGTGCGTGAGAGCGGGCTTGAGGTCAGTCTGTGTGCGTCCCTGGGGGCGGGGCGGGACCTGTCCAGCTTTGACGAGGGACCCCGCGCCGCCGCGCTGGACTACCTGACCGCCTGCCTGGAGAGCGGGCGGGTCCTGGGGGCTTCGGTGCTGTGCGGCCCGCTGTACACTGGAGGCGGCAAGCGCCACTGGCTCAGCGAATCCGACCGGCGGCGCGAGTGGGACCTGGCCGCCGCCGGCCTGCGGGAGCTGGCCCGCCGGGCGGAGGAGTGCGGAATGCGTCTGGCGCTGGAACCGCTCAACCGCTACCGCACCAGCATCGCCAACACCAGCGCCCAGATTCTGCGGATGGTGGAGGATGTGGGCCACAAGTCCGTTGGCCTGCATTTCGACACCTACCACGCTTGTCTGGAGGAAAAGGACCTGCTGTCCGCGCTGGAGTCCGCCCTGCAAAGCGGCAGGGTATATCATTTCCACGCCTGTGCCAACAACCGCGGGGCCCCGGGACAGGGGGTTCTGCCTTGGGTGCAGATTCTGGACCTTCTGGTCCGCTATCGGTACCCTTATCACATCACTATGGAAACGTTTGCACTGGGCGGGCTGGACAGCAGCTGGGTTCAGGTCCATGAGGAGCCGGACCAGCTGGCTGCCAACGGCCTGCGCTATTTGAAGGACTATTTTACCGCCCGCGGCCTGTGCTGAACGAGTTTTCCATTCACCTGGAGAAAGGAAGTGCATTGTGGTGTTTCCATTGAAAAATCATATCGGCGAGGTTTACGAGCCGTTTAAAGTCCGCTTTTTAGATCGGGAGATCACCGGCCTGGAGCCGGATCAGGTGCTGGTGAAGGTACGGGCCAGCGCCATCTGCGGCAGCGACCTGCATATCGCCCGGGGGCTGCACCCGTCGGCCCCGCTGCCCGTCACCATCGGCCATGAGTTTTCCGGCGATGTGGCGGCTGTGGGCAGCGCCGTCACAAAGGTGCGGGTGGGCCAGCGGGTGACGGTGGAGCCCAGCATCGTCTGCGGCAAATGCGACGCCTGCCGCCACGGCGAATACAGCTATTGCGAGCACATCTCCTTCACCTACCGCAACGGAGACGGCTCCATGGCCGGCTATGTGGTGGTCAAAGAGCCCTATGTCTATGAGCTGCCCGATTATCTGACCTACGAGACTGGTGCGCTCATCGAGCCGCTGGCGGTGGCCACCCACGCGGTGCGCCGGGCGGATATCCGCCTGGGAGAGACGGTGCTGATTATCGGTGCGGGCGCGATCGGAATGATGGTCGCCGCCATGTGCCGCCGGGCGGGCGCCGCCGAGGTCATCATTGCCGACTTTTCCGACAGCCGCCTGGAGATGGCCTTACAGGTGGGGGCCACCGTGGCCGTCAACAGCGGCAGAATTGATCTGGAGCAGGAAGCTGCCCGCCTGACCCACGGCAGAGGCGTGGACAAAAGCTTTGAGTGCGTGGGCCGCGAGAGCTGCTTTAACCAGGCAATCATGACCCTGAAGCGCGACGGCACCGCCTCCATCATCGGCATTTATGAAAAGCCGCAGGTTCAGTTTACAGCCAGCCGCCTGGTCACCCACGAGATCCACATTCAGGGGGCGCAGAGCTACTGCTGGGATTTCCCCATTGCCATTGCCGCCGCGCGGGATCTTCCGCTGGAAAAATTCGTCACCCATACCTTCCCCCTCAGCCAGCTCCAGCAGGCGCTGGACACGGCCCTGGACCCCAAAAGCGGCAGTATCAAGGTGGTCGTCAAGCCCTGAGCGCCCGCTTCCGACCTTATCAAAGAAAAGGAGAGTGACTTCCTATGAAAAAGACTGCGATTGTCACCGGCTCCAGCCGCGGCATCGGCTTTGCCATCGCCAGACAGCTGGGGCTGGACGGCTGCAATGTGGTCATGGTGGCCACCGGTCCCCAGCAGAACAACCAGGCCGCGCTGGACGAGCTGAAGGCCCTTGGCATCGTCTGCGCCTATGTGCAGGCCGATGTGGGCGACCACGACGGGCGTTTGAAGATTGTGGACGCCGCGCTGGAGGCTTTCGGACGGGTGGATATTCTGGTCAACAACGCCGGCGTTGCCCCCTTGGTGCGGGCTGACCTGCTGGAAATGACCGAGGAGAGCTTTGACCGGGTGGTGGGCATTAACACCAAGGGCACCATGTTCATGACCCAGGCGGCGGCCAACCAGATGATCCGCCAGGAGCCGCTGGAGGGCCGCAAGGGCGTGATTGTCAACGTGTCCAGCTGCAGCGCGGTGGTGTCCAGCGTCAGCCGGGGCGAATACTGTATCTCCAAGGCGGGCGTGTCCATGCTGACGACCCTCTATGCCGACCGCTTGGCGGGGGAGGGCATCCTGGTCCACGAGGTGCGCCCCGGCGTCATCTCCACCGACATGACCAGCACCGTCCATCCTAAATATGACAAGATGATCAAAGAGGGTGCGTTCCCCATCGCCCGCTGGGGCACCCCCCAGGACGTGGCCAACGCCGTCAGCGCCCTTTGCAGCGACAAGTTCCTGTACACCACGGGCAACTACATTGACGTGGACGGCGGCTTCCATATCCAGCGCTTGTAGGGGGCTGAAGCATGACAGGCAAGACTTTTTCCGCCGGAGGCTTCTCCGCGCGGCTGCTGGCCTGCAACACCGTGGTGGTGGGCACCGGCGCGGCGGGCTACAACGCCGCGGACCGCCTGTGGAAGCTGGGCG
The DNA here is from genome assembly GCA_948469375.1 of uncultured bacterium. Classification (GTDB taxonomy): domain Bacteria; phylum Bacillota; class Clostridia; order Oscillospirales; family Oscillospiraceae; genus Enterenecus. Next base: position 3,805 of record CAOKLO010000067.1, on the reverse strand, counting down.
TTCACGACCTGCTGATCGTGACCGAAAACCGCTTGGGCGGCACCAGCCGCAATACCGGCAGCGACAAGCAGACCTATTACAAGCTGACGCTGTCCGGCGCCGACCCAGACAGCGTGCGGGAGATGGCGGAGACCCTGTACCAGGGCCAGTGCGTGGACGGGGACATCGCCTTGTGTGAGGCCGCGCTGTCCACACAGGGCTTTTTCAAACTGGTCGAGCTGGGCGTGCCCTTTCCCCGCAGCCGCTGTGGGGAGTACATCGGCTATAAAACCGACCACGATCCCCGCCGCCGGGCCACCAGCGTGGGGCCCTATACCAGCAGGCAGATGACGGAAAGGCTGGAGGCCACCGTCCAGGCCAAGGGCGTGCCGCTGCTGGACCACACCCAGGTGATCCGTGTCCTGAGCGACGGCCAAACCGTGTACGGCCTGCTGTGCCTGAGTACCCTCTCCTCCGGCGAGGCGGACCGCTATGTGATCGTGCGCTGCAAAAACGTGGTATATGCCACAGGCGGACCGGCGGGCATGTATGCCGACAGCGTCTATCCGGTGAGCCACTACGGAGCCTCTGGCCTGGCGCTGGAGGCGGGCGTGCGGGGCAAAAACCTGACTGAATGGCAGTATGGGCTGGCCTCGGTATCGCCCCGCTGGAACGTGTCCGGGACCTATATGCAGGTGCTGCCCCGGGTGGTCTCCACCGAGGCCGACGGCAGCGGCGAGCGGGAGTTCTTGATGGATTTCTTCCAGACGCCCGCCGAAATGCTGTCTAAGCTGTTCCTTAAGGGCTATCAGTGGCCGTTCGATGTGCGCAAGGTGGACGGCGGCAGTTCCATCATCGACATTCTGGCCTATTTGGAGCGCTGCAAGGGTCGGCGGGTCTTTTTGGATTACCGGCGCAACCCCGGGGACGGCGGGATTCCTTATGAGTCGCTGGACCGGGATGCCTATGAATATCTGCGTCGTGCCGGGGCCTGCTTCGGCACCCCACTGGAGCGCCTGGAGCACATGAATGCCCCGGCGGTGGAGTTTTACCGCGATAAAGGGGTGGACTTGTCTGCCCAGCCGCTGGAGATCTCCCTGTGCGCCCAGCACAACAACGGCGGCTTGGGCATCGACTGCTGGTGGCAGACCAGCCTGCGGGGCTTTTTCGCCGTGGGCGAGGCGGCGGCCAGCCATGGCGTCTACCGTCCCGGCGGCACGGCGCTGAACGCAGGCCAGGTGGGCAGCACCCGGGCGGCACAGTACATTGCGGCCCGCTGCCAGGGCGCGCCTGGAGGAGACGAAGCCTTTGAAGCGCTGGCGGCACAGGCTTTGCAGGAGATGGGCACCCTTGCCCGGCAGACGCTGGGCGGGCCGGGCAGCGTGCGCCAGGCATGGAAGGACGCGGGCCGCCGCATGAGCGAATGCGGCGCAGCCATCCGTAATGGCGCACAGCTGGAGGAATGCCTGGATGAGGTGCGCCGCCGGCTGGACGAGCTGCCCCGCACTGTCAGGGCGGGGTCTGAGGGTGAGCTGCAATGGGTCTACCGTCTGCGGGACACCCTCATCAGCCAGCAGGTCTATCTGTCCGCCATGCTGGACTACATGGCTCAGGGCGGGGCCAGCCGCGGCAGCGCGCTATACACCGATCCCGCGGGCCGTAAGCCCTATGCCCAGCTGCCCGATGCCTTTACCTTCGTGCTGGACGACGGAAGCCGGGGCGCCTTGGTGCAGGAGGTTCTGTATCACGACGGCGCCTGCCAATTCCAATGGCGTCCGGTGCGCCCGGTTCCGGAGGACGACGACTTTTTTGAGAACGTCTGGCGCAGCTACCGCGAGACCGGAAATATCGACTGAACGTTCCTCTCCGCCCCCTGACTGAAAGGAGAACGCCATGCCACACGAAAAATTTCACTACAAAACCCTGGAGGAGGTACAGGCCAAGGCGGCTGAGCTGGGACTGCGCCTGCCCTTTGCCGCCGGTACCAGCGCTTTGGCCCGGCCCTTAACGGTGCGAAACGTTACCTTGCCCAACCGTATGGGCATCGCCCCCATGGAGGGCGCCGACTCGCTGCCGGACGGCTCGCCGTCGAAGTACACCACACGCCGCTATGTCAACGAGGCCATCGGCGGCAGCGCCGTCATTTGGCTTGAGGCCATCTCCATTGTGGAGGAGGGGCGGTCCTCCAAAACGCAGCTGCTGCTGAGCCGGAAGAATCTGGACGCCTATAAAGCCCTTACCGCCAGGGTCAAGGAGGCCGGACTGAAGGCCAACGGCTTTGCGCCCTATCTGGTGATGCAGGCCAACCACAGCGGACGCTATTCCAACCCGGACAATACCCCCGCGCCGATCATTGCCTACCGCCATCCGGAGCTGGAGCAGTACCGTGCGGCGGACGACAGCTGCATTGCCAGCGACGACTACTTGAAAGGTTTGGAGGAGGCCTTCGGGGAGGCCGCAGGACTGGCCCGGGAGGCTGGCTTTGACGCGGTGGACATTAAGTCCTGCCACGGCTATCTGCTGGCGGAGCTGTCCTCCGCGTACAACCGGCCCGGCCCCTACGGCGGCTGTTTTGAGAACCGCACCCGCCTGCTGCGCAATGGCATCCAGGCCGCCAAGGTTTGGGAGAACAAGCAGTTTATGGTTACTGCCCGCATTGGAATTTATGACGGCTATGCCTACCCTTACGGCTTCGGGGTACGCGAGGGCGGCGGCACGGACCTGGACCTGACCGAGCCCATCCGCTTGGTGCGGGAGCTGCGTGGGCAGTACGGCATGGACATGGTGAACCTGACCATGGGCAACCCTTACGCCACCACCCATGTCACCCGTCCCTTCGATAAGGGCAAATACCAGCCGGATGAGCACCCCTTTATCGGGCTGGACCGGATGATTAACGGCATTGGTGCTGTGAAGAAGGCGGTGCCGGAAATGACGGTTCTGGCCTCGGCTCCCTCTTACCTGCGGCAGTACGCCGACCTGTACGCGGCTGGCGCCGTAGAGGAAGGGCTGTGTGACGGAATGCTGTTTGGCCGCATGGCCTTTGCCAATCCCGGTTTTGCCAATGAGATTGTCAAAGCAGGCCGCATCGACCCCAAACGGGTCTGTCTGACCTGCGGCTGCTGCGGCGACCTGATCCGCGCCCACAAGCCAACCGGCTGTGTGGTGCGGGACCCGGATACCTTCCTGGGCTTTTACCGGGAGTTCCAGGAGATCAAAAAGATCCAGCCCGCCAACTTCCGGGGCTGACCTGCGGCAGGGGAAGGAGCTGCTGCAATACGGGCTGAATGCGGCGGAAATTCCTCTGATTTCGTTTGAAATCAGAGGAATTTCTTTGCGCTTGCCCGTTTTCTGCCCGCCAGGCATTTTGCGCGCAGCTTCTTATCAAAAATTCCGCGGCCATTTTTGGAAAAGGGTGCGTTAAGGAGTATCTGCGCTGCCTGCTCAACGGCTATGGCAACACTGTGATGCTGGCCTACGGCGGCGGTTCCATCAAGAAGAACGGCGCAAACCAGCCCGGTACTTCCGCAAAAATTTCTGGTATGGGTCTTGAGAAAGGCAACGCCAATACTGCTGGAGGGCTGTCCCGCGAAGCTGGCCATGGGGATGGGGGCGATGGCGGTGGCAAGGTAGAGTTTGAAAAACCGGGAATAGACGGTTAAAATCATGATAAGGGACAATACCCAGATGAACAGCGACCCCAGCAGGGTGATGGCCCACAGGGGGATGCTCTCCAGGAAGCCCACGTCCTCGATGATGGTGACCATCTCATCAGGCAGGGTGGTGTCGGTGAGCGCCGACATCCCGGAGGCCGTCATGATGGTGG
>CAOKLO010000066.1 GCA_948469375.1 uncultured bacterium | reverse complement strand
TTTCCCTATTATCTTCCACTCCGCCTTTTTTGTCAAAAGATTTTAAACAGGCTCTCAGACGGGGTATTGATGCAAACAGCGGGGCGGCTTCCGAAAGGAGGCCGTCCCGCTGGTCAATTATCCTCAGCAGTAAAAGCGGGAGGAACCAAAGTATGCCTGCCACTTTTGCAGCACTTCACCGCTCCGCGCCTCAATGATTTTCATAATGTTGTTCAGCGTTTTGGCAGGGATGGCTGAATTGTTATGGCAGAGATAACAGCGCCCCGCTTTGGTGATCCAAATCTTTGTCGCGTTGGCGGAGGGCGCTCCCTGGGAGACATGGACGTGCACAGGCTCCAAGGGGTCGTTTTCATTGGACCAGAAGTAGACCCAGTAAGAGCCGATTTTAAAAACTTGCGGCATCTTCAAATCCGCCTTCCTTGGAAAATTGCAGGATCAGGTGCGCGGTGGATTCAATCACTTCCTGAAAACGGGAAAGCTCACCTTTAGAAAACCCAAAGATATCCTCCCAGCGGTAGTCTGGCAGATAGCACGCCGCATGGTGGAAACCGTCTTTTTCATCCGGTCTTTCCATGTAAACCTTTACGGTTCCATCCGGCCGCATTTCGGAATGAACGATCTCCGTTTCATCGTCCAGCGTCAAAAATGGATACATCATAAGATAACCCACACCTTTCTATTCCATCTGTCCCTTGATAAAATCAACCAGCTTTCCGTTGAACTCCCCACTATCACTCAGCGCTTCAAACACCCGGTTCGCCTGCTCCCGCAACGCTTCACCCTCTTTGGCAGGCAGGTGGCCAGACATAAGGGAAGCGGCGGAACGCCCGCCCTCCTGGCGGGCCCATAGATTGCCGGTCAGCCCGTTTTCATCATCGGCGCTTTGTCCGTATTCCACGATGACATCTACGATCATCCGGCTGTCGATTTGCAGGGCCGTGGCGGGCAGACGGAAGGAAAAAGAATTCAGCATGGAGATCTCTGTCTCCACCAGGTCGGGGAACCGGGGCTTTTCCGCGCACTCCTCCCGAATCAGCTCCGCCATGCGCTGGTCAAATTCCTCTTGCTCCGCCTCATCGGCGGGGCGAACGTCGTACTTTCCGCAGTCGGGGCATTGTTCTGTTTCCTCGCTCCGGCTAAAAATAAAGCCACAGTTGTCGCAGGTAAATATCATTTCAATCACCGCCCCCCATTATAACAGGGGCGGTCCGCTTTTACAAGGAGGCGTTTTCCGTAGAACCTACATACCCCGCCCTGGATCGCGCCGCGTTCCTCATCGAACACACCTGCGTACCCAGGTATTATCCCCCCACCTACTGCGCCGAGGCCGCCCAACTGCTGGCCATGCTGGAGGCGGCGCAGCGGCAAAGCACCCCGCAGGAACAGGACAAGCGCTAATCCCTTTTCCGCTTCGGGGCCACGCTGTCGTAGCTAAGTTCTATCAGCGGATAGATCTCCTCATCCGGCAGGGTTTCGTCCAGCAACACGGAGATCCAGGAGCTTTTGCTCATGTGGTATGCCGGACGGAACCCATCCTGGGCCAGCAACGAACCCACCAGCACCGGGCCGCATTTCAGATCCATGATATCGGCGGTCCCATCCCCGGGAAGGTCAAGGCTTTTCCGGGCCACATCCATGAGGGTGGCGAACCACTTCCGGCTGGCGGGCTGGCGGAAGACGGCGTAGTTGGGATACCGCGTCCATAAATATTCCGGCTCTACCGCATACCTGTCCTGAATGTATTGCGCGATGCGTTCACGCTGGGAAGGCTGTGTCATACCGATCCCCCGTTTCTATCGTTATCTTACCACGTATTCTTTTCAAAGTCGAGGTGTCTGACTTGAATGACAATGAGAAAAGCGGCCTGGAACAGGCCGCCAGCGCCGCCCATGCCGTACACAGCGCCGTCAAAACCGGCAAAGCTATCGCCTCCGCTGCCAAGGGCGCCGCCGTGGGCGGGCCCTACGGAGCGGCGGCGGGACTGGCATTGGCGGCGGGGCAGCATGGGAAAAAGCTGCTGGTGGTGGCTATTGTCCTGCTCATGCTCCCGGTGCTGTTTGTGCTGATGCTGCCGGCGCTCATTTTCGGCGGGCTGACCAGCAGCGGAACGCCCGGCCAGCCTGTCCTCAATGACGGCGATGCCATCACCGCGCAGATGGACAGCATTGCCGCCGCCATTGATGAAATTCTGGCTGAAGGCGTGGAGGACGCCAAGGCCCGGGCCGCCCAGGACTTTGCCACTACGGGCGGGGATAATTACGAGGTCGTCCAGCCCTTCACTGTGTCCAGCAACACCAATTCCTTCATCGGCCAATACTGCGCCGCCAAGGAGGAGAGCTGGGAGGAAATCTCTCTGGAGAACCTGAAACAGCTTCTGCGAAACGGGAAAGGGCATCTGTATTCCTTCACCCGCGCCAGCGAGGCCCGGACGGTGGAGGCGGACGACCCGGACACCCCGGATGTGGTGGAGACCAAGCAGGAGACATGGTACATCTACACCCTGGTCTACAATGGGGAGGACTACTTCGCCGACCAGGTGTTCCACCTGACGGACGATCAAAAGGGGCTGGCCGGGGATTACGCCCAGAACCTCAGCCTGTTTCTGGGCGATGGCTCCATCCAGCACACCGAGTACACCGGCGGCACCATTACCTCCCTTGGGGACGTGCGCTTTACGGACGGCGCGACCGAGGTGGTCTACTTCAACCAGCTGGACCAGCGGTGCGCCAACCAGCCCTTCGGCACGGACAACATCGGCGGCTACGGCTGCGGCCCCACCTCCATGGCTATCGTGGTGTCCTCCCTGACGGATGAGATCGTGGACCCCATTGCCATGGCAAAGTGGGCCTATGAAAACGGCGGTTGGTGCAAGGGGCAGGGCTCTTACCACTCGCTGATCCCCAACGCGGCCAAAGCCTGGGGCCTGAACGTGGAAGGCTGCAAGGCCAGCGAGCCCCAGCGCATTCTGGACGCGCTGAGCCAGGGCAAGCTGGTGGTTGCCCTCATGTCCAGGGGGCACTTTACCACCACTGGCCACTTCATTGTCCTCCGGGGAGTACAGGACGGGAAGATCCTGGTGGCCGACCCGGCCAGTACCTCCCGGAGCCAGAAGGCCTGGGATCTGTCCATCATCCTCAACGAGGCTGGGCACCGGGCCGGGGCCGGAGGACCGTTTTGGCTGATTGGGCCTGGGTAACAGAAATGGGCGTCCCACTATGGGGCGCCCGTTCTACCGTGCCAACTATGCGCGTTCACGTCACGAGTTCCAGTACCGCTCCACCCGTTCCTCGGCGGCCTACGGCAGCAGCTCAAACTGCTTTATCAGTTTCTGGGCAATGGCCACTTTGTCCGTTGTGAACTCCTTCAAGGTAAGCACCATGGCGCGAATGTCTTCCTCTCGTCCCTCCTGACGTCCTGCACTGTGGCCCTCCTGCCGGGCTTCCCGTACCAGGTTATACTCATGGATCTCCGTCACGCGTTCCTGATCGAACAGGGCCACCATAATGTCCCGCGCCTCCTTTATGTAGCCCAGTATTTTGAGTTGTCCTCCCGGCAGTCCAACACGGCATCTAAGTAGACGTTTTTGCCTTCTGCACAGAATAACGCCTTATACCGTTTGTAAAACAATGCCTTATGGAACTGGCCCGGAGGCAGATCATATTCCGTTTCCACAGGAAACTGGAACGGGTTGTCCTCCAAGGCGTCCAATACTTTTGAGAAGTCTTTGACCAGTTCCTTTGACGCAGGGACGCTCACATTTGCCAAGAAGCGGGCATGCCGTATAAGCATAGCATCCGCCCGTCTGGACACCGTGACAGTATATTTACCCAACGGCCTCTGCCTCCCTGATCACGCGCTCCATATCGGCCAATACATCCCGGGCATTACGGCCTTGGTAACCATTAAGTCGGTCTGTTTGGGCTTCCAGCAATTCATCATACACGGCATTGCGGGGGTGGAGGGAGAGGGTGAGAGGGACGGCCTGCTCCCGCACAATTTGTTTCAAGAACATGGTAAACGCGCCGCTCATCGTCATCCCCAGTTCAGACAGGACTTCCTCAGCCTGAGCTTTTAGCGTAGAATCCATGCGCATACTAAAATTGGTGTCGCCTGGCATCAAAAATCACCCATCCTTTCCCCATGATTGTACTACATAGTATATGCAATGTCAATGCGATTAGTTAGGAGATATTTGTATGAGCCCAGAATGCCATCAGCTCTATTTATTATTATCCGCCTGCCGGGGAAACTGGCGTAACAGCGTCCACATTTCCACGGACACCCCCGGTTATCTGCTGTCCGAAGACCGGGACGGCCAGCCCATCGTGATGGCCGTGGAACAGTTCCAGCAGCTTACAGGTGAACAGATTGACCCCACCGAGTGCTGCGGCCAGCTCACGGAGGATGCTTTCAAATCGCTGTACTCCCAATACCTGCTCTGGACTATGCCGTCGTCGGAGGCAGACCCACTCGCTGCCCTCTGCCAAGGCACATCTACTGCATTTTAAGTTCGCTGCTTCACCCGCCCTGGAGGTCACTCCGGGGCGGGTTTTTATTGTTTACAGAAAATTAACAGGGTTAGCGGCCCATAACCGTGGTCGAGAAGTGCGTAATAAAACAGGAACTATTTTCAGGGCCATCCCAAAATCGGTGCACCCCCCAACTGAACAAAGGAGTGATCCCTATGAAACGAGTCAACATCAAATGCCCCTACTGTGGCTCCCGGGCGCTCCTGCGCCCCGCGTCCGTGGTATACGGCTCCAAAGCCGCAGACCCTGCCGCACCCTACTATGTCTGCGCCTGCTATCCGGCCTGCGATTCCTATGTGGCCGCCCACAGGGACACCCGCCTGCCCATGGGCACCCTGGCCGACAGGAAGCTGCGCCGCAAACGTGTTGAGGCTCACAAAGCCTTTGACCGGCTGTGGACAAGCGGACTGATGGGCAAGAAGCAGGCGTACCGCTGGCTCCAGGCCAAGCTGGATCTGCCGGAACAGGAGGCCCACATCGGCAGGTTTTCCCTGTTCCGCTGTGAACAGGTCATCCGGCTGTGCGAAGAATATTTCCCGGCCGTAAGCCATGCGGCATGGTGCTGCTGCCTCACGAAAGAAAGGTGATCCCAATGAAATACGATTTTACTCTTATGGTGGACATCCAGGAGATGGCGGTGTGGACCGTTCTCAACTGGCGGTTCCTGCGGCTGGAGCAGATCGAAATGAAATACGGCCAGTTGGCCGGGAACCTGCCCCCCGCCCGGCGGACACTGGAAACCTGCCTGAACCGCCTGGAGGTGCGGGGCCTCATCGCCCGGAGCACAGGCGACACCGATTTCGAGGCGCTGTATGATCTGCTGGGGGAGCTCTATGTGGTCCCCCTCTCGGAGAGCCTTCCCCTGAAGCTGGCCGCTTTCGGCAAGCTGCTGCTGGACGGGGTACCCTTTTCCAAGGCCAGGGAGCTGTTCCGAAAGGACCTGCCCAATGAGCGGGAGGCCCAGGTGCTGGCCCTGTCCCGGCAGGTGCTGCTGTCCACCGCCGAGCTCATCAAATGCGCCGAGGTAGGGGCCACCGATGTGTCCACGGACGAAAAACTCATGGACGTCCTCATCGACAACGACTACACCACCAGCGACAGCCTCCCCTTTGAAATGCTGGAGGCAAAGCAGCGCACACCCATCACCATGGCGGTAGCCAACCTGTACCTGCGCAAGCAGATCGTCTTTGAGCGGGGATAAAAAATTTTTGGGGAGCGTGCAAAAAAATAAATGTGCAGCCACTATTTATTATGTGGACGGCCCAATCAACGACAGGAGGAATCCCCTATGAAGAAACGGTACAGCCAGATCAAGCTACCCGACCCCAATGACCACGACCCCCACCCCCGTCTGCTGGTGGATGGGTACGGCATCCACGCCGGGGACTCTTTTCGGGCCCGGTTCCCGGACGGCTGGCACGATATCACGCTGGAGGTAGCCTGGGAGATCACGGGCCCCGGGTGCTGGTACATCTCCACCCCCGGCTATGAGGACGTGTGCCCGGTGGGGCTGTTTGTGGAGACTTAGGACAAACCGGGAGGCGGGGCCCGCCCCGCCTCCTCACTGCCCAATACCCGCGGAACACAACTCCTTGTGTTTTTTATTCCATGCAATCAATATATTGTGCTATTTCTATTGACACCGACAATATATTGTGGTACAATCCCCTTGTAATTGATTCTATGTGCGTTTCCTCTTAATCAAGAGGGCAGGCTGGACCATCAGCCTGGGAGCGAAGGGTTTCGCATTGCACACGTTGCAGGATTCGCTGGCCCTGTTGGAAAAACAGCAGGGATGATCTGCGAGGCGTTTCCTGGGTTTGTTCACAAGAGCCGGTGGATAGAGCTGGCCCCTGTAAGGGGATCGGTCTGCCCTCGGGCTCTTTTTATATATACATTTTAGCCCCAACGGGCGGAAAGGAGCGTTATGTCTCAGCTGTACTGCACAGGCCGGGTCACGTCCGAACTGGAGCTGAAAACCAGCGTGAAAGGCACCCCCTACCTCTGTTTCCCTCTGATGGAATACGTGGGGTACGGTAGAAACGCCCATCCGCAGTACCTGTCGGTGTGGGCCTGGGGCGCTATGGCGCGGCAGCTTATCGAAAAAGGCGTGGGCAAAGGCAGCGTGTTGTGGGTATCCGGCTCTCTGGAACTGGAGGAGTACGCCAAAAAGGATGGCGTCACCCATGACAAGCGGCTGAAGCTCAAGCTGAGGGACTGGGGGTTCGCCCCCACCCAACAGCCCCAGCGCAGACCTGACCAAGACCAAAGCATCCCGCCCCCGGGCACCATTGACAGGGAACGGGAAAACCTGCCGGAATAGCGGTACCGGCAACAAGTGAAAGAGGCTCTGCGCCTCGTTCAGACTTACGCAGACGGGCGCTACCGCCGAGGAATGCTACCAGAACCGGAAAGCCGTCTACCGCGCCCTGGGCGTGAAGGAGGCCGCCGCATGAGTCGCGCCATCCCTGTCCGGCCCAAAGACCGGGTATGTTTCCAATGCAGCCAGTGCGCCGAGTGCTGCCGGAACATAGAGGGCGAGCTGATGTTGACGCCCCTGGACGCCTACTGGCTGGCCCGCCTTCTGCGGGAACAGCGGCTGGCTTCTTCCATCGACGCTGTGTATGAGCGTTATGCCCACACCGATCTCCTGGAGGGCTGCCTGCCCATCTATCTGATGAACACGGTGGGAGACGACCATGCCTGCGTCTTTCTGCGGGATGGCCGGTGCTCCGTCTATAAGGGCAGACCGCAGACGTGCCGGATCTATCCGTTTTTCACCTGCCCGGGGGAGTGCGGTAAAGCCTTTGAGACGTTCCAGTGTATGGACCGCCACGCATCCCATTTCACCGGCGGCAAAGTGCTGGTAAAGGATTGGCTTCACGAGAATTTTTCCGAGGAAAGTTGCGCATTTATGACCACAGAAGCCACCCTGATGCCAGAGCTGGGTGGTTTGCTCCGCAGACTGGGCGCTGATGAGATCAAAGCCTGTATGGTCCAAACCCTCCACTACCGCTACTACAGCTATGACTTGGACGGACCCTTCATGCCCCAATACACAAGAAATATGAAGGCTTTGATGCGGCTCCTTCGGAACAGGTCAAAGGAGGTGTGAGGGATGTACGCGTTGGAACGGAAGGTGTTCTTAAAGACAGGGCACTGCCCGCGCTACTGCTGGCAGCGGTACGCTGTCTCGGCGAACCGCCCTCTTTTGGATAGAGTGCGGGCAGGCCAGCCGAAAAAATCTGAATGGCGGGTGGTAGTTGTGCCGTGTCTGGTTGAGACCTCCTCAGATAATTTCGCACGAAGCGCTTGATTAAATCGCACGATTGGCATATACTACAGATAAAGTCATCTGTGTGAAAGGAGCGCTGGCAAATGTCTATCACCGCGACAGAGTTGAAAAAGAACCTGGGCAAATACCTAGCCCTGTCCAGCAAGGAGGACATCTACATCACCCGGAACGGAACAGTGGTGGCCAAGCTGTCCAACCCCTTCCAGGACCGGGTGGATATGGCTAAATCTCTGTTTGGTATTCTCCCGCCTGATGTGACCGTGGAACAGGCCCGTGAGGAAAGGCTGGACCGGATATGAGGGCGTTAATAGACACCTGTATCATAATTGACGCGCTCCAGGCCCGGGAACCCTTCGCGGAGGATGCACAGCAGATCTTTCTCGCTGTCGCAAACAAGCGCGTCATGGGTTTCCTCACCGCGAAATCGGCGGCAGATATCTACTACATCACCCATCGGCACACCCACAACGACCAGAAAACCCGGCGTGTGCTGAGTACCCTGTTTGGCCTGTTTGAGCTGCTGGACACCTCCGGGATGGATTGCCGGCGGGCGATATCGTCCGAGCTTACAGACTACGAGGACGCCATGATGGTGGAAACCGCCCTGCGCTGCGGGATGGACTGCATCGTGACCAGGAATCTCAGGGACTATGAAAAATCCCCCGTTCAGGTGCATTCTCCCTCCGCGTTTTTAGCGCAGATCGAGGAGGGCGCCGGGGAAGAATGACCGTTCCCGCAGGCTGCGGGAGATGAATCGCAAAGGACTGTCAGACTGTTTTTTACAGTTTGACAGTCCTTTTGCGTTTTGAAAGGAGACTCAGATGTGAATGAGCGCAGTTTTTCAAACCCCGCCAAACTGCATTGGTACCCGGACCTCTCCTGCCCCGTCTGCGGCGGGGAGGTGAATTCCTGGGACAAGCGGTGCAGCCGTGCGCTGGGCTATCAGCAGATCGTGTGCGAGGGCTGTATCGCCCAGGAATACCAAATTGAAGTGGAGGAGCTGAGAGACACCATGAAGGAGCATTTTGGCCTGATCCCGTGTCCTGGGATATGAGCGAAGAACTGAACGACCTGACCCGGCGGCTCTACGCCCAGGGTACACCAGGGATCGCCATCCGGTGGGGCGACTGGCACAACTTTACCATTGCCCTGCTGATCCCCGAAGATCAGCGCGGACTGTTTGACGCGGTGATTGCCCAATCGAAGCTGTCTGTCTGGGACGCCAACGAGCTAAAACAGCGTTACCTGACACCGCAGGAACAGCAGGCGGAACAGGATGCCAAAGAGACGGCGGAAGCGGAACAAATGATATTCACGGCGACCGGGAGATCAAGACCTGCTGCGGGGACATCTGCAAAATTGTTGATGCCCTGTGGGATTACTCCCGTCTGCTGGGCATGGTGTGTGACACCTGGGATTTGCAGGGCTTTCATCGCGCCAAGTATGAATTCTATGCAGATAAGCTGCGGGAAATCGCGGATAAGTTTCAAGGCGGGATCGGCTATGACTATGATGCCGCCCTGGAACGGTGCAGGAAAAAGCAGGGCAAAAGCCGCGCAATGAGGACGTGGGCGGCGAGGCCCTGGCTATGGGGTTTCTCAAAGTCCAGCAGACGGCAGAGGCCAAGGCCAGGAAAGCCGCCGAAAAGAGTTCCGGGGGGAAGGCTGTCCAGGCAGAAGATAGTGCAGGCTCAGATCCCTGGGAGGAGGATTTTTAAGAATACCAATAAGGAGGATCGCAAGATGCAAAAGAAATACATTCTACCTGTAGTTGGGCAGATCTACAAAAATCGGAATGGCCGGGAATACTGCTGTTTGTCCAACGCAAGCTATCTTAACCAGAGCAATATGCGTGTAACCGTGAGCCTCGGGGAGCATCAGGCATCCATGGTCCGTATGGGCGATGGTTGGAGTTTTGTGGCTCACGGCCTCCAGCAGTACGAGGGCGGCACCGTGGAGTGGAACTTTTCCATCGGCGGGGCCTTCCGGGAGGATGATTTGGACAGATGCCGGAAGCTGCTGCGGGCAAACAATCCGGACATGAAGAAATATTTTGACTACCTGGATGATCTGTGCGATTCGGGTACAACAAATATGTTCAGCGCTGTGCCCTGCCTAAAAAACAAATTTTTTGAGCTGTGCCTTGACGAAGCCCGGGCCCAGGAGGTACTGACAGCCTGGATGGACAGCCGTTCGGGCCGTTAAGACCATACCGGGTACCAATGGGATACCCCTTCAACTGGATTCTGCAAAGAATCCAGTTGATATTTTAGCGCAATTATGCTAAAATGAGCGGTGGAGGCGATGACTATGAAACTGATACGGCCTGTGTCCGATCTGCGAAACAATTTCGCAGATATCTCCAAGACGGTTCACGAGACAGCCCAGCCTGTGTTTCTGACGAAGAACGGCTATGGCGACATGGTCGTCATGAGCATGGAGGCTTTTGAATCGCTTCAATTTGAGAGCGAGGTCTACTTCAAGCTCCAGGCAGCGGAGCGCGAGGCCGAGCTGACAGACCAGCGTTACTCCTCAAAAGAAGTCCTGCAGGCGATGCGAGAGGCCATTGGAGGGGAGCAGGTTGTATAAGCTGGAGTACCTGCCTGCTGCCCGCCAAGACATGATGGATATTGTGCGGTATATCAGCCGGGAGCTTTGTAATCCAACAGCGGCGGAGCGGCTGGCTATGGAGCTGATTCAGGCGGGGGACAGCATCCTGGGATTTCCGTACGCAAATCCCGCCTACACCCCCATCAGGCCGCTGAAGCATGAGTATCGGAAGCGGCTGGTGCAGAACTACATCATGTTTTATTGGGTGGACGAAGGCAAAAAATTGGTAACAGTGGCCCGTGTTGTTTACGCGAAGCGGGAACTTGAACGGCTGCTGGAATGAAGATGCACACAGGAAAACAGGGCGGGGCCTCATTGAGACCCCGCCCTGTTTTGCGTTAGATGCGGAAGTTACGGATGCAAGGCTTCCGCGCATAAATGCCGAGATTATATTTGGCTACCATTTCAATATGAACCTATCATCTCATGACGGATTGTACCACTGTCTACAAAAGATCCTCTCAGACAGCATAGGGGTGTTAAAACTCATAGAAAAAATGATCTGCCCGTTGCTGCTGTTGACTGTTAAGAATAGCGTCACTATTTAGCCGCCTGTTCTTCAGCGTCTTGTCATTGCCTAAAATGGCACAGTACAACACGTCTAATACATAAAGAAACATTAGGTTATTGGAGTTGGCCAAAGAATTCTGAGTGGTGATTTTATCACTGATGATGAATTTGTAATCCACCAGATCCCCCAGTTTGGGGGAATCATAACTGGTGATGGTAACAAGTTTGGCTCCTCGTTCCTTACAGGCAGAGACAGCTTGATACAGATCTGGAATCAAGAGAGATGGGGCAATAGCGATGATCAGATCTTCCGGCCCTACAGTAGACGCAAAGATGCGGGCACGACCCAAACTGTCGGTGGCTTGGGCAAACAGCCCCAGCATACTCAATTTCAACTCAAATTCATGCGATACCAACGAGGTTTGGGGCAGGGAGAAAATAAAGATATGTTCGGCGCGGCGAATGGCGTCAGCCGCTTGGACAACGCAGTTCTCATCCAGCAGAGCAGTCGTATTCATAAGCATATTGCGGTAGTCTGCGCATACCGAGACCACAAAACCACCTTGGTCGCCGCTGGGTGGATCTTGCATGGAGTTATAAAAATTTTCTTGTGCAAGGGCAACCTTAAAGCTATTGAAACCTTTAAACCCAATTTTTTTACAAAACCGATTAATGCTTGCCTCAGAGGTATTCGTATTCTGGGCAATGTTGGTAATGGTGCTGGAAACCACCGCATTGGTGTTATTGATTACATATCGCGCAATCTCGTTCTCACTGACAGTCAGATTTTGCTGCATGGCAACGATTTTGGCAATGACGGGGGAGTACAAAGGCGCTCATCCTTTCGGCGATGTGCCGCTGTGATATATCAGTTCAATCCTACATCGTGTCTATTTTGCAGATATTATATCATACCCCAGGAAAAAAGCAAGTTGACACAAGAAATCAAAAACTTTCAGAAATTGTAGAAACATCTTTCAAAACTATTGACGGTTTTTGATTGATGTGCTATTCTCTACAACAGAGAGGATGTATAACCAAAAATTTTGGGCAAATTGCGAATGGACAGCTGCTACTTCCAAACCTTGTTGTCCATCCGACAAAAACATGGGGGCGGCAAAATGGAGCAATTCGACATAATCATCATCGGCGGAGGCGTATCCGGATGCTGCGCCGCTTTGGCAGCGGCCCGGCAGGGCGCTTCAGTGCTGGTGGCAGAGCGGGACGGCTACTTGGGCGGGACCCTGACTGGCTGCGGCGTCGGTCCCATGATGACATTCCACGCCGGGGACAAACAGGTCATCCGGGGAATCATGGAAGAATTGGTTGCGGAATTGGTCCGCAGGGGACAATCCCCAGGCCATGTGCCCGACACGAAACAGTATTGCAGCACAGTCACCCCATTTGACGCGGAGGGGTTGAAGCTGCTTCTGGATGAGAAACTCCGTCAGGCAGGCTGCAAGGTTCTGTTCCATACGTTCCTCGGTGCCGTGGAGACAGCAGGGAACGAGATAACAGCCGTAACCATTTGTAATAAGGACGGCCTGACGAAGCTCTCCTCCAAAGTCTACGTTGATGCCACCGGGGACGGGGATCTGGCCATGTGGGCAGGGGCCCCCATGACAAAGGGCCGTCCGGAGGACGGGGCCGCACAGCCGATGACCATGAAAATGAAATATTGCAATGTAGACACTGTCCAGCTCAAGCAGTACGTTTTGGGGCATCCGGAGCTTTTCCCGGCGCTGGCCCCCCACCTAGACATCTTTAAGCAGGACATCCCCTTTGACCTGGAGGGCTTTGATCAGGAATTCAAAGCGGAGAAAGCCGCAGGACGGCTGTCCATCCGCCGGGAAAATGTACTGATGTTCGGGACTGGCCGTCCAGGGGAGTACATCATCAACACAACCCGTATTATCGGCCACGATGCCACCGATGCCTGGAGCCTCAGCAACGCGGAGTATGAGGGGCGCCGCCAGTGCGCGGAGCTGGATTCCTTTCTCCGCACTTACGTGCCCGGCTTTGAAAAGGCGCTGCTGGAGTTCACCGGCCCCACAGTAGGGGTGCGCGGTTCCCGTCAGCTGGTAGGGCAATACACCCTTACCGCGCAGGATATTTTGGAACGGACCGTGTTCCCAGATACCATCGTCCACTCCGCCTACCCAATTGATATCCACAATCCCAGTGGAGAGGGAACCGCCAGCACTTTTATGAGTAAGCGGGGCACCTATTATTCCATCCCCTATGGCGTGCTTTACTGTCCTGAAATTCGGAATCTTCTTGTAACAGGCCGATGCGTATCCGCGTCGTTTGAAGCACAGGCGGCCATCCGCACCACGCCCACGGTCGGCGGCTTAGGTCAGGCAGCCGGTATTGCGGCTGCGCTGGCGGCCCAGACCGGGATGTCGGCAGCCGATGTGGATATATCGCAGCTGAGGCAGCGCCTAAAGGAGCAGAACGTCTACTTGGATGAAGTGTAAAGGCTGACCCCTGCGCGGCAAGACGGTCGCGTGCAAATAAAATGAAGAAAAGAGGAGGCTCCCACTATGCAAACCGTTCAAGCAATCGGCATTTTCCTGATCTTCGTAATCTGCGTAGCCCTTATGATGACACGCAAACTCCCTACCATCCTGGCCCTTCCCATCATGGCTGTCGGGATTTCCCTGGTGGCCGGTATCCCCTTTATGGGGGGAGAGTTCTCCATCGCGGCTGACGTGCTGGAGGCCGGCGCTATGCGGATGAGCACCGCCATCGCCGGGCTGTTCTTTGGCGGCATCTTCGGCAAGTTGCTCACCAAGGTGGGTATTACCCGCACCATTATCCGCAAGGCCGCCGAGCTGGCCGGCGACAAGCCCCTGCCCATTGCCCTGGCGTTCCTTGTGGTCTGCTCCATCATCTTTGCTGCCTCCAATGGCCTGGGTATGGTCATCCTTGTGGGCACCATCATCATCCCCATTATGATCTCCGCTGGCGTAGATCCCCTGACCGCAGGCACGGTGCTGCTGTTCTCCAACGGCATCGGCGTCACGTTCTCCGTGGGCACCCTGGGCGTATATATCGATACACTGGGCCTTCCCCTGGAGACCGTCACCTCTTACTCCTGGCTGTGCGGCATCCCCCTGATGGTGGTAGCCGTGGCCTGGATCGTGTTCTCGGTCAGCCATGGCAAGAAGACCCGCAAGGCGTGGGCTATGCCCGTCACCGATGATGGCAGTGAGAAAAACGTCCGCGCTGTCGCCCTCATCAGTCCCATCATCCCTGTGGTGCTGGTTTTTGCCCTAAAAATGCCGCTGGTTCCCGCCATCATTATCGGCATCCTGGCAGCCCTTGTGCTTTCCACCCCCAAGAACCCCGTCCAGGTGGTTGCGGGCTCCTGCGTAGAGGGCATCCAGGACACCGCCGGCGCGGCCGGCCTAATGATCGGCATCGGCATGACCCTGAAAGCCGTTATGGCGCTCCAGGTGGCCGAGGTACTCCAGCCCGTGATCTCCGCCGTGATCCCCCAGGGCAAGGTCATGTTCATCCTGATCTTTGGCCTGCTGAGCGTATTGGCAATCTACCGCGGCCCGCTGAACGTCTGGGGTCTGGGCAGCGGCATCGTGGCCCTGCTGGCCGCCTCCGGCATGAACCCTGTGGCTGCCATGGTGGCCCTCCGTCTGGACTCCAATGTACAGGCTGTATGCGACCCCACCAATTCCCATAACGTCTGGGTCAGCGACTTCACGAAGGTGGATGTGAACGAATACCTGAAAAAGACCATCCTCTGGATCATGGCCTCCACCTTTGTGGGGCTGGTTGTGGCCAGCTTCATGGTCACCCTGTAAAGCCGCCTCCCATTTTTCCATCGCCCTTAAACACACCGCCCAGCCCATGATTGGAGTTGGGTGGTGTGCTATATAAATCTTAACTCCTGGAGGGTAAAACTATGGGCAAAAAAGTGCGCATCGGCATTGATGTAGGCGGTACGTTTACTGACGCTGTGGTCATTGACGCCGAGAGTTATGAGGTTATCGCAAAGAAAAAGATCCCCACCACCCACAACGAGGGGGTGGCCCACGGCGTGGTACGCATCATCACCGCGCTGATGGAGGAGCAGGGCATCGCTCCCGAGGATGTCACCTTTATCGCCCACGGCACCACCCAGGCCACCAACGCCCTGCTGGAGGGCGATGTGGCCGCAGTGGGCATATTGGGCATGGCCACCGGCATAGACGCCCGGGGGGCCAAAGGCGAGACAAATGTGGAGAGCATTGAACTGGCCCCCGGCAAATTCTTAAAAAGCTGCCATACCTTTGAGGACAGCAAAACCCTCACCGATGAAACTATTGCCGCCGCCATCCAAAGTCTTCAGGAGCAGGGGGCGGAGGTCATTGTGGCCAGCGAGGCGTTCAGCGTAGATGATCCCACCAACGAGCGCCGGGTCATGGACGCCGCCGGGGGTATGGGCCTCTACTGCACTGGCGGGCATGAGATCAGCCAGCTCTATGGGTTGAAGATGCGCACCCGCACCGCAGTCGTCAATGCCTCCCTTATCCCTAAGATGATGGAGACCGCCAATATGACCGAGCAGGCTGTGCGGGATACCAGGATCGGCTCCGATTTGATGATCATGCGCTGCGATGGCGGTGTAATGAGCATTGAGGAGGTTCGTAAGCGCCCCATTCTTACCATGCTTTCCGGGTTGGCCGCCGGCGTAGCGGGGGCCCTCATGTATGAAAAGGTGTCTGACGGCATCTTTTTTGAGGCGGGCGGCACCAGCGTAGATATCAGTGTAATTAAAAATGGAAAGGTTATGATCAAATACGCCCAGGTGGGCGGACACAAGACCTATCTTCAGAGTCTGGACGTGCGGACGCTGGGCGTGGCCGGCGGCAGTATGATCCGCGTGCAAAACAATAAAATCGTGGACGTGGGCCCCCGCAGCGCCCACATCGCCAACAAGCAGTATGAATGCTTTGCCCCCGAAGAGGCCATCGTTTCCGCACAGGTACAGATGGTGAGTCCCAGGGCGGACGACCCCTGTGAGTACGCCACCGTGCTGGTCCAGGACGGGAAGGAGTATTCCCTGACTTTGGCCGGCGCGGCCAATCTGTTGGGCTATGTCCCGGAGGGGGACTACGCCCGGGGCGTGGCCGCCCCCAACGAGGCCGCATGGCAGAGCTTGGGCAATTACATCGGGGTTTCCGCCCAGGAGGCCGCCCGGCAGGTCATGGACATTGCCATGGGCAAGCTGGCCGCAGTAGTGGAGGATCTCATTGACGAATACGAGCTGGATAGGAACTTCATTACTTTGGTGGGCGGCGGCGGCAGCGGAGCTGTCATCGTCAATGCGTTGGCTGAAAAAATGGGCCTCAAGGCCCGTATGGCGAAAAACGCCCCCTATATCTCCACCATCGGCGTGGCACTGGCCATGGTCCGGGAACAGCTGGAGCGCACTGTGGCAAACCCCACTGACAAAGATATCAAGGCCATCCGGGCCGATGTAATCGAGCGCATTGTCCGCTCGGGGGCAAAGGAGGACACCGTGGATGTGACCATTGAGATCGACGCCCAAAAGAACATACTCCGGGCTATCGCCACCGGGGCGACCGAGCTGCGGCAGAAGAACCTGGGGGCCAAAGAGCTGACCCAAGATGAGCTGGGGGCTATCGCAGCCGAGTCCCTGGGCGCCAGGACAGGAAGCACCCGCTATGTCTGCGGCACCGGCCGCTGGAACCTCTTTGAAGGGGAGATCCAAAAGAAGGCCCTGGGCGGGCTGATCAAGCTCCGCCGCAGCGGTGTGGCAGTGGTAGACCGGGAGGGCGTTGTGCGCCTTCGCAAAGAAAAGGCCAGCCACCTCCTCTTTCCCAAGAACCGCCAAGGAAACGAGTTCCACAGTTTCCTGGACGACCACACCACCTATTCCGATGCCAATGCCACCATTCCAAAGGTCTTCGTATTTTACAAGGAAAAAATGCTGGACTTGAGCGGTATGCAGACAGCGGAGCAGCTGTACTCCATTTTAGAGGTAGAAACCGAAACACTGGATGGCGAGGAACCGATCCTGGCAGTGGCTTATCGATAAAGGAGTGGGGGAAACGGATGGATGACCGGGTACTGGCTCTGTGTGAGCTGTCCAACGATATGCTGTTCCATAAGATACCGCAGAACCAGCTGGCCCAGTATGTGGACGCCTCCCTGGCCGCCGGAAGGAACGCTGCCCAGCTCCTGGCGGGCCGGGATATTGTAGACCTATACCGGGAGGCCGGTATTGCCATCGTGGAGAAGCCTTCCGGCAAGGGCCGGTTTGGGGTCATCCTGCGGGGCCAGGCCACCCTTTCCACCGAGGGGTGTCAAGTGGAGGTCTACCAGGAGTCTATCCAAGCCTTGGCCGGGTACAGCGGCGGAGCGGGGGAAGCGCCGCTGAGTTTTGAGAAGGCCTTCCATATTCACCTGGCCCATGAGTATTTTCATGTTCTGGAATACCGGCGGGGGAAAAGCGTGGCCGAGGAGCTGCCCGACGTGGTTTCATTGTCTTTTTTGAAGTTTCACCGCAGGGCCAAAATCAACCGCTGCAGCGAGGTTGCGGCCCATGCCTTCGCCCAGACCTTGCTGGCCCTTCCCCATTTGCCAAACTTGTACGACTACCGTTATCTGTTGGACACCGGCGCCATGACCCAGGAAGCCTTTGACGAACTGCTGAAGAAGATGGAAACGGCGCTCAACGGGGCGTAAGAAAGAAGGAGGCATTTAGTGTGAAAGATACCCGGATTAGAGGTGCACCCAAAAAGGGCACAAAAACCC
>CAOKLO010000065.1 GCA_948469375.1 uncultured bacterium | reverse complement strand
GGTGGTGGACACCTACTGGTCCGACCACTGCCGCCACACCACCTTCTCCACCCATTTGAAGGGGATTCAAATCGACGACCCCCGGGTCAAAGCCGCCTATGAGCGCTACCTGGCCGCCCGGGTGGAGGTGTACGGCGAGGAAAAGGCAAAGAAGCGCCCCCAGACCCTGATGGACATTGCCACCATCGGGACAAAGGTCCTCAAAAAGCGGGGCCTGCTGCCCGAGCTGGACGAGAGCGAGGAGATCAACGCCTGCTCCATCCACGTCCCCGCCGTGGTGGACGGAGAGGAGCAGGACTGGCTGCTCATGTTTAAGAACGAGACCCACAACCACCCCACCGAGATCGAGCCCTTCGGCGGCGCGGCCACCTGCATCGGGGGCTGCATCCGGGACCCTCTGTCCGGCCGGGCCTACGTCCACCAGGCCATGCGGGTCACGGGGGGCGGCGACCCCACCGTCCCCTTGAGCGACACCCTGGAGGGCAAGCTGCCCCAGCGGAAGATCGCCCAGACCGCGGCGGCGGGCTACTCCTCCTACGGCAACCAGATCGGCCTGGCCACGGGGCACGTGGCCGAGCTGTACCACCCCGGTTACATCGCCAAGCGGCTGGAGTGCGGCGCGGTGGTGGCCGCCGCCCCTGCCGGCCATGTGCGGCGGGAGCGCCCCGCCCCCGGCGACGTGGTGATCCTGCTGGGAGGGCGCACGGGCCGGGACGGCATCGGCGGGGCCACCGGCTCCTCCAAGAGCCACAATAAAAAGTCGCTGGCCACCATGGCCAGCGAGGTGCAGAAGGGCAACGCCCCCGAGGAGCGCAAGCTCCAGCGGCTGTTCCGGGATGAGAACGTCACCCGGATGATTAAGCGCTGCAACGACTTCGGCGCGGGGGGCGTGTCGGTGGCCATCGGCGAGCTGGCGGACGGGCTGGAAATCGACCTGGACGCGGTGCGCAAAAAATACGACGGCCTGGACGGCACCGAGCTTGCCATCTCCGAAAGCCAGGAGCGCATGGCGGTGGTCATCGCCCCGGAGGACGAGGAGGCGTTCATTGCCGCCGCCCAGGCGGAGAACCTGGAGGCCTACCGGGTGGCCGTGGTCACCGAGTCCCCCCGGATGGTGATGACCTGGAAGGGCCAGACCATCGCCGATCTGAGCCGGGAGTTTTTGAACACCAACGGCGCGGTGAAGCGGGCCAAGGCGTCTGTGCCGGAGTATGTGGGACACGGTGCGGACCGCCCCTCCACCCTGCGGGAGATGGCGGCAAGCCTGAAGTGCGCCAGCCGCCGGGGGCTGGTGGAGCGGTTCGACGGCTCCATCGGCGCGGGGTCCGTGCTGATGCCCTTCGGCGGCAAGACCCAGGCCACCCCCGCCCAGGCCATGGCGGCGCTTCTGCCCACCATGCCCGGTGAGGAGACCGATCAGGCCAGCGTGATGGCCTACGGCTGTGATCCGGAGGCCATGTCCGCCAGTCCCTACTGGGGCGCTTATGATGCGGTGACTGCCTCTATTGCCAAGCTGGTTGCGGCGGGGGCCGACTATAAAGATGCGTATCTCACCTTGCAGGAGTTCTTTGAGAAGCTGAGAAACGAGCCGGAGCGCTGGGGCAAGCCCTTCCAGGCCCTGCTAGGGGCGCTGGACGCCCAGCTGGACTACGGCTGTGCCGCCATCGGCGGCAAAGACTCCATGTCCGGCTCCTTCCTGGACCTGGACGTGCCCCCCACCCTCATCTCCTTCGCCATCGCCCCCGTCAAGGCCGGGGACGTGCTCTCTCCCGAGTTCAAGGAGGCGGGGCACCCGGTGTACCTATTTGCCCCCAATGATGACGCGGCAGACAGCCGGAAAGCCTCTTGGGAGGCGCTGTACCAGTTGGCGCAGGAGGGTAAAGTAAAGGCCGCTTGGGTCGCGGAGAACGGCATGGCCGATGCGGTAATGAAGATGTCCTTTGGCAACCGCGTGGGCTTCCAGACCAACGATGATATGACCAACTGGTACGGAATTGGTTCCGCCGTTATTGTGGCCGAGCTGACGGAGGACGTTGACTGCCCCTATGCCCGGCGTGTTGGAGTTACTGCCGCCGAGCCAGCCGTCACCATCGGAAACGACTCCGTCCCCATCGACGAGCTGCTCAAGCTCAACGAGGGCGTCCTGGAGGAGGTCTATCCCACCCGGGCGGGCACGTCTGAGCCGGTGGAGACCATCACCTGGGAGCGTCGTTCCCCCGCCGTGTTCGACGGCGAGATCGCAAGGCCCAGGGTGGTCATTCCCGTGTTCCCCGGCACCAACTGCGAGTATGATTCCGTCCGGGCCTGCCTGCGCTCGGGGATGGACGCGGAGACGGTGGTCATCCGCAACCTCACCCCGGACAGTCTGGCCCAGTCCGCGCTGGAACTGGAGCAGGCCATCAAGAATGCGCAAATCGTCTTCCTGCCCGGCGGCTTTTCCGGCGGCGACGAGCCGGAGGGCTCCGCCAAGCTCATCGTGTCCTTCTTCCGCAATCCCCGCCTGATGGATGCGGTTCACGACCTCCTGAAGCACCGGGACGGCCTGATGCTGGGCATCTGCAACGGCTTCCAGGCGCTGCTCAAGCTGGGGCTGCTGCCCCGGGGGGAGATCTCCCCGGCGGACGAAAACAGCCCCACCCTGACTTACAACCTGATCGGCCGCCACCAGAGCCGGTACGTCACCACCCGGGTGTGTTCCGTCAAGTCCCCCTGGATGCTGCTCAGCCATGTGGGCGACCTGCACACCGTCCCCGTGTCCCACGGCGAGGGCCGTTTTGTGGCCCCCCAGGCGGTGGCGGACCAGCTCATTGCCAACGGTCAGATCGCCACCCAGTACGTGGACGCCCAAGGCGTGCCGTCCATGGACAGCTTGGTGAATCCCAACGGCTCCATGTACGCCATTGAGGGCGTGTTCTCCCCCGACGGCCGGGTGTTCGGCAAGATGGCCCACAGCGAGCGCCGGGGCGAGTTCGTGGCAAAGAACATACCCGGCGAGAAGCTCCAGCCCATCTTCGACTCCGGCGCACTATATTTCCGGTAAGCGGCGGCTCCGGGGCAAGCCACCTAAATATATCCAAGTCATCGGCGGCAGGGCTGCATTCAGTCCTGCCGCCGATATTGTCCCGAACCGCTGGAAAAACGCATGAAAATATGTTGATTCACCAGGAAATATATGCTATAATAGTAAAATCGATTGTTCAGGCCCCCTGATTTTTTGCGGTTCCGGGGCTTGCCCTGCGAATAGGAAGAAGGCGTTGGTATGAAAAAATGGAGCTTGGGCCGGAGCTTAGCCTGCACCCTGCTGGTCATGCTGGTCCTTACTCTGCCCGTATCGGCGGCCAACGCGGGCTCGTTCGGGGCCCCCAGCCCCAATGCACAGCTGCGCACCGCCCCCGTCATGCTGATTTCGCAGAACGCGGGGACTCACACTAAATACATGAACGGCAGCGACGGGTGGTTTCTCCCCGAGCGGAATGTGACCCGGGCGGAGCTGGCTCAGATGCTCATGGGAATCGTGGCGGACGTCCCCGCCTCATCTCCCCGGTTTTCCGACGTGTCCCCGGACTCCTGGTATGCCCCCGCCGTACAGAGCGCGGCGGGACTGGGGCTCATAACCGGCGAGAACGGCCTGTTCCGCCCCGACGCCCCCGCCACCCGGGCGGAGTGCGCCGCCGCCCTGGCCCTGGTGCTCCCCTACGACGCCCAGGGTTACCGCGCCTTTCCCGATGTGCGGCCGGGGTACTGGGCCTATGATGCCATCTCCCGCACGGCAGCCTATGGTCTGTTCTTGGGGGACAGCACTGGAAACTTTTTCCCTGACAGCGGACTCAAGCGCTGCGAGGCGGTGGCGGTGTTCAACCGCCTGCTGGGCCGCGCGCCGGATATGGCCTATCTCGCGGCTCACAGCGTGGCCAACGACAGCTCCCGCGCCTTCCCCGACGTACCCCAAAGCCATTGGGCCTATTGGGATATCATGGAGGCCACCGTCACCCACCAGTGCGCCGTGGACCAAATGACAGGCGCGGAGCAGTGGCTCTCTGCGGTCTACGAGCCCTCCCTGCCCACCCAGCAGCCTCCGGCCCCGCCCGCCGCGCTACCCGACGGTCCCCAGCGCATTGACGGGCGGCTGTACTGGATCGTCGACGGAGAACCCGCCCGGAACCAGAACATCAACGGCCTTTATTTCGACGAGAACGGCTGCTATACCACCGGCAATGCGGAGCTGGACCAGCGGCTGAACGCCATCGTGGAGGAGCTGACCAACGATTCCATGACCCGGGACGAAAAGCTGGAGGCGCTGTTCAACTACGTCCGGGACAATTATACCTATTTGAAACGCCCGCTGATCTCCAAGGGTCAGACGGGCTGGGAGCCGGAGTACGCCCTGTATTTCCTGCAAAACGGCAAGGGCAACTGCTACAGCTTTTCCGCAGCCTACTGCCTGCTGTGCCGGGAGCTGGGCCTGCCCGCCTACACGGTGGTGGGCTCGGCGCTGAACAGCCCCCACGGCTGGGTGGAAATCGTGCTGGACGGGTCTCCCTACATTTTCGATCCCCAGCTGGCATGGCGCTACCTTCACGACTGGGACCGGAGCGGCTATAGCTTCTTTAAGCAGCCTGCCGGCAACACCACGGTCCAGTACACCAGATAGCGGCTTTATCCAAACAGCCGCGGTCCGGCGTCATCTAACGTTCTGGGAATGAGAGAGAGAAATGGTTTTTGGTTCACCCATCTTTTTGTTCTGCTTTTTGCCCGCCGCCTACATCGTTTACCGCCTCCTGCCCGGAATGAGGAGCCGGAACGTCTGGCTGGCTGCGGCCAGCCTGGTGTTTTACTCCTTCGGCCAGCTGGTGTACCTGCCCCTGCTGCTGGCCAGCGTAGGGATGAATTACCTTTTCGGCCTGCTGCTCATGTCCCCCGCAGGGCAGGGAAAGCGGTGGCCCGCCGCCTGCGCCGTGGCGGGAAACCTGCTGCTGCTGGGCACGTTTAAGTATCTGGATTTCTTCGCGGGGACCTTGAACGGCCTGTTTGGGCTGTCCCTGCCCCTGCCGGGGCTGACGCTGCCCATCGGCATCTCCTTTTTCACCTTCCAGGGGCTGAGCTACGCCCTGGACGTGAGCCGCGAACCGGATTCCGGCACCAAGCGCTTCGGCAAGCTGGTACTGTACATCTCCTTCTTTCCCCAGCTCATCGCGGGGCCCATCGTCAAATACCACGACGTGGCCCTGCAAATCGACCGCCGGGAGCTCACCCCGGAGCTGACCCTTTCGGGCCTCCGCCGGTTTATCACCGGCTTTGCCAAAAAGCTGCTGCTGGCCAACACCGCCGGACGGGTGGCGGACGCCGTGTTCGCCCTGACCGCCGGGGCGCTGGATATGCGTCTGGCCTGGCTGGGGGCGGTGTGCTACACCCTGCAGATCTATTTTGACTTCAGCGGCTACAGCGACATGGCCATCGGTTTGGGCCGGATGTTCGGCTTCACCTTCCTGGAGAATTTTAACCTGCCCTATACCTCCAAATCCATCAAGGAGTTTTGGCGGCGGTGGCATATCTCCCTCAGCTCCTGGTTCCGGGACTATCTATATATCCCCCTGGGCGGCAGCCGAAAAGGCCGAGCCCGCACCATGCTGAACAAAGTGATCGTGTTCTTCTTCACTGGGTTGTGGCACGGGGCCAGCTGGACCTTTGTGCTGTGGGGATTTTGGCACGGGCTGTTCTCCACCCTGGAGGACGCCAACGTGATTCCAAAACGTTTACGGCAATCTGCTTTTGCCCATCTGTATACCATGCTGGTGGTGATCCTGGGCTTTACCCTGTTCCGGGCGGACTGTCTGGCCGTCGCCGGGTTGATGTTCTTCCAGATGTTCGCCGGATTTGACTTCGCCCCGGCCCATACCCTGACCCTTATCTCTCTGCTGGACCGGCGGACGGTATTCTTCCTCATCGCCGGAGTGTTGCTGGCCTCAGGCCTGCCCCAGCGGCTGGCAGACAGGGTCTCCAAGCCTGCGCCGGAAAGCGTCCGGCAATGGGGACGGGCGGCGGCCTATGCGGCGCTGTTCGCGGTGTGCGTGCTCAACCTGTCCAGCACATCCTTTAACCCCTTTATCTACTTCCAATTCTGAAAGGCGGCCCTATGAAGCTGAACACAAAAGCGGATCTAGCCATGGGGGCCTTTTTGTGCGCCTGTCTAATCCCTTCCTTGGGAATGCTGATTCTGCCCGAGGAGCCTGCGGCGGCCAACCAGACCCTGGCCCAGCCCCCCTCCCTCACCACCCAGGACGGGAGCTTGAATGTCCAGGTGCTGGACGAGGTCACCGACTACGTGCAGGACCATTTTGCCCTGCGCCAGCGGTTGATCACCGCCAACGCCGCGCTGGAGTCGGCGGTGTTTCAGACCTCCGCTCAGGACAGCGTGCTGTTGGGCCGGGAGGGCTGGCTGTTTTACCGAGAGACGGTGGAGGATTATCTCCACACCGACCCGTTGACGGACCGGGAGCTGTTCTGCGCGGCCCGCACATTGGCTCTGCTGACAGAATATGCCCAAACCCGCGGGGCAAGCCTGACCTTCACCGCAGCACCCAACAAGGCGTCGCTCTATCCCCAGTACCTGCCCTATGTGGGTACGCCGCTGGAGGGCGCGGACGATATCGACCGACTGATCCCCCTGCTGGAAGCCCAGGGCGTGGCATATGCGGACCTGTTCGCCCCGTTTCGAAGGGAGGATCAGGTGCTCTACCACGCTACCGACTCCCATTGGACGAACTGGGGCGCGGCCCTGGCCCACGATACGCTGATGGATTCTCTGGGCGGGTCAGACTGGTCCCCGTGGTTCACCCAAAGCTGGCACACGGAAAACACCCACCGGGGGGATTTGTACGAGATGCTCTACCCCACCGGAGAAATGCTGGAGGGCGAGGTGGTGTTCAACCGGGAATTCACCTTCCGGCATGTGCGCCCCATCCGCAGCCCGGAGGATCAGCACATTGAGACGGAGAATCCAGGAAAAGCTGGGAATTTGCTGATGTTTCGGGACTCTTTCGGCAACACCCTTTATCCCTTCATGGCGGAGGACTTCGGCCATGCGGTGTTCAGCCGGTCCATGCCCTACCAGATGGCCCTGCTGGAGGAATCTGGAGTGGACACGGTGGTCATTGAGCTGGTGGAACGCAATTTGAACTATCTAGTGGAAAGCGCCCCCATTTTCCCCGCGCCTGAACGCCTGCTCTCGGGGCAACCGCCCCAGGGGGCGGCCGCCGCCAGTATCACCGCTGCAGACGACGGCAGACTGGCGGGCTGTATCCGGCTGGAGGGAACTTTGTCCGGACCGATTGACGTGGATTCGCCCATTTATATCCAGCTGGGGGCCTTGCTTTATGAGGCCAGCCCTGCGGGAACGGGCGGTGAAGGGGAATCTCCCTTCACCCTCTACGTGCCCGCCGGTTCGGCGCTGGGTGATGTTCGTGCGCTCTATCTGCTGAACGGTCAGGTTTTGGAGGCCGGACGGACAGATTTCAGCCATAACTGAGCAATGCTTTGGAAAAAAGGAAGGAATGCCGCATGAAAAACAAGCTTTCCCTGCTCCTGGCGGGGATCTTAACCCTGTCCATCCTGCTGTCAGCCTGCGCTGTCCAGGCCGACGATCCCGCGCCCGACCCCGTAGACACGCCCAGTCCCTCCGCCACGGTGGAGCCAACCGCCACACCCGCGCCCACGCCTCCGCCCTCCGCCGAGGCCGGCGCCCTAACGCCGGAGCCCACCGGGGAGCCCTCTCAGGCGGCGGAGCCTGCGGCCGCTGCCTCCGCCGCACCCCGGGACAGCGCCCAGACGCCTGCGCCCGCCGTCAGCACCCCCAAGCCGGTGGTGAGCACTCCGGCCCCGACCGTCTCCGACGCTACGGCCGCCGCGTCCGCCGTGTCCGCCCAGCCCCAGCCCCCGGCGGAGTTCAGCCTGGAGCCCACGCCTACCCCATCCCCTCCCACGGCCACCAAGGAGGCTGCAATGGCTTTCATCGGCAGGAGCGCCGCCAGCATGATTGCCGCCATCGGCCAGCCCACCAGCAGGGACTACGCCCCCAGCTGCCTGGGCGACGGAGAGGACGGAGAGCTGTTTTACAATGGATTCACGGTCTATACATACCGAGAGGGGACCACCGAGACCGTGCAGGACGTCATTTGACCGTACCAAGGAGGCTGCTATGAAACTGCGCAAGAAGATTTGTATCTTGCTGTCAGCCGCGGTGCTGATGCAGCTGCTGTCCGGGTGCCATGCCGTGGACCCGGCGGACGATTCCCCCGCGCCGGACGCCTCATCCAGGCCCTCCCAGGAGCAGAGAGACAACAGCCCCAGCGCCGCTCCCGGCGATTCCGCACAGCCGTCGGAGGAGGCCACTCCGGAGCCCAGCCTGTGGGACCCGGCGCACCTGCTGGACTTCCAGTTCACTCCCTCCAAGGGACTGGAGCTGCCCGTGACAGGGGCCACCGGCTACACCTCCATCAAGCTGCCCCTGTGGGAGCGGCGGCCGGAGGGGCAGGATGGCAAGCTGGCCACCGTATACGCCCCGCCGGAGCCAACTCCGGAGCCCACCCCGGAACCTGTGCCGGAGCCGGCTCCCACCCCTGTTCCTCCTACGCCGGAGCCCGTCCCTGTTCCGGTGGAGCCCGCCCCCGAAGAGTCCTCCGGCAGCCCCGCCGCTCAAGCTGACGGCACGGTCCCCGGCGAAGGGACGGATGATCCGCCGCAGCCAGAGGGCGTGGAAGGTGAATTTGTTTCTCCTGTTCCCACGGACGAGCCCTCTGCCGAGCCCACCGCGGAGCCCACCCCGGAGCCCACCGCAGAACCAACGCCGGAGCCCGTCCCGGAGCCTATCCCCACGCCGGAGCCGACTCCGGAGCCCACCCCCACCCCGGACCCGCTGGCAGACGCGCTGCTGGTGCTAAACCCGGGCACGGCCTTTATGATTCTCAGCGAATCCGGAGACTGGTGGCAAGTGCGCACCCAGGGGGTGACGGGCTGGATTGAGCACCGCTATTGCCTCATCAACCTGCCCGACGTGATCCCGTCCATGATCTACAACGATACCAACGCCTATTCCTCCGTGTTCATCAGCTCGGGTAAGGACATTCCCAATATCACCGGCAAGGCCCTTTACCAGGCCAAAACCCAGAACAACCGCCTGGGCCGTCAGGAATTCATGATGCCGGTGCTGTACGCCATGGCAAAAAATATCTGTCAGGCCCAGCAAAACGCCCTGGCTGAGGGAAACACTCTGGTACTTTATGAGGGCTTCCGACCCTATTCTGCCCAGATGGCGGTAGTGCGCAACCTCACCGCCCTGTCCAAGACGGACGCTGTGGTGAAGGCCGGCATATCCACCGCCCCCTGGAACATCTCCTGGTTCATCGCCACCGGCGCCTCCAACCATCAGGAGGGCTACGCCATGGATGTGAGCCTGGCCAAGGTGACCAGGGCCCATATGGGCAAGATCGGCGACTACAGCGTGGTTCAGGTGGACGAGTACGAGGAGTACACCATGCCCACCCCCATTCATGAGCTGAGTATGTCCGCAGCCACCTATGCCAAGCCGGTGGCCATCTTCTCCACCACGGCGTGGAAATCCGCCCCTATGACCGAGGCCATGTCGGCCAACGAGCCCGCCCGCGCTTTGCAGCGCTACTGCACATCGGCCAAGCTCACCCCGCTGGCCTCCGAGTGGTGGCACTTCAACGACTTAGCCGCCTACGGGCAGATTCGGTCCTATCCCAGCAGCGGCAACTATCTCATTACCCAATGCCTCAGCGTGGCGCCCTGACAAAAGAGTAAACGGACCGTGCGAATTTCCTTCGCACGGTCCGTTTTACGTTCAATTCAGTTGGCTTTTCAGCTGATACAGCAGATTCATAGCCTCAATGGGCGTGAGAGTCTCCACAGAGGTCCCCCGCAGCTGCTCCAGCACCGCCGCCCCGGCCATGTCGCCCAGCGACACCTGGCCGGACTCCTCCCGGGGCGCCTGGGGGCGGGCGGGCGTCCAGCCCTGCCGCTCCAGCTCATCCAAAATCTCCCGGGCCCGGTCCACCACCTTTCCCGGCACCCCGGCCAGCTTAGCCACCTCCACGCCGTAGCTCTGGTCCGCCCCGCCTGGGACGATCTTGCGCAGGAACACAATGCCGTCCCCCCGCTTTTTGGCGGCGATATGGTAGTTGCGCACCCCCTCGATGCTGTGCTCCACCTCGGTGAGTTCGTGGTAATGGGTGGCAAACAGGGTTTTGGCCCCCAGCCGCTTTTTGTCCGCACAGTACTCCAGCACCGCCCGTGCGATGGACATGCCGTCATAGGTGGACGTGCCCCGGCCAATCTCGTCCAGGATCAGCAGGGACCTTGGTGTGGCGTTTTTCAGCATGGCCGCCACCTCGGTCATCTCCACCATGAAGGTGGATTGGCCCGCCGACAAGTCGTCGGAGGCCCCAATGCGGGTAAACACCCGGTCCACCACCCCAATATGGGCGGAGCGGGCGGGCACAAAGGAGCCCATCTGAGCCATCAGTACAATGAGCGCCACCTGCCGCATATAGGTAGACTTGCCCGCCATATTGGGGCCGGTGATGATGGAAAGCCGGTCCGCGCCGCCGTCCATGTGGGTGTCATTGGGGACGAACAGGGAGTCCGTCAGCATCCGCTCCACCACCGGATGGCGGCCCTCCCGGATGTCGATGACGCCGCTGTCGTCCACCTTTGGGCGGACATAGCCGTTCTGCACCGCCGCGGCCGCAAAAGAGCACAGCACGTCCAGCCGGCCCACCCCGGCGGCGGCGGCCTGCACCTGCCGCACCTGCTGGGAGGCCAAGTCCCGCAGCTTGCAGAACAGGTTGTATTCCAGCGCCGTAACCCGGGTCTGCGCGGAGAGGATTTCATGCTCCAAATCCTTCAGCTCCTGGGTGATAAACCGCTCGCAGTTGACCAGCGTCTGCTTGCGGATATAGTCCTCGGGCACCATGGAATAGTAACTCTTGGATACCTCAATATAATAGCCGAACACCTTGTTGTAGCGCACCTTTAGACTTTTGATGCCGGTGCGCTCCTTCTCCCGGCCCTCTAGAGAGGCCACCATATCCGCCCCATGAGTTAGAATGTCCCGCAGGCGGTCCACTTCCTCGTCGTAGCCCGGACGGATAAATCCCCCCTCCCGGATGGTGAAGGGCAGGCGATGGTCCTCGTCCTCGTCCCGGATGGCGGAGTGGAGGTCCCGTTCCAGGCCGTCCAGCCCCTCCAGTCCCCGCAAAATGGGGGCAAGGGCCCGCCCCGCCACGGTCCGGGCCTGCTCCATCAGCTGGGGCAGCACCGCCAGACCGTCCGCCAGGGCCAGCACATCCCGGGCGTTGGCGCTGCCGTACACCACCTTGCCGATGAGCCGCTCCAGGTCTGGAATGCGGCGCAGAGTCAGGACCAGCTCCTCCCGGGCCACGCCGTCGCGAGCCAGCTCCGCCACCGCGTCCTGCCGCTGGGCAATGGCCCCGGGAGCGCGCAGCGGCTGCTCCAGCCAGGCCCGGATCAGCCGGTGCCCCATGGGGGTTTTCGTCTTGTCCAGCACCCACAGCAGGGACCCCTTCTTTTCCTTTCCCCGGAAGGTCTCGGTGAGCTCCAGGGTTTTCCGGGCGGTCAGGTCCAGCTCCATATACGTCTGGCTCAGCCCCTCCTCTACGGCCAGGGGGCCCAAATGGCCCAGATCGGTCTTTTGCGTCTCCGTCAGATAGGCGGCCAGCGCCCCGGCGGCCTGCATGCACATGCGGGGGCCGTCCTCCTCAGGGAAGGGCTCCTCCGCCGTGCGCAGGCGGCAGGCGCACAGGGCCTCATGAGCCTGTATGGGCCGAAACCGGGCCTCAACCGCAGGCTGGCACAGGCAGTTCAGCCGCAGCTTTAAGAAGTCCGTCAGCTGTCCGTCGGAGGCGGCGGCGTCGGACAAAATGGTCTCGCTGGGGGGACAGGCCGCCAGGGCGTTGAGCAGATGGGTGAGATAGTCCCGCCCCAGGAAGGGAATGGTGGTAAACTGCCCTGTGGACAGGTCGCACCGGGCCAGCGCCGCCCCCGCGCTGTCCTCGTAGACGGCGCAGATGTAGTTGTTCTGGCTCTCGTCCAGCATCTCGTCTCCCATGGCCGTGCCGGGGGTGACAATACGGATCACGTCGCGGTCCACCAGCCCCTTGGCGGTGGCCGGGTCCTCCATCTGCTCACAAATGGCCACCTTGTACCCCCGCTTGATGAGCCGGGCGATGTAGCTCTGGGCGGAATGGTAGGGCACCCCGCACATGGGGGTGCGCTCCTCCTCCGGCTTGCCCCGGTCCCGGGTGGTGAGGGTCAGGCCCAGCTCCTCCGCACCCAGCTTCGCGTCGTCGTGGAACATCTCGTAGAAGTCGCCCAGCCGGAAGAACAGCAGACAGTCCGGATGGTTCTCCTTCACCTTCCAGTATTGCTTCATCATGGGGGTCATCTCTGCCATTTGTTCTTCGCTCCCTTGCATTGTCACGCTCCGATTAGGCGCATTACGGGGCGGCTTCGCTTCTACTCGCCATAATCCACGATGACGTACACATACTGCACCCCCGCGATGTCCGCCGCGGGCTCCACCTGGGCGTAACGGCTGATTCCATCCTCCTCCACGTAGATGGTGCGCACCGAGCCCACCACCAGCCCCGGCGGGTAGACGCCCCCCAGCCCGGAGGTGGTCACCTGATCGCCCGTCACCAGCTTGGCGTCCTCGGACACAAAGGCCAGCCGGAGCAGTCCCTCCAGCATGAGGGTGAAATCCCCCTCCAGGATGGCGTTCTCGTCGGTGCGGGCCACCCGCCCGCCCAGCTCCAGGTCCGGGTCCAGGATGGTGATCACCCGGGAGGAATTGGGGCTGACCTCCGTGACCACGCCGATGAGGTGCCCGTACTGGTCGATGACGCAGTCGTTGACCTCCACGCCCCCAAGGGTCCCCCGGTCGATAGTCAAGTCAGATCTCCAGTTGTCCGAGGAGCGCCGCACCACCGCCGCGTCCCGGTACTGGAGCTCGGGCCGCTCCTCGGCCAGGCCCAGCAGGTCCTTCATGCGCTCGTTCTCCCGCTGGGCATCCTGTCCGGCGATAGCGTCCCGCTCCAGTTCCGCCACCCGCTGGCGCAGGGCCTCGTTCTCCGCCGCCAGCTCCTCGTAGCGGAAGGCCCGGTCATACTGCTCCTCGGTCCAGTTGGCGACGGCGCTGGACGCCGCCCGGAAGGGGGTGGTCAGCACCTCCATCGCGCTGGTCAGCGGGTCGAAGCCCAGGATATAGGCTCCCACGGCCAGCACCCCCGCCAGCAGCACGGCGGCTATCAGCAGCAGTCCGCCGTTATTTCGGAAAAATCGACTCATTGCTTTGCATACCCCTCATTTTGCAGCAAATGGATTCCAAACCGGCCCAGCATGCGGCCCAGCCGGAACACCGGCAGGCCCACCACATTGCAGTAATCCCCCCGGATGCCGGACACCAGCAGCGCCCCCAGGCCCTGGATGCCGTAGGCGCCGGCCTTGTCCATTGGTTCTCCGGTGGCAATGTACCCCCAGATTTCCTCCTCCTCCAGCGCCCGAAAGGTGACGGCGGTCTCCTCGTGCTCGGTGACCGTCCGCTCCCCCTGGAGCACCGTCACACCGGTGTACACATGGTGCTCCCGGCCAGACAGGGCGGCCAGCATGGCAAA
This sequence comes from uncultured bacterium, assembly GCA_948469375.1. Lineage (GTDB taxonomy): Bacteria > Bacillota > Clostridia > Oscillospirales > Oscillospiraceae > Enterenecus. The sequence goes on along the minus strand of CAOKLO010000065.1, from coordinate 4,277 downwards.
GGCTCCCTCCTTGTTCCGGGGCTTTCCCAGCACCGCGCCGTCCAGCGCCACCACGGTGTCGGCGGCGATGATGAGGCAGTCCGGCCCGGCCTTCCCTGCCGCCGCCGCAGCCTTGCGCCGGGAGAGCCGCTCCACAATTTCAGCGGGGGAGAGGCCGGGCTCCACGCTCTCGTCCACATCGGGAGAGATCATTTTGAAGTTCTTGATGCCCATCTGCCCCAGCAGCTCACGGCGGCGGGGAGAGTTGGACGCTAATATGAGTTCCATCGGGTTCCTCCGAATACAATTCGTAATGAAAGGGCAGGATATTACTCCACATCCCGGTAGTACAGCCCCCGGGTGTAGTTGTTGGGAACATAGTTTCCCTTCCCCCGGTAAGCCTCCAGCACCTGGGCGCATTCCACGCCGTTCTCCGTGGTAAACAGCAGGCGGATGGCCCGCAGCCCCGCCTTTTTCCAATCGGCAGCCTTATCCGCCAAAAACACCTTGTTGGCGTTGAGCACCTCGTTGCGGCACCCATAGGCCCGCTCGACGGGAAAGCGCACCCCCTTGCGGTCAGTGAGCAGGTTCACGTTGGAGCACACGCACTTTCCCGCCTGGTTTTTGACGGCGCAGTTTTCCGTAATCATCAGCGGAAGCCGCCCATAGGCGATGATCTCCAGCTCCACCGCCTTGGAGAGGTCCCGAATCTGCGCCAGCTTCAGCTCAAAGGAGGCCGTCAGCGACTGGAAGCCCAGCCGCCGGTACTCCTTCACTCCCTGGCTGTTGAACACCTGGAGGCCGAAGTCCCCCCGCAGGCGGAGGCCCGCCCGCTTGCACAGGGGGATCAGCCCCAGATTGCCCACATAGGCGTCCGTCACTCCCGCCTCCCGGGCGGCCTCTAGCTGGCGCTGCAGCTCGGGAAGCTCCCGGTCAAAGCAGATGCGGGGCAGCACCGCCGCCACGGGAACGCCCCGCTGAATGGCGGCGGCCACATCAGGGCTGTGGGCGGCGATCTCCTCTATGGGCAGGGTAATCATGGCGGGGCGCTGCTTAATCAGCTCAAAAGTCATCTGGCCCACCCGCCGCAGGGAGAGGTAGATATCCGGCTCGCCGCGGTAGTTCTCGTACCGCGCACCCAGCTTATACTCACTGTGGCGGCGCTCAGGCAGGGCCGTGCGCCGGGCGGACAGCTCGTCCAGCACCTGCCGCCGCAGGCCGTTCAGCACCGACAGGGGCACCACCAGCTCCTCCTGGACCAGGGAGCGCACCCCGGTCACCCGGTAGGGCGTGCCGCCGGTTTTGCTCAGCTGGGCCTCCACCTCCTCCTGGGTGGTTTCCCGGCGGCGGGCCACCTCCGGCGTGCGCCCTGCGGCGGTGACCACCCGGCCCTCGGGGTCCTTCGCCCCTACCTGAACGGGCTCCCCCGCCCGGATCATGGCGTAGAGCTTCACCGGCACGCCGGGGCCCTCGCTCTTGTCATAGGCCGCCTTGGCCTGGGCGAACAACTCCTTGGGGTTCTTGGCCTCCTCCCGGACACCGAACATATCGGGGCCCTTCCGCTCCATAAAATAGCCGTCGGTAAAGCCCTGCCGGGAAAAAGCCTGCTCCAGGCGGGACAGCTCCTCGGCCGTGGGCTCCCGGCCCTCCCGCAGTGCGTCGGCGTACACCTTTGTGACGATATAGACGTATTCCGGCCGCTTCATCCGCCCCTCGATTTTGGCGCAGGCCACGCCCATCTCCTGGAGCTCCTTCAAATGGCCCGCCAGCGACATATCCTTCAGCGACAGCGGATGGCCGGAGGCCACCTCGTCCCCCCAGCCGTAGGGCAGGCGGCAGGGCTGGGCGCACATGCCCCGGTTGCCGCTGCGCCCCCCGATGACGGAGGACATAAAGCACTGGCCCGAGTAGCACATGCACAGCGCCCCGTGAACGAACACCTCAATTTCGATGGGGGAGCGCTCGCAGATATAGGCAATATCCCGCCGGGACAGCTCCCGGGCCAGCACCGCCCGGGTCATGCCCAGGTCGGCGGCCTGCTTCACCCCGTCCAGATTGTGGATGGTCATCTGGGTGGAGGCGTGGAGGGGCAGGTCGGGCGCGGCCTGGCGCAGGGCCCGCACCAGCCCCATGTCCTGAACGAGGGCCGCGTCCGCCCCCAGCTTGGACGCCTGCACGGCGCAGTCCACCGCGTCGGCCATCTCCCGGTCAGTGGCCAGCGTATTCAGGGTCAGGTATGTCTTTACCCCCCGCAGGTGGCAGTAGGATACCGCCGAGGCGAACTCATCCCGGGAAAAATTCCGGGCGCCCCGGCGGGCGTTGAATTGTCCAAAGCCGAGGTAGACCGCGTCCGCCCCGGCGCACACCGCCGCGCGCAGCGCCTCCGGGCTGCCGGCGGGGGATAGTATCTCCATAGGTATCTTCTCTCGTTTCTTGTGGATAGTAATCGTACTCGCGGCGTTATCACGCTCGCTTTGGGCGCGCTGTCCGCCCCGGCTTCCTTCCGACTCGGATAAAAAACAGATTTGCTCCGCAAATCTTGGTTTTTTATCCTCGCTCCAGTCCATCCAGGGCGGCGCGCCTAAGTTCGCGCTTACCGCTTCTGCTGCAGCTTGAAAATCTCCCGCTTGGACTCGCTCAGCTCCGACTTGAGCCTGGCGTTTTCCTCCATCAGGTCCTTGAGCTGGCGGCGCAGGTCCACCGACGCCTCCTGCTCCTTGAACCGCTCGTCGGCGATGTTGATGGCGGTCAGAATCGCGCAGTCCATCTGGGACGTGCCGCCGGAGCGGCCGGTTTCCTTCAGCTTTTCATTTACATAGGCGGCCACCCGGTGGACATAGTTCTCGTCCTCTACGGCCAACAGCGTGTATTTCAACCCACCCACGGTCACAGTGACGCGGTTTTGCATGGCGGTCCCCTCCCGCATAAAGATTCACGGTCCATTATATCACATCTTTGAAAAAAAGGAAATGAAAAAAGTATGAAATTGGGGCACATTTTCATCGGCGCCCTCCTTGACACCGGGGAGAAAAAATGATACAGTGTGTCAACAAGCGATGAGGGAGAACAGTACCACGCGCACGGGGCAGCAGAGAGGGGACGGACGGTGCAAGTCCCCCGAAGGCGCGGCGGGAAGGCCCTCCCGAGTCCGGGCAGGAAATGGCCCGGCGGCCCCCGCCGTTACCGGGTCAAGAGGGCGCGCCGGCCAGGCGCGAATTCAGGTGGGACCGCGGACAAGAGGAAGCGCGGAGCAAGAGGCTGTGAGGGAGCTTGGACCGGAGCGAGGGCGAGCGCAGGGCCGCAGAGCGGCCCGCAGCCGGCCCGAGTCGAAGGGAAAGCGACCGAGCGTCCAGACCCTTGCGAAGCGTGACAACTGTTCGCCCTGAGCCGATCGCGGCTCAGGGCGTTTTTGCGTTTTGAGCCGAATATCACCGAAAAGGAGTGTCATAGCGTGAAGAACAGCGAAAAGACCATGGAAAAGATCGTGGCCCTTTGTAAGGGCCGGGGCTTCATCTTCGCCGGGTCCGAGATCTACGGCGGCCTTGCCAACACCTGGGACTACGGCCCCCTGGGCGTAGAGCTGAAAAACAACGTGAAAAAAGCGTGGTGGAAGAAATTCGTCCAGGAAAACCCCTATAACGTGGGATTGGACGCCGCTATCCTTATGAATCCCCAGGTGTGGGTGGCCTCCGGCCACGTGGGGGGCTTCTCCGACCCGCTGATGGACTGCAAGGAGTGCCACGAGCGCTTCCGAGCCGACAAGGTCATTGAGGACTGGTGCCAGGAGAACAGCTTTGCGCCGGGCCGCAGCGTGGACGCCATGAGCCAGGCCGAGATGAAGGCGTTCGTGAATGAGCATCAGATTGCCTGCCCCACCTGCGGCAAGTTCAACTGGACCGACATCCGGCAGTTCAACCTGATGTTCAAGACCTTCCAGGGCGTCACCGAGGACGCCAAAAACACCGTCTATCTCCGCCCCGAAACCGCCCAGGGCATCTTTACCAACTTTGTCAACGTCCAGCGCTCCACCCGGCGCAAGCTGCCCTTCGGCGTGTGCCAGATCGGCAAGAGCTTCCGCAACGAGATCACCCCGGGCAATTTCATCTTCCGCACCCGGGAGTTCGAGCAGATGGAGCTGGAATTCTTCTGCCGGCCCGGCACCGAGCTGGAGTGGTTCTCCTACTGGAAAAACTTCTGTCATCAGTGGCTGCTGAACCTGGGCATCAAGGAGGAGAACCTGCGCCTCCGGGACCACGACCCCGAGGAGCTGAGCCACTACTCCAACGCCACCACCGACT
>CAOKLO010000064.1 GCA_948469375.1 uncultured bacterium | reverse complement strand
AGACCCTTGCCAGCGAGATTGCCAAGCTGACCGCCGAGGCGGTGTCCCCGGAGCAAATCGACACGATTTCCAATTATCTGGATGATTGGGAGAATGTCAGCTTTGAGGACAAGCAGCAGGTGGTGGATTTGATGATTACCGTCATTCGCGCCACCAGCGAGAAGCTGCAAATTGAATGGAAAATCTGACGGCGGGCATACCGTCAGACCATTATCTTTTTATGCCCTTGTCCAATGTAGTTCCGTATAAAATCCCACTTGCAAGTAATTTCTCCCAAATCTGCTCATGTCCTTTACGATAATTGTGCCGATGTTCCCGGCTTCCGCTTCGGCTATCATTTCCATGAAGCCAGGACGGTTGAAATTAACTCCAGAATAACCGTCATCCGTAAAATGGCGAATGGCTGTGAAGCCATTTTTGCGGGCGTAATCCTCCAGATATTTCTTTTGATTGGTGATTGAATTTGACTCCCCAACAAGGTCATCATCTCTTGAAAGACGCTCGTAAAGGGCCGTAATCCTTGCTTTTCCCGCCTTTTTTGACATTTTTCACACCTCCATTTCGATATGTAGTTATAAATTTAGAGGGATATACTTTTTCCATCTGAAAAAAGTATATCCCTCCGGGGCCAGTTCTATGGCGGTGACGGTTTCTCCAAAGGTGGACGCCCATGCGTCAAAGTGAAGCAGGCCATGCTTTTTCAGCGTGTTATATTGCAAATATTTCTGCATGGTAAACATCTCCACCATCGTGTTGCTGATGGGGGTGCCTGTGGCAAAGATAACGCCCCGGCCTCCAGTGATCTCGTCCAGATAGCGGCACTTCATATAAAGGTCGCTGGACTTCTGCGCCTCCGTTTGGGCGATACCGCTCACGTTCCGCATCTTGGAAAATGAAGCGAGATTTTTGTAATAATGTGCTTCGTCAATAAAAATGCGGTCAACGCCTAATTCCTCAAACGTGACCACATCATCTTTACGGCTCTGGTCGTTCAGTTCCTTTAATTTGGCGTCAATGGATTTCTTGGTTCGTTCCATTTGCTTGCGGGAAAAATGATCCCCACTGTTCTCCTTCAATTCCCGGATGCCGTCCAGGATTTCCTGCCGCTGCTGGCGCAGGATGGCAATTTGCCGTTCCATGCTTATGGGGACTTTCTCAAACTGCGAGCGGCCGATAATGATGGCGTCATAGTCACCGGTGGCAATCCGGCCACAAAACCGTTTGCGGTTCTTGGTTTCAAAGTCCTTATTGGTTGCCACCAGGATGTTGGCCGATGGGTAGAGCTGTAAATACTCCGTGGCCCATTGTTCTGTCAGATGTCCGCCGTCTCAAACCCCTGCCCTGTCAATATCTCGAACATCAGCCCCAGGGCGTGCTTGCAGGGAAACTGCCTGCTGGGGCAGGAGCACCGGCAGGTGGGCGCGTCGGCCTGGGTGAAGTCGATGGACACGCGGTAGGGTTTTTTTCCGCTGCCCGCGCACTCGGCCCAGTACAAGGTGTCGTCGGCCGTCCTGCGTTGGGCGGAAAAGCTGCCCTTTTTCGACAGCTTCCGGCCGTTTTCCGCCGCCGCGGGGTTGGGCGCCTGAAGGAGGATAAATTGCTCGGTCACTTCCATGTCAAAAGCTCCTTCCTGAGGTGATCTCATGAAAAACGCCCTGCCGGTCCAACAGGCGGACGGCAGGGCGCGGGGGGTGTCGCGGTCAGCCGTCCCTCACTTCATCATCCTGGACACGTCGTCCGGCTTGCCCGCCACCAGGATGTGGGTGTCCGCCAGGAAATGAAATCCGGCGTCGATGGGCAGGATGGACCCGTCCTCCTTGCGGCCGATGACGTTCACGTTCCACCGCTTGCGGATGTCCAGGTCAATGAGGGTCTGGCCGGCCCAGTGGTCGGGCACGTCCAGCTCGAAAATGGCGTAGCCCGGGGCCAGCTCAATGTACTCCAGCGCCCCGTTGACGCTGAACCGCATGGCGGTGCGGGCGGCCATGTCCCGCTCCGGGAACACCACCTCGTCCGCGCCGATTTTCAGCAGCAGCCGGGCGTGGAGGTCCTTGTCCGCCTTGGAGATGACCATGGGCGCGCCCAGCTCCTTGAGCAGGGAGGTAATCTCCAGGGAAGACTGGAAATTTTCGCTGATGCATACAAAGCAGAAATCAAAGCTGGACGGGTCCAGGGAGCGCAGCACCTCCTCGTCCATGCAGTCGCCGATTTTGGCTTGAGTGACATGGGGGGCGATGTGGTTGACCGACTCCTCGTCGTTGTCAATCACCATGACCTCGCTGCCCGAGTCCATCAGCTTCAGGGCCAGGCTTGTGCCAAAACGGCCCAGGCCGACCACCAGAAATGTCGCAGCCATCGCATTACACACCTTTCTGACTTATGTTTTGTCTCTATTCCCGTTTGGACAGGCTGTTCATGCCCGTCATCCGATGGTAATGCGCTCCACCGGGTCCTTCACCCGCGGGGGCGTCCGCTCCGCCAGGGCCATCATCATGGACAGACTGCCGATACGCCCGCAGAACATCATCACGATGAGGATCACCCGGTTGATCTGGGACAGGTCCCGGGTGATGCCGGTGGACAGCCCCACGGTGCTCATGGCGGAGAACACCTCGAACAGCGCGTCCTGAAGGGGGAAGGGCTGGGTAGCCAGCAGCAGGAAGCCGCCCGTCATGGCCAGGGTCATATAAAGGGTCACCGCCGCCGCCGAGCGGTGGATCTGCTCCTCGTCCAGCCTGCGGTTGAAGGCGCCCACCTCCTGGCGGCCCCGAACAAAGCTTGCCAGGGTGAGCAGGCAGACCACCACGGTGGTGATCTTCACCCCGCCGCCCGTGGAGCCGGGGCCCGCACCGATGAACATCAGCACGATGGTCAGCAGTCCGCCTCCGCTGGTGAGCTTTGCCAAATCCACGGTGTTAAACCCCGCCGTCCGGGGGGACACCGCCTGAAACAGGGACACCAGGGCCTGCTGTCCCGGATTCATCCCGGCCAGCAGGTTGTCGCGCTCCGCCAGCCAGAACAGGGCGGTGCCGCCCAGGGTCAAAACCGCGCTGGCCGTCAAAATCAGCTTGCTGTGCAGGCTGTAGAGCCGGAAGCGCAGGCCGTGCTCCCATACGTCCCGCCACACCAGAAAGCCCAGCCCGCCAAAAAGCACCAAAGCCACGGCGGTCAGGTTCACCAGAGGGTCGAACACATAATGGGTCAGGGAGCTGTAGGGTTCCCGAAAGCCCATCAGGTCAAAGCCCGCGTTGCAAAAGGCGGACACGCTGTGGAAAATAGAATACCAGATCCCCCGGGCTGCGCCCAGTTCCGGGATGAACCGGAAGCTCAGGAGCACCGCCCCCGTGCCCTCGATGGCGGCGGTGCCGCACAAAATGTAGCGCAGCAGGGTGAGCACGTCGCTGAGCCGCTCGGCGCTGACGCTCTCCATCATCAGAGAGCGCTGCTTGAGCCCGATTTTCCGCCCCAGAAACAGGGACGCCTGGAGCATCATCGTCATGTAGCCCAGCCCGCCCACCTGAATGAGCGCCAGCAGGATGAACTGGCCCAGCAGGTTGAATTGGGTCCAGGTGTCCGCCACCACCAGGCCGGTGACGCAGGTGGCGGAGGTTGCGGTAAACAGGCTGTCCAGGAAGGACAGGCCGTGCCCGGACCGGTTGGCAAAGGGAAGCATGAGCAGCAGCGCTCCCCCCACGATGATGCCCAGAAAGCCCAGGGCTATGATCTGGTTGGAGGACAGGGCGGCAGGTTTCTTTTTCACGGCTATGACTCCTTAATTTCGTAGTCATCCCTATTATAACAGGTGTGGTATATTTTGCAAGAGAGAACCGTCTCAAATCCCGATGAGGGCAAGTGCCGCCGCCCAGGTCTCCGGCAGCTTGCGGATTATCGCTTGACATAAAAAATGGGCTTTGCTATTCTTAAGAGGATTTTATCTGTAACGGAGGTCTGGTCCATGCTGGAGAAAACATATGCCACATCATCAGGCACGATTCATTATTGGCTTCATATCCATGATGCCGCTGCGGCAACCTTGGCTTTTCTGCCGGGATTAACGGCGGACCACAGACTGTTTGACAAACAGGTTGAGTATTTCAAAGACAAGTACAACGTTTTTGTCTGGGATGCGCCCGCTCACGCGGCTTCATGGCCCTTTCAATTCGACTTCGACCTGTTTGATAAGGCAAGATGGCTGCATGAAATTTTTCAGCGGGAGAGCGTAACAAAGCCTGTGATCGTAGGGCAATCTATGGGCGGCTATGTGGGACAGGCGTACGCCCAATTGTACGCCGGGCAGTTGAAGGGGTTTATTTCCATTGATTCGGCCCCACTGCAAAGAAAGTACGTGACAGGAATAGAGCTTTGGCTGCTGAAACGGATGGAGCCGGTTTATTTCTATTATCCTTGGAAAGCCCTGCTGAAGTCCGGGTCAAACGGAGTCGCAGCCTCTGAATACGGAAGAAAGCTTATGCACGAAATGATGATGGCGTACGACGGAGACAAAAAGCGGTATGCCCAAATCGCCGGACATGGGTACAAGATCCTTGCAGATGCTTTGGAGCGGGACCTCCCGTATGAGATCACCTGCCCTGCGCTGCTGATCTGCGGCGAGCAGGACCATGCCGGCTCGTGCATTCGATATAATAAGGCTTGGCACAGGAATACCGGCATTCCTTTGGAATGGATAAAAAACGCGGGGCACAACGCAAACACCGACAGGCCGGAGCTTGTGAATCGGCTGATTGAACGTCTGGCGGAGCAGATACGGTAGCGGAAGGCCGGCGGACGCCGCCGGTTTGAATGCCGCGCCGGATATGCCAATATGCGGAGGCAGCGGGTTCCAGCCGCAAAAAAAGCGGCAAATATCCATAAAAATTACACAAGATTGCTATTCCCATTTCCCCCCGCTCCGGGTATAATAAAAACATGGCTGGGGAAAGGCCCGGCCCCTTCCCCAAACACGATTAAATTTGAAAGGGAGCGCGTCTTATGTCTATTCTGGTCTGCGGCGGCGCCGGCTATATCGGCAGCCACACCTGTGTGGAGCTTCTTAACGCCGGCTACGACATCGTGGTGGCGGACAACCTGTACAATTCCTGCGAGGAGGCGCTGGTCCGGGTGGAGAAGATCACCGGGAAAACCGTCCCCTTTATCAAGGCGGAGCTGTGCAATAAGAGCGAGGTGGAGGCCCTGTTCGCCCAGCACCCCGATATCGACGCGGTCATCCATTTCGCCGGACTCAAGGCGGTGGGCGAGAGCGTGGCCAAGCCGCTGGAGTACTATTCCAATAACCTTATCAGCACCCTGTACCTGCTCCAGGCCATGCGCCGCCACGGGGTGAAGAACTTCGTGTTCTCCTCCTCCGCCACCGTGTACGGCGACCCCGCCACCGTTCCCATTCAGGAGAGCTTTCCCACCGGCGGCACCACCAATCCCTATGGTACCTCTAAGCTGTTCCAGGAGCGCATTCTGTCCGACATCTGCGCCGCCGACCCTGAGCTGAACGTGGCGCTGCTGCGCTACTTCAACCCCATCGGCGCTCACGAGTCCGGCCTCATCGGCGAGGACCCCAACGGCATCCCCAACAACCTGGTGCCCTATATCGCCCAGGTATCCGTGGGCAAGCTGGAGAAGCTCCACGTCTACGGGAACGACTACCCCACTCCCGACGGCACCGGCGTGCGGGATTATATCCATGTCGTCGATCTGGCAAAGGGCCATGTGGCGGCGCTGAAGAAGCTGGAGGGCAAGTGCGGCCTGTTCATCTGCAACCTGGGCACCGGCAAGGGCTACAGCGTGATGGATGTGCTCCACGCCTATGAGAAGGCCTGCGGCAAGACGCTGCCCTATGTGGTCGAGGCCCGCCGCCCCGGCGACATCGCCGTGTGCTACGCCGACCCCGCCAAGGCCCGGGACGAGCTGGGCTGGGAGGCCCAGCTGGGCATTGAGGAGATGTGCGCCTCCTCCTATAAATGGCAGTCTATGAACCCCAACGGCTACAAGGGCTGAGCTCATTTTTTCATGAAAAAACCGCGGTGTGGACCATACTCCACACCGCGGTTTTTCGCGGCAGATTCGATTTTGCCCGTTTCCCTGCCCGCGCGTTTTGATCCGCCTCAGGCGGCGCTACGCGCGCCAGCCCTTGCACACGTCCACCCAGGCCGCGCAGCCGGAGTATTGCTCCAGCTCCAGGATGGTCAGCTCGATGGCGCTGTTCCCGCTGCCGCAGGCGGGGAACACCGTCTCAAACCGTTTCAGGGATTCGTCCAGATAGACCGTCACGCCTTCGTTGAGCCCAAAGGGGCACACACCGCCCACCGCGTGGCCCACCAGCGTTTCCACCTCGCCGGGAGTGAGCATTTTTGCCTTGGCGGCAAATTGGGCCTTGTATTTGGGATTGTCGATTTTGGCGTCCCCCGCCGCCACGATGAGGATGGGCCGGCCGTCCACCATAAACGACAGGGTTTTCGCGATGCGGCAGGGCTCGCAGTTCAGCGCCTGGGCCGCCAGCTCCACCGTGGCGCTGGATACCTCAAATTCCAGGACCCGGTCCGCCATGCCGTGCCGGGCAAAAAACTCCTTCACTTTTTCGATTGCCATGATGTCCTCCTAATTTACCCGCTGCCGGAGCAGCATGTTGTAATTCAGCCAAAGCCTCAGCGGCGCAAGAGGTTAACCAGCGGTTACCAAAACTTGCCCGCCTCTTAATTACGCCTCCATTGAAAAGCTCCCGCCCGCCGCCTATACTATTTTTATCCGAATATCAAAAGGAGGCTGAACCATGGAACTGAACATAGGCCCGAAGCTGGCCCAGCTGCGCCGGAGCAAGGGCCTGACCCAGGAGCAGCTGGCGGACCGGCTGGGGGTGTCCGCCCCGGCGGTGAGCAAGTGGGAGACCAACAGCTCCTATCCCGACATCACTCTGCTGTGCCCGCTGGCCCGGGCGCTGGGAACCAATGTGGACACCCTGCTGCGGTTTGATGAGGCGCTGTCCAATCAGGACGTGGCAGACAAGGTCAACGCCATCTTGGAGGCGGCCCGGCAGGAGGGCTGGGAAGCCGGAGAGGCGGCGCTGACGGAGCTTTTGCGCCAATACCCCAACTCAGAGGCGCTGAAATACAACGCCGCGTTGGCTCAGGAGGCCTTCCGCCTGCTGAATCCGGAGGCGGACGAGGAAATCCAGCGGCGGTGGAGCGCCCGAAAAAGGGAGCTGCTCACTAACGTCCGGGCGGCTGGACCCGGAGCCTACTGGCAGGCGGCCACCCTCCAGCTGGCACAACTGGCGGTGATGGAAAACCGGCTGGACGAGGCGGAGCGCCTGATCGGCGAGCTGCCCGAGCAGGGTGTGGACCCCACCATGGTCCAAGGGCAGATCCTCCTCATGCGGGGAAAGCCGGAGGAGGCGCTGAAGGCCGTGCAGAAGCGCCTGCACGCCCAGGTGTGGCAGGTGGAGGCCAGTCTGAGCACCATGCTGACGCTGGGCGTCCTGCCCGGCATGGAGCGTCAGTTAAGGGTCTGCCAGGCCTACCAGGAGGTCAATCAGCTGTTCGGCCTGGGCGGGATGTACGATGGCTTGTTCATGGCGGTCTACCTCCGCGCGGGCCGCTGGGAGGAGGCCGCAGACCGGCTGGAGCGGTACGTGGACGCCATGCTGGGAACCGCGCTGCTGCCCGACCCCGCCCTGTTCTCCCCGGGCGTGGAGGCAAAGGAAACGGCGGCCTCCTCCCGGGAGCTCCGCATCCTGATGCTCAAGCAGCTGGAAACGGAGGAGCAATACCGGCCGTTCATGGACTGCGAAGCGGGCCGGAGGGCGGCGGAAAAGCTGAGGGCAAGCCTGGAGGCCTAGATCACGTGGTGATTTTTCCACTTCCCCCGAAGGAACCGGATAAAGAACACCACGGCCCGGACCACCCAGTCGCAGAACATGGCCAGCCACACCCCCAGCAGCCCCATACCCAGGCCCCAGGAGGAGCCCAGCAGATAGCTCATGCCGATGCGGCAGATCCACATGGACAGCAGGGAGACCACCATGGTAAATTTGGCGTCCCCCGCCGCCCGGAGGGCATTGGGCAGGGTGAAGGACATGGGCCAGAACACGATGGTGAACACCGCGCACCAGCGCAGCACCTGAGTGGCAATGACAGCGGTGGCGGGCGTCAGGTTGAACAGGGGTACCAGCACCGGCGCGGCAAAGAACAGGCACAGAGAGGTCAGGCCCAAGGAGAGATAGGCCGTTTTCATCAGTCCCTTGGTGTAGCCCACCGCCTGACCGTGGTCGGAGGCCCCCATGCACTGGCCAATCACCGTTACCATGCCTAGGCCCACCGCCTGACCGGGCACATTGATGACGCTGGCAATGGAATTGCAGATGGCGTTGGCCGCCACGGCGGAGCCCGCCACAGCCAAATCCACCCCCACGTCAAAGGAGGTGACCAGCCGCAACACCAGCAGCTTGCCGACCTGGAACATGCTGTTTTCAATCCCGGCGGGTATGCCGATGCGCAGGATAAACCGCACCATCCGCCACTGGAGGGCAGGGCGGAACAGGTTGTCCACATATACCTGGAGGGTGGGGCGGGTAATCATCACCCCGATGATGACCGCCGCCGCCACCCGGGAGGCCAGCGTGCCGATGCCCGCGCCTGCGGCGCCCATGCCGAAGCCATAGATCAGCACGGCGTTTACCGCGATATTGATGATGTTGACGATCAGGGAGTTTATCATGGACACCTTGCTGTTGCCCATGGCCCGAAACAGGGCGGCCCCGGCGTTGTAAATGGCGATAAAGGGGTAGGCGGCGGCCGTCAGCAGGAAATAGATCAGGGCGGAGTCCATGACCTCCTGGGAAATGCTCCCGAAGAGCATTCGCAGAATGGGCTCCCGGAACAGCAGCGCCGCCGCCATCAGGGACACCGACGCCAACAGGGCCACATACAGCAGCTGCTTGGCGGCGGACCGGGCGTTTTCCTGCTCCCGGCGTCCCAGGTACTGGGCCACCACCACCGCTCCGCCGGTGGACAGGGCGGCAAAGATGTTGATGATCAGAATGTTGATGTTGTCCACCAGGGACACGCCGGAAACCACCGACTCCCCGGCGGTGGTGACCATCATCGTATCGGCCATGCCCACCGTCATCAGCAGCAGCTGCTCAACAGCCAGGGGGATCAGAAGGCGGGTCAGGTCTTTGGTGGTGAAAAGCGGCTTGGAAGCCGTCGCTGTGGATTCCATGGAGACACCTCACGCTTTGCTCGGCAGACGGCCGCAGGCCCCTTGGGGCCGCGGCGCTGCTTTTGGATTTCTGAGGCCATTTTAGCACGCTCTTTTGTGGATGGATACAGTGTTTTCTCACAAAAAAACGGCCGGCCGGCACTGTCCGGCCAGCCGTTCAAACAAGGCGAGGGAGAATATGGTTTATCCCGGGGGCTTACTTCCCAAAGATATCCTTGGCCCGTTTCATATTCTCAATGATGGAAACCTCAAAGGGACACCGCTTTTCACAGGCCCCGCAGGCGATACACTCCCCGGCATGGTGCTCCAGGGTTCCGTAATGCTCCCGGACGGTCTCCGGCACCTGCCTCTGGGCGGCGGCCAGGTTGAGGAACTTGGTGATGGAGGCCACGTCCAGCTTTTTCGGACAGGGGGCACAATGGCTGCAATACATGCAGTGACCCTTCCAGCTGATGTTGGGGAAGGAGGCCAGAGCGGCGGCGTAATCCCGCTCCTCCTCGCCAGCGTCCTCATAGGCCGCGCTGCGCCGCAGCTGCTCCACGCTGTGGGCTCCGGCCAGGACGCAGGCCACCGCCGGGCGGGTCAGGGCATAGTGAATGCACTGATCGGCGGTGAGGGCCTTCCCCGCCGGGGAGAGGGAGGCGTCCAGCAGGTCGCCGCCCCCAAAGGCCTTCATGACGGTGATGCCCACGCCCTTTGCCTGACACACCTCGTACAGCTTCTGCCGCTGAGGGTCCATATTTACCAAGGGCGCGGCATAGGCCTCGTCCCGCCACAGGTCCTCCACGTCCTCGCTGGCCGGCTGGAGATCGTAGCAGGGGTTGACGCTGAACATCAGAACCTCGATGTGCCCGCTTTCTGCGGCGGTCAGCGCCACCTCCGGGTTGTGGCTGCTCAGGCCAACGTGCCGGATGACGCCCGCCCGTTTCAGCTCCAGAGCGTAGGCCAGCACCGGGCCTACGGCAATCTCCCGCCAGTCGGCCATGGAGTCGCAGTAGTGAATCATCCCCACGTCTAAGTAATCGGTTTGCAGCAGCTCCAGCATCGACTCAAAGCCCGACTTCACCTGGGCGATGTCCCGGGTGCGCTTATACTGGCCGTCCTTCCAGATGGAGCAGATGTGGGACTGGATATAGAACTTTTCCCGACGGCCCTTCAGCGCCTCTCCCACAGCGGCGCGGACGGCGGGATTGGAGGCATAGAGGTCGAAATAGTTGATCCCCAGCTCCTCCGCCGCGTCGAACATGGGCATGGTGTTTCTGCACTCGTCTTCAGCAAAGCCCTCGCATCCCATGCCGATTTCACTGACCAGCAGACCAGTATCGCCCAATTCACGGTAACGCATGATCGCGCCTCCTTCCATATTTGCAGGCCGGGTCAGTCCAGCGCTTGGTATTCCTTGTCCGTCACCGGTTCGCACCATTCGCTGCGGGTCTCCTCACCCGGAACCTCTACGGCGATGTGGCTGAACCAGCTGTCCGCCTTGGCTCCGTGCCAATGCTTGACCTCTGCGGGAATGGTGATCACCATTCCCGGGCAAAGGCTGACGGCGGGCTTGCCCGCCTCCTGATACCAGCCCTCCCCGGCAGTGCAAATCAGCAGCTGTCCGCCGCCGCTGGCGGCGTGGTGGATATGCCGGTTGTTCCGGCAGCCTGGCTCAAAGGTGACGTTGGCCAGGAACACCGGGCAGGCGGCGGGGTCGGTCAGGGGGTTCAGGAAGGACGCGCCGGAGAAATACTGGGCGTAGCCGTCGTTGGGCGCGCCTAGACCGAAAACGTTCTCCTTGGAAAATTGGGCCTGATTGGCAATCCTCATGATTTTAGCTCCTTTCTTCCGTGCTGATATTTCGTTGTGCGGTCAGGTATGGGCGCAAGGCTTGGCCCCCCCTGGCCGCTCCGGATTGACATAAAAAGGGACACCCTTTCGGATGTCCCTCTTTGTGTTTCGTTGACAAAAAAGATGCAGAGCAAACATTGGGCAGGATCATCCCAATAGAGCGTCAAACCGATTCATATCATGAATATAGCTGTTTATCGTCTGAGCAATCCGCATTTTGTTGAAAGAGGACAGCGGCTTAGCATGGAAGATCGTGTGATACATGGCAATCAACTCCTCCTTGGAACTGTCTGCGGCAATGGATTCCACACTGTTTGACTGAAAACGGGCAAGGACATCCGCTGCTTGAAAGGTATACTTCGTCTTTTTCGCGTCAGACACTCCCCGGCTGTTTTTGAGTCGCAGATTGTTTCTGTTGACCTTTTTCAGCACCTCCAGAAAAAAGTCCGCATCCTCCACTTGGCTTTCTAAATACTCCATTCTCTCATCCACACTGTCGATAGCATTCAACCGGTCAATAATCGTGTTCAGTTCCCCGATTTGAGCTTTTGTTATACACATGGCAGACTCCTTTATTGTTCAAAAGAAACGGTACTCCCGTTCAGTTGGCCTTCTCCATTTCCAGGATACGCGCCAGAACTTGCTTAGACAACACCTGGTAATCATTTCGGGCCAGAGAGGACTCGCCAACCTGGGTGCTGCGTGCGATATCAATATAATTATTGATTTCCTCTTCAAAAATATAAATATCGTCTTTGAGCTCGCGGTCGACATAACTCTTCAAAGCGCTCATCTCCGCCGAGTAGTTCACTTGTCCGCGGATAAAGGTGCAGAAGATGCCAATCAGCTTTGGCTGGGGACCAAAAAAGTGTTTCATCAGGACACTGTCTGGAGAAGATTCACAATACTGCTGGTACGTATTTCGGACCGTTTTAATGTAATGGGCCACACCGTTTGTACTGATACCGTCCAGAATCGTGGGGATGATATAATAATCGGACAGCAAAAAGGCGGAACGGGTAATCAGATTGTTGGACGGCGGACAATCGACCAAGACATAATCATACCGTCTCTGCTCCAGAAGGGGGTCCAGAAACTGCTTCAGAATAGACAGATATTCCACGGTATCTTCCATTCTGACCGCCAGCTCATCTAACCCTATGCCGCCCTCATAAAATAAGCTGGACGCGATAAAGTCAAATCCGCCCTTCTTATATTCCTGCACAATATCATCATCGAATTTCAATCTGATGCTATTATACTTTTTGATCCGTGAAATATGCAGGTCATAGACATAATTCAGCGTCTTTTTCCCATCCAATTTATTCAGTTCGTTGGTCTGACGGCCATTTTGTGAGTTGTTTTTGACCAGGATTTCACTTAGCGAGCTCTGTGGGTCCAGGTCTAAAACCAAGACCTTCTTTCCAGACTGAGAGAAGTATTTCGCGAAATTCAACACGCTCGTTGTTTTTCCAACGCCGCCTTTATAATTTCCCACAAATATAATTTTTGTATCCATATGTATATCTCCCCCAATCGGTACTGACATCCAAGCTACAGGCCATACTCTCGTGTCTTTCTTGGTTCACAATTATATACAAGTTTTCAGGTCGTGTCAACGGCCTTGGCCCGGAAAATCGGTAAGGACTTTCCATATTAATGCGATAAGTGGTTAAAGCGATTTTCCGCAAAGGAGGGGACTACAGCATCTGTGCCTATTGGGGATGTCGTCTTTCGTGACAGAAACACAGGTAAAAACTTATACCTACAGTTATATATCAATGTTGGTCATAAAATATCAAATCGACAGGTTCCTTGTCGAAACCTGTCGATTTATGTCGTTGGCTCAATGTGGTAAAAATGCTTTTTCGGAAGGTGTTGTTGCATAACGAGTTCCAGGGACTAATTATTCTTTTTTTAGGTTTATTTTTATCTCAAACTGTGTGGCTGTCTGTTATATCTCGCAGTTGGCTTCCCATCAACGAGGTGCTCCATCGAGTCCTTACGACAGCAGATTTCTAAGGAATTTCAGAGACTATGCTAACTTTCGTTATATATTCTGCTCCATTTATCCTTAGCATGAAGCCCTTGTCATCTTTAAAGAACTGTACGGGAAAAGAATATCTTAAGCAGAATTTTGGTGAGAAAATTTTCTACATTTCAAAGTGCCTCAAAGAACATTTGTTGAAATTTAGCCATTTCAATGTATGTTGAACAAAGCTAAATGGCTGTTCAATAATAGATTTTGAAAAGTCACCCTGTTTTGCAATTCGCTTTTTTCTGCGTACGGCCTTGCCAAGCAAAATTTCATGAGTATAATATTAACAAGAAAGGGTGAAAGGTGGAGCATATATGATTAGCTGGCTACATATCTCAGATTTGCATATGAAAAAGGGCAATGATGCAGACCAGCAGAATTCATGTAGCACCTTTCTTCGCGCCTGCCGAGAGGGCAGCATACAAGCTGATTTTGTGGTTGCCACAGGTGATTTTCATAATTATTGGGATACTGGCGACTACTCAATGTCGAGGAAGTTCCTAATACAATTAATGGATGCGCTGCATCTTGATATCCAGGAAGATTTATTCATGGTTCCTGGAAATCACGATATTACTGATTCGCCCGCTCGGAGTAAGGCCATAAGAGACTTCTATAATCAATGTGATACTGAATATACAGGCAGCATTGATGATAGTCGGGATTATAAGGCCGTTTTATCCCAAAATGCCGATTTGGTGCAAAGCCTTACGAGTGGGTTTCCAGACTATTGCAAATTAGTAACTGATTTGATTGGAGAACATTACTCAGCTACAAGCCCTGCAAGTGTGCATATGCGCACTTGGAGAGAAAAGATCAATTTACTACATTTAAATACTTCACTTCTTTCTGACGGTGATAAATTGCGGCATAAAGAAGCCGTTGATATTGCCTACGCCTGCAGCACTGCAATTCGGAAGCAGATGGGGGCAGAACTGCCTACATTAGTGCTGGGTCACCACAGCTTTTACGACTTGCATGGCACGATTCAGGATAGCCTGATCGAGTTGTTTAATCAAACAAATGTTTGCGCATATCTGGCTGGAGATCAGCATAGAGCAAATAATCGAAGTTCTGACTACCTGATTGATAGGAAGACAGGAACAGACGCTTGGCCCAACATTGTATGCCGGAAGCTGACTGCTGCGGATGACGATGATTATTCTGACTTTGGTGCGATTTTGTATACGTGGGATGAGCGGGATATTGTTTATCCCAAACAGCTGGGCTGGGCGAAAAATGGGAGCGGTTTAGGACTCTTTGATCTTGGAGGTGAAGCAATTCGTCCGTTTCATATGCAGGCAAATCACTCTGGCCGGCTCTATG
This sequence comes from uncultured bacterium, assembly GCA_948469375.1. Lineage (GTDB taxonomy): Bacteria > Bacillota > Clostridia > Oscillospirales > Oscillospiraceae > Enterenecus. The sequence continues at coordinate 4,167 of CAOKLO010000064.1, read as the reverse complement.
AACAACTATTAGAAAAGCTGAAGAAGACGCGCAAAAACCACCCAAGTTTCCAACTGGTAGAAATTAGCGAGGAGCTTTTTCCAAATGCCAAACTTGATTTAGATATCCACAGACAGCTTGCAACCAGCGACTTTGACAGCAAGTCAGATGTCCCCAAGTTGCTCAAAACATTTTTTCAGATGAGCTGGAAATATAAAGGGCAGAATCACCTGTCTATTACGGGAGAGGGCGGCATTGGGAAAACAGTAACGCTTCTCTCACTAGTGGTGCAGGATGGTTTTTTACCCCGAAGGGTGCCTGCGGTTTACATCCCGCTACATGCCCTAAGCGGCAACATACAGGATCCTGTGTCGCAATACCTGCTCGATGAGGTATTCCATCAGAATATGGAAAATTTAAAGGAACTGAAGCTGTTGGCCAATCAGAAATGGATGAACGGTCCCAGTCTGATTTTGTTGGTTGACGGCTTCAATGAAATCGCAGCAGAGAATCGGCCTGCTATCGCAAAAAATATCCGGGCTTGGTCACTGTACCAGGGTGTTCAGCTTGTAATCGCTTCCCGCTATGACGTTCGGAATTATCTCAGCGACTTGCAGGGAGACTATCATTCTGTCAGGCTCCAACCGCTAAAGCAATCTGTCATAAGGGCCTATCTGAAAAGAGCCGGCGTGCCCATCCCCAAAGGCGGAAATCCCGTCTGGATGGCGATAAATTATCCACTGATGCTGTCACTCTATGTCCAAAATGAAAAAATACGGCTATTCTCCGACCGCAGCACGACTGTGTTTCTGGATTGGAAGATTTCCGATAGTGCTGGAGCAATTGTTTGGAACTATCTGCAACGAGAGCTTTGGCGTTGTCAAAACGGTGGAAATCATGATGTGGGATTTCCTGCCAAATGTGTGCAGATACTGGAGTATGTTGCCCCATTTATTGCATGGAAAATGGTTCAGAAGCAGGTGTTTTTCCTCTCGCGACAGGAGCTGCAAGAAGAAGTTAAGGCTGCACTGTCTAAACTGGAGCGATTAAAATCTGATGCATTGCCTATGCACATCCAAAACGTCTTGGCTGACTGCGGCGGATTCGGTAAGGGGCTTGAATGGGAAGAATGCTACCAGTTGCTGACACAGGATTTAAATCTGTTCCGAATGGGACGACGAGGGGGCAAAGAGGTCGGTACGCTGATGCACCAAGCTTTTCGCGACTGCTTTGCAGCGATTCATCTTCTTAACACAGCCTTAGAGATGAGCGATACGGCCCAACTTCCACCGGAATGGATGTATGACATTGACTGCTATGTTTTAAATGCCGCTGGCGAGTTGATTGAAGATCATGTTGCCCAACGCTTGTGGGAGGCAAACAGATCCCACCGCCCTACAAATCCGGTTATAACAAAAACCATGCTGGAGCTGCAAAAGCGGCTACGCAATTATGACTTTTCGCAACTTGATTTCAGTGGAATGGATTTACGGGAGGTGTGTCTGTATCCCTATATTATGCCCGGCCAGACGGCCCTGCGTCTGCCAACCAGAAAGAATTGTTTGCGACGGACCATGGTATCGCCGAGAACATTCCGGCAGGGGAATCGTGCAGAGATAATCACAGCGGCAGCGTTTTCGCCGGACGGACAGCGCTGCATCATCAGCACTTCGAATAGCACCCTTCAGATCTGGGATATACATAGCGGACAATATATCTTGTCTTCGATTGAGGAGAATTTACAGTCGGCAGGCCCGCCGATGGCTGTTTTGGATGGACAACGGTGTGTTGCTGTTACACGGGATTGGGATGCGATATTAGTTTGGGATATCCTGAATGGAGAACCAGTTTGTCGTTTTGAGATGCCTTCCGGCCTGAATCATGTGAAAGCAATAGCCGTTACAGGAGACGGGGAATACTGTGTTGGCGGAATGTCTGATGGAGCTTTGTGGCGCTGGGAAATATCCAGCGGCCATTGTGTGCAGCTTTCAAAGGCAGATTCGAGTTCGGTAAATGTAATTGCCGTTACGCCGGATAACCAACGCTGTCTCGTTGGATCGAGCAACGGTAACCTGACCATATGGGATATAAAGACCGGTAGGCATTTGGTCAGTCTATGGCATCAAGGACCCGTAAATGCTATTGCAATCTTTCCGGACGGTCGACGCTGTGTTAGCGGGACGGAGAACGGGGCTTTGCACATTTGTGACATAGAAAAGGAGGATCACATATGCTGTCTGACAGACCAATCCGCCGAGGCGGTCAAGGCTGTGGCGGTTACGGAGGATGGGCAACGTTGTGTCAGCGTTTCAAACCGCGGCACGATAAGCATTTGGGATCTGGAACGTGAAATCTCTATAAAGACTTTGGAAGGATATTCCAGCACAATCTCATCAACCGCTATCACAGCAGATGGGAAATATTGTGCTTACGGCTCGTCAGATGGTACGTTGTATGTCTGGGATGTGGAAATTGGTCAGCGCCACATCTTAAATGAGGGTACATCAAAGATGAGTGTGGTGGCCGTCTCCTCAAGTGTGCGGCAGTGCGTTGGCGCGGCGCTGGATGGAAGCCTGCATGAATGGAATTGGGTCGATGGGAAGTACTTCCGGCTGCTGGAGGGATCTTCGGCTGTCATAACGGCACAGAACCTTTCTGCAAATGGGGCATGGTATGTCGCCGCCTTAAGCGACCACAGCGTGCGAATCTGGGACGTGAAACGAGGCGACCCATGGATTTTTGAGGGCTATTTTAGGAAGATCACTGCTATGGCGATTACCAATGACGGAACGTTGTGTGTATGTGCGTCTGGGGAGGGCTTATGTGTTTGGAATACAAAATCCAAAGCATACCGAATCGTGAAAAGCTGCACTGAGGTTATCAATAGACTGGAAATTGCGGCTGACGGACAGTACTGCGTTGGTGTGTCAGTAAGCGGGAGCTTGAATATCTGGAATATGCACGATGGGAGGCACCGCATTTTAAAAGGACATTCAGGCTTGATTACTGCAATGACCATCACACCAAACGGACAAATATGTATTAGTGCGTCAGATGACTGCACACTGTGCGTATGGGAGCTAAGCAGTGGTCAACGTCTTCGCACATTAGAAGGGCACAGCGGTACAGTGACATCGGTCGATATCACCGCAGATGGGCGGTATTGCGTTAGCATATCAAACGATTATACGCTGCGTGTTTGGAATGTCCAAAATGGACAATGCCTCAAGATTCTGGACGGTTTCTTGAAAACGATGGACGCTGTAGCACTTCATCCTATGAAACCGTGGGGTATCATCGCATCCAAGGGCAACGGCTTGCGCATCTGGAACTTGAAAACAGGCTGGTGTGTGCGCATACTTGAAACCAACTCTAATACAGTAAGTAAAATAGCTGTCACCCCGGACGGCCGATTTTGCGCTTGCATATTGGAGGATAACGGAGGCTTATGTGCATTAGAAGTACGTGGCGACCGTCGTAGACTCATAAAACCGATGATTGGGATATCTTTGTTTAATGTTGATTTTTCTGAAGCGGTTATTCGTCCTCGAGGATATGCTGAAACGTTACGGCAAAATGGAGCCAAGATTTCACAAAGAGCATTAAGAAGATAAGGGCTTTGATAAAGCATTTTGCCAAATTTCAAAGCAAAGGTATGCGTCGCAAGCAACATATGATGCGTAAGTATACATTTAGATTAGGTGAGGATTTGCATGGTGCATTTATTCTCTGTGCTGTTTGTTCGCTGCATTTTTCTTGCTGTGCGACTTTGAATATCTCATCGGAAATGATGGCTTCATGGGAGCCGGAAAAAAGATACTGATTCATGAAGCCATCATTTTTGATTTTATAGCCATTTGTACAGATAGCTTTCTTAAGCTAAGATAGTGGTTGAAAATCCAACGGATGGTAGTGGTTCCATCAGGGGGTACGGTCAACAGATCCACTGTGTGTTTAAGATTCTTGGCACATCTGATCTTTCCTTACTGCTACACAAAATTAAATCGACAGGCTTCTTGTAGAAACCTGTCGATTTTTGTCGTTGGCAAGGCCGAACACTATAGATGCCACAGAAAAACATCTCGGCAAAAGGGGGAGTCGACAGATTTCTTGTCGAAATTTGTCGACTCCGTTGTGTTGTGTTGACAAAAAAGATGCACACGTAAGCATTACCATACAAAAGTATGT
>CAOKLO010000063.1 GCA_948469375.1 uncultured bacterium | reverse complement strand
CCAAGGACAAGAACCTGTGGCACCTGAGCCACGAGGGCCTGGACCTGGAGGACCCTGCCAATGAGCCGCTGTACGATAAGCCTGGCTTTTTGGAGATGGGTGTTTCTCCCGCCATGGCCCCCGACGCCCCTACTTACGTGACACTGGACTTTGAGAAGGGCTGGCCCGTGGCCGTGGACGGGGAGAAGATGAAGGCGTCCGATATCATCCGCAAGCTGAACAAGCTGGGCGGGGACAATGGCGTCGGCCTGCTGGATATTGTTGAGAACCGTCTGGTGGGCATGAAGGACCGGGGCGTGTATGAGACTCCCGGCGGCTCTATTCTCTACCGCGCCCACGAGGTGCTGGAGATGATTACCGTGGACAAGGACACCAAGCACATGAAGTCCAAGCTGGCGGTGGATTTTGCCGACTTGGTCTATAATGGCAAATGGTTTACCCCGCTCCGGGAGGCCCTCCAGGCCTTTGCCGTGGACACCCAGAAGCACGTCACCGGTCAGGTGAAGCTGAAGCTGTACAAGGGCAACATCATCACCGCCTCCGTCACTTCTCCCGAGACGCTGTATTCGGAGAACCTGGTGACCTTTGAGGAGAGCGACTATGACCAGAAGGACTCTCAGGGCTTTATCAACCTGTGGGGTCTGCCGGACAAAGTACAGGCGCTGCGGGAGCAGGGCAAGCTATAAGAAAAAATGTGCGGGCGGCCGCCGCCCGCGTCATGAACAGGAGCGATTCGTATGAAACTTTGGGCGGGCCGTTTCCAGAAGGAGACCGACACCCTGGTCAACGACTTCAACTCGTCTATCGGCTTTGACGCTCGGCTGTACGAGCAGGACATCCGGGGCTCCATGGCCCATGCGGCCATGCTGGGCAGGACCGGCGTTATTGAGGCCCACGAGGCGGAGAAAATTGTGGAGGGCCTTCAGGTCATTCTGGCGGATATCGAGGCCGACCAGGTGGAGTTTTCCTTGGACAACGAGGACATCCACATGAACATTGAGGCTCTTCTCACTGAGCGCATCGGCCAGACAGGCAAGCGGCTGCACACTGCCCGGTCCCGCAACGACCAGGTGGCCACCGACTTTCGGCTGTATGTGAAGGAGGAGATTCCCCACATCATCGGCCTGGTGCTGGATTTGGAAAAGGTGCTGGTGAAGAAGGCTAAAGCCAATCTGGGCACTGTGATGCCCGGCTACACCCATTTGCAAAGGGCCCAGCCCACCACCTTTGGCCACTATATGATGGCCTACGCCAATATGCTCAAGCGGGACGTGACCCGGCTGGAGGACTGCATGGAGCGTATGGACGAATGCCCGCTGGGCTCCGGTGCACTGGCCACCTCCACCTATCCCGTGGACCGGTTCCAGACCGCCGGGGCGCTGGGCTTCCGCAAGCCTACGGACAACTCCATGGATTCGGTGTCCGACCGTGACTATGCCATTGAGCTGCTGTCTACGCTGTCCATCCTGATGATGCACCTGTCCCGCTTCTCGGAGGAAATCATCCTCTGGTGCTCCTGGGAGTTCAAATTTGTGGAGCTGGACGACGCCTATTCCACCGGATCGTCCATCATGCCCCAGAAGAAGAATCCGGATGTAGCCGAGCTGGTTCGGGGAAAGACAGGACGGGTGTATGGTTCCCTAATCACCCTGCTCACGGTGATGAAGGGACTGCCCTTGGCCTATAACAAGGATATGCAGGAGGACAAGGAACCGGTATTCGATGCCATCGACACGGTAGAGTTGTGCGTTCCCGTATTCTCCGCTATGCTGGATACCCTGACTGTCAAAGACAAGAATATGGCCCGGGCGGCGTCGGTGGGCTTTATCAACGCCACCGACTGTGCCGACTATCTGGTAAAGAAGGGGATGCCTTTCCGGGAGGCGTACATGATCGTGGGCCGGCTGGTTCATATGTGTATCCGGACTGGAGAAAGTCTCGACACTCTGCCGCTGAAGGACTTCCGGGCTATCTCCGGACTCTTTGACGAGAGCGTATATGATGCCCTCCAGCTCAAGACCTGCGTCAACGAGCGCAAGGTATACGGCGGCCCTTCGGAGGAGAGCGTGAAGAAGCAGATTGAGCTCATCGAGGAATTTGTGGCCCAGCGCAGGGTGGAGGCGTGATATGGAGCTGTTTCCGTTTTTCAAAAGTGTGTTGGAGCAGGACCGAAGCGCCGTGGTCCTGTGTGATTTGGAGCACACGATCCTCTATATGAACCCTGCGGCGGGAGAGCGGTACGCCAAAAGCGGCGGCATGGCGCTGGTGGGGCAGAGCCTCTTGAACTGCCATCCGCTCCAGGCCAACGACATGATTTACCGTGTGGTGGAGTGGTTCCAGGCGGACCAGACGCACAACCTGGTTTATACTTTCCGCAATGAGAAGGAGAACAAGGACGTTTACATGGTGGCCCTGCGGGATGACGGCGGGAAATTAATTGGGTACTACGAAAAGCACGAGTACCGGGACAGGGAAACCATGGAGCTGTATGATTTCAAGCCGTGAACGGCGGCGTAGGACGTGACCAAAATGAGCAAACCAAAGATTTACATCGACGGGAAAGAGGGCACCACCGGTCTGCAAATCTACGAGCGGTTGGGAGAGCGGGACGATATCGAATTGCTCCTCATCGACGAGGAAAAGCGGAAGGACGTGGAAGAGCGGAGGAAGCTGCTCAACGCCGCTGACCTGGTGTTTCTGTGCCTGCCGGATGCCGCAGCCTGTGAAGCGGTTTCCCTTGTCAACAATGAACATACTAGGATTATCGACTGCTCCACCGCCCACCGCACAGCGGAGGGCTGGGTGTATGGTTTCCCAGAACTCCACGGCCGGCGGGAGCAGATCAAGGCTGCCAAGCGGGTGGCTAACCCCGGCTGCTATGCCACCGGCTTTTTGTCCCTAATGCGGCCGCTGGTGGAAATGGGAGAGCTGGCCTCGGACGCCTTTGTAACCTGCCACGCTCTGTCTGGCTATACAGGAGCGGGAAAGAAGGCCATTGCCCAGTATACAGCCCCGGACCGGGAGCAGGAGCTGGATTCTCCCCGCCACTACGCGGTTGCGCTGGCACATAAGCACATCCCCGAGATGATGGCGGTGAGCGGCCTAAAGCGCAGGCCCATCTTCATGCCCATGATTTGCGACTTTCCTCAGGGGATGACGGTAACCGTGCCGCTGTTTGCCGGCCAACTGAAACAGACTGGGGCCATTGAGAAACTCCGAGCGCTGTATGGGGAATATTACAAAGGCAGTACAGTGGTGGAGCTGCGCCCTGCCGACGCCCCTGCCTGTGGTTTCATTGGCTCCAATAATCTGGCAAGCAAAGACACTTTACAGATTTTCGTTAACGGAAACGAGGAACAGTTGATGCTCACCGCCCGGCTGGACAACCTGGGCAAAGGCGCCTCTGGTGCGGCGGTCCAGAACATGAACCTGATGCTGGGCTTTGAGGAGACAAAGGGCTTGAATATTTGAATGTACGTGGGGCACGGCATACCGCCGCGCCCTGCGTCCAATGAAAAGTGAGGAGTTTTGGGAATGCTGAAAGAGATACCCGGCGGCGTGTGCGCTGCCAAGGGCTTTACCGCCTCCGGCGTCCACTGCGGTGTGAAAGCGGGAAGCAGTTCGGATAAAAATGATTTGGCCATGATTTTGTCGGAGCGTGAGTGCTCCGCCGCTGCCGTCTACACCCTGAACCGGGTGAAGGCTGCGCCCATCTATGTGACCATGGGCCACCTGGAGGACGGCGTATGCCGGGGCATCATCGCCAATAGCGGAAACGCTAACGCCTGTGCCCCCCAGAGCCATGAGAATGCGGAGCAGATGTGCGCTTTGGCGGCCAAGGCTACGGGGCTGAAGCCCAATGACTTTGTGGTGGCGTCTACCGGCGTCATTGGCCAGGAACTGAACATCTCCGCCATTGAAAAGGGAATGCCCGCCCTGGTTGCCGCGCTGAACGGGAGCGGCTCTGACGCTGCGGCCCATGCGGTTATGACCACCGATACGGTGAAAAAAGAGACAGCTGTTTCTGTAAGCATCGGCGGAAAGACGGTCACCATCGGCGCAATTGCGAAGGGCTCCGGCATGATTCATCCAAACATGGGCACCATGCTGTGCTTTATCACTACGGACTGCGCCATCACCCAGGACGTGCTCCAGGACGCGCTCCATGAGATTGCCCCCCGCACCTTCAACCGGGTGACAGTGGACGGGGACACTTCCACCAACGACATGTGCGTGGTGCTGGCCAACGGTATGGCCGGCAACGAGCAAATTGAGTGGAAGGACGATGGATACACCCTGTTCTGCAAGGCTCTGTACCAGGTGTGCGAGACTATGGCCCGCGCTATTGCCGCCGACGGCGAGGGCGCGTCCCGGCTGGTGACCTGCACCGTCCGCTCCGCCCGCAGCGAGGACAGCGCAGAGCGCTTGGCCAAGGCGGTGGTGAGCTCCTCTTTGGTGAAGGCGGCGCTGTTCGGTGCGGACGCCAACTGGGGCCGGGTGCTGTGTGCTATGGGTTACTCCAAAGCCCCCTTCCGCCCGGAGTATGTGGATATCGGCTTTTCCTCGATTCAGGGGAGCATTCTGGTGTGTGAGAAGGGCACTGGCCTGGATTTCGATGAGGAGCTGGCCAAAAAGATTCTCACCCAGGACGAGGTGGTGATCGAGGTTTCCCTGAACGAGGGCGGCAGTGAGGCCACCTGCTGGGGCTGCGACCTCACCTATGAATACGTGAGGATCAACGGCGACTACAGGACCTGAGATGAGCTTTTATAACTATGATACAAAGGTGGTTTGAACCATGTCCGCACTCATTGACCGCGCCCAGGTGCTGGCGGAGGCCATGCCCTATATTCAAAAATACAACGGAAAAACCGTTGTGGTAAAATACGGCGGAAACGCCATGATTTCGGAGGAGCTGCGCCAGGCGGTAATCTCGGACTTGATCCTCCTCTCTCTGGTGGGCGTCCGCGTGGTGGTGGTCCACGGCGGGGGGCCGGAGATCAGCGATATGCTAAAACGGCTGGGGTACGAATCCAAATTTGTGGACGGCCTGCGCTACACCGACGAGGAGACCATGGAGGTGGTCCAGCAAGTACTGTGCGGCAAGGTGAGCAAGGACCTGGTGGCCCTGATTAACAGTCAGGGAGGGCGGGCCATCGGCCTGTGCGGCATGGACGCCGACCTGTTCCAGGCCGTCTGTCTGGACGAAAAGTATGGGCTGGTGGGTTCCATCCATAAGGTGGTCCCCGACGTGGTGGAGGACGCGCTGCGGGGAGGCTATATCCCCGTGGTGTCCACCGTGGCCCGGGGCACCGACGGCCCCACCGCTTACAACGTGAACGCCGACACCGCCGCAGCCAAGCTGGCCATCGCCATGGGGGCGGAAAAGCTGCTGCTGCTCACTGACGTGCGAGGCCTGCTCACCGATCCGGACGACGAGAGCACGCTGATCCCGCTGGCCAGAGCCTCTGAGGTGCCGGGGTTGGTGAAGGACGGCGCTATTCAGGGTGGTATGATCCCCAAGATTGACTGCGCCGTGGAGGCGGTGCGCTCCGGCGTGAAAAGCACCGTCATCCTGGATGGACGCATTCCCCACTCCATTCTGATTGAACTGCTGAGTGATGAGGGCGTGGGCACAATGATAACGGTGTAAAGGGGAGAACATTGACATGACCTTTGAGGAACTGAGAGGCATAGACAGCCAATACGTTGTACAAAGCTATGGCCGCAATTCCATCGCCATCGACCATGGGCAGGGCGCTGTTCTGTATGGTCCGGATGGAAAAGAGTACATTGATTTCGCCTCCGGTATCGGCGTGCTGTCGGTGGGCACCGCCCATCCCAAGTGGACGGCGGCGGTTTCGGAGCAGGCGGGGAAGCTGGGGCACATCTCCAACCTGTACTATTCCGAGCCGTATGTCCGGCTGGCGGAAAAGCTGTGCACCCGGTCCGGTATGGCGGCGGCGTTTTTTGGCAATTCCGGCGCGGAGGCCAACGAGGGCATCATTAAGCTGGCCCGGAAGCACTCCTGGGAAAAGTACGGGGAGGGGAGAGGCACCATCATCACCCTGAACCGCTCCTTCCACGGCCGCACCATCACCACTCTGGCGGCCACTGGCCAGGATGTGTTCCATAAGTATTTCTTCCCGTTCACTGAGGGCTTCCGCCGGGCAGACCCCAATATTGACTCTGTTCAGCAGGCGGCGGGCCATGATGTGTGTGCCGTATTGGTGGAGCTGGTTCAGGGGGAGGGTGGCGTGCTGCCGTTGGACCCCGAGTTTGTAGACGATTTGGTCAAGCTGTGTGCGGACCGGGATTGGCTGTTCCTGGTGGATGAGGTGCAGACAGGTATTGGCCGCACCGGCTCCCTGTTCTGCTTCCAGCAGTACGGCGTTCAGCCCGACGCGGCATCCTTTGCCAAGGGGATTGCGGGCGGCCTGCCCATGGGCGGCTTCCTGGTGAATGAGCGGTGCCGGAAGGTGTTGGGTCCCGGCGACCACGCCTCTACCTTTGGCGGCAACCCGGTGTCCGCCGCTGCGGCCTGCGCGGTGCTGGATATTTTGGATGATGAGACCGTTGCCCAGGTGAAGGAGAAGGGCCGATATCTGCGGGAGGCCATCGAGGCCATGGATCTGCCCTGCCTGGGCGGGACCCGGGGCATGGGGCTGATGATCGGGGTAGAGGTGAAGGACGGTTCCTCCAACAAGGAGCTGTGCGCCAGGCTGAACCAGGCGGGGCTGCTCTCCCTCACCGCGGGGCTGGGGCTGCGGTTCCTGCCGCCGCTGACCATCACCCGTGAGGAGATGGACAAGGGGCTGACGATTCTGAAAGCGACGCTTTCCTGAGCGGAGGAGATACCAATGAAAAAAGATTTACTCAAGCTGCTGGACCTGACCCGGGAGGATATCCACGAGATTCTGGATACGGCGGATCAGATGAAGTTCAGCCAGAAGCACGGTATTGCCCACGACCATCTCCGGGGAAAGACCCTGGCTATGATTTTCGAGAAAAACTCCACCCGCACCCGGGTGTCCTTCGAGGTGGGGATGTACCAGCTGGGCGGCCACGCCCTGTTCCTGTCCGGCAAGGAGAGCCAGATCGGTCGGGGAGAGCCGGTGGAGGACACCGCCCGGGTGCTGGCCCGGTACTGCGACGGCATCATGATCCGCACCTTCGCCCAGGCGGAGGTGGAGGAGCTGGCCCGCAAGGCGTCCATCCCCGTGATCAACGGCCTCACCGACTTTGCTCACCCCTGCCAGGTGCTGGCTGACCTGATGACTATCCGGGAGAGGATGACCCGGTTGGAGGGGCTGAAGCTGGCCTTCATCGGGGATGGCAATAATATGGCAAATTCCCTGATTGTGGGTGGTCTGAAGTGCGGCATGGATGTGTCTGTAGCATGCCCGGAGGGATATGATCCCGATCCGGCGGTGCTGGACTTTGCCGGGAAGGTGAAATCAAACAAATTTGAGCTGGTTCGGACTCCTGCCGAGGCGGTAAAGGACGCCGATGTGGTGATTACCGACGTGTGGGCTTCCATGGGCCAGGAGGAGGAGCGGGCTGTCCGCGCTAAGGCCTTTGCCGGCTACTGCGTGGATGAGAAGCTGATGAAGCTGACCCATCCCGGCTGTATGGTCCAGCATTGCCTCCCCGCCCACAAGGGAGAGGAGATCAGCGCCGAAGTGTTCGAGGCCCACGCCGATGAGATTTTTGAGGAGGCGGAGAACCGTCTCCATGCCCAAAAGGCGGTTTTGTATTTGCTGATGAAGGATTGAGAAAAGTGCCTCTTGCGCTGCAAGGGGCACTTTCATTTTTGGATTAGATGTGGTATAATTCTCTTCAAAGGAGGGAGAGGCCATGACTCCTCAGGAACAGCTGCGGCAATGGATACAGGACAGTGACAATATTGTCTTTTTTGGTGGGGCAGGAGTATCCACCGAGAGTGGAATTCCCGATTTTCGAAGTGTGGACGGCCTGTACAATCAGAAATATGACCAGCCGCCGGAGACGATTTTGAGTCACACCTACTTTGCCCGGAGCACCAAGGATTTTTACCGGTTTTATCGGGATAAAATGCTTTGCCTGGATGCCAAGCCCAACGCCGCCCACCTCAAGCTGGCGGAGTTGGAGCGGGCGGGTAAGCTCAAAGCGGTAGTTACCCAGAACATCGATGGCCTCCACCAGATGGCGGGCAGCCGGACGGTGTATGAGCTCCACGGCTCGGTCCACCGTAACTACTGTACCAAATGCCGGACCTTTTACGGCGTGGATTTCGTTGTAGAGAACGAAGGCGTACCTTGCTGTCCTGTGTGCGGCGGGCTGGTGAAGCCGGATGTGGTGCTCTATGAGGAGGGGTTGGACCAGGACACGGTGGAGGGCGCCGTGAGGGCCATTGCACAGGCGGATGTGCTTATCATAGGCGGTACGTCGCTGGTGGTGTATCCCGCCGCCGGGCTTATCAATTATTACCGGGGAAATAAGCTGGTGATCATCAACCGGGACGCCACGCCTTACGATGGGCAGGCGGATTTGGTGATTCACGATTCCCTGGGCAAGGTGCTGGGAGGAATTGAGCTGTGAAACCGGATTTTGGTGAGCGGGTAGCCCAGGTGCTGCTGGCTCTGCTGAAGGCCGCGTGCTACGTGCTACTGTTTTTGGGAGTGCAGGTGCTGGTGATGCTGCCGGTGCTCATTGCCTCCGCTATTCAGACGGTGGTGGGGGGCGGACCGCTGGACGGGAACGAGATGGCCGCGCTGCTGAATGAAGAGGCCATGACGTATTCTCTGATCGCCAATCTGCTTACTCTGGTTATCGTGTTGACCTTTTATCTCATTCGACGGAAAAGATTCAGCGAGGCGCTGTGGTTGCGGCCGGTGGATACTCCCACGCTGTGGGAGGGCGCGGCTTTGGCTCCCGGGCTATATCTGCTGGTAAGCGTTGTGCTGATTTTTTTGCCTAAGTCATGGCTGGAAGAGTATAATGAGGCGTCTTCCGGCATCATTTCTGGTGGTATGGTGGGAATCATGGCGGTGGCGGTGGCGGCTCCGGTAGTGGAGGAGATTATTTTTCGAGGCCTTATTATGACCCGGCTCAGCAACGTCATGTCCAATTGGCTGGCTGTGCTGCTGTCCGCCGCAATTTTTGGGGCGTGCCACGGAAATGCGGTTTGGTTTGGCTATGCCTTTGTGCTGGGTGCGCTGTTTGGACTTATGGATTTGCGGGCAGGCTCGATCTGGCCGTCTATTCTGGGGCATGTGGTGTTCAACAGCATCGATCAAATTCTCAGCCTTTTGCCGGAGAATGACACGGCAGAGACCGCCGCCGTGATCGTGCTGCTGATGGCGGCTGTTGTGGCGCCCATCCTGGATCGCAAAGCAATAGCGGCGATATTCAAGCCAAAACCGAAAGCACCTCCGTTCCAGGCACTTCCTGCCGAGCCCGGAGTGTATGATTTTGACCCCTGGGACGCTTGAGACCGGGAAAAGTAAAGGATAAAATTTTGGCCCCTGCTCTGTTTTGAGCAGGGGTGGTTGTTTTGTAGTATTTATCGAAAAACAATAAAAAGTGCTTGACAAACGATATAAACGGTGGTATGCTCGTCTGCAAGAGGTGGTCAAAATGGAACAAACTTCCGTGCAAAAGCTGGCCCGAGTGCTGCGTGTACTGGTCATTATCACGTTTATATGCAATATTTTGGCGTTGTTTCTGGTTCCGATGGCGGCGTGCATGTATGGAACGATATCTGTGGCGGAGCTGGTGGATTGGGGGACAGAGGGCCTGTCCTATCTGTTTGGGCTGGAAAACACACCGCAGGGATATTTTCCATTTACAATGATGTTTTGTTTATCCTGGGTCGGCATCTGGGCGTCTGAGCTGACCGCTGTGCTTGCCCTGTTTCTTTGGGTTTGCGGTATCTGCACTGCTGCTATCCTCTGGCAGGGGAAGCGTGTTTTGCAAACGATATTAAAGGGGGATCCCTTTACACTGGATAATGCGGCCAATTTGAAATGGGCATCGGTGTGCTGCTTTGTGATTTCCGGCGCGGCGCTGGCCCGCTTGGTTTGGAGCGTGGCCTATTATGGAAATATTGCCCCTTTGTTCACATACAACGCCCTGTTTGTCCCTATTTTTTTCATGGGTGGCCTTCTGTTTATGGTCATGGCCTCTTTATTCCGGCAGGCCGCTGAGTTGAAAGCGGAAAATGATTTGACCATATAGAGGGCGGACCATGGGAATTATTGTGAATCTGGATGTGATGATGGCAAAGCGGAAGATGTCTCTGGGAGAGCTGTCCCAGAGGGTGGATGTAACCATGGCGAATCTATCCATTTTGAAAAACAACAAGGCCAAGGCAGTGCGTTTTTCCACCTTGGAAGCCATCTGCAAGGCGCTGGACTGCCAGCCGGGGGATATTTTGGAGTATGTTCCAACCGACGATATAGAAAAAGGAGGCAATTAATATGGCAGGAGCAGGTTGGATGAACGCGGGAGCGCTATTTCTGGGACTGGCCGCATGGGGACTGGGCGTAACGGCGCTTCGGCAGAGAAAGGGCCGCGGACCGCTGTACAGCGCGGGGAGTTTTGCCGCCTGTTCTGCCTCGCTTTGCCTGGAATTACATTATCAGGCTCATTTGGCGGCTATTGAGGATGTCTCCGCGTTCCTGGACACAGCGGACGCGGTGGCGATGTGCGCCGGGGTGCTGCTGGTGGTGACGCTGGCGCTGAACGTCCTTGCGCTGATGCGACACGCTTCAAAGGAGGACGCCGCATAAATCCGACAACAGAACAAAAAATCCACCGCGTGGCCGCCCCGGCCATGGGGCGGCCTTTTCGCGGCCAAATTTGGAAAGGAGAACGTAAAAATGAAACGAATGGCAGCCCTTTGCCTGACGATCCTGGGTATGTTCTGCGCCCTGTCCGGCTGTGGACAGGAAAACGGGGCGCAGGCCGACCTGGTGTTCGTCAATGACGCGGACACGCCGATCGTGACGGTGGCGGTGGAGTACCAGAGCGGGAACGGGGGGGCCCAGAACGCCGACAGCAGCCCCCTGCGCCGGGGGGAGAGCTTCGGCTTCGAGACGGGGGGGTACCCGGTGACGGTGTATGTGTACGACAAGCCCGTGAATAATATCGAGGAGGGGGAGCTGGCCCGGCTCACCATCCAGAAGGCCCCGCAGGCAGGGGAACGGTGGTATGTCACCGCCCGGGACGGGGCGGACGGCCTGATCCTCACCTCGGGCGCCCAGTGGCCGGAGGGGGTGCCCGAGGTGACGGAGGGCGGGGGCTTCTGGGCCCCGTCGGGGTCCCAGGTCCTGGTGGTGTTCCTGGCGCTCCCGCTGCTGGTGCTGGCGGCGGTGTGCGTGGCCACCCTGGATAAGCTGGAGCCCCGGCGGCGGCGAGGGCTGTTCGCCCTGTTTTTTGTCCTGCTGGGACTGGCGGCGGTGCTGCTGGGCGGGGCGTGGGCGCTGGACCAATACGGTCTGGCCTGGCGGACCTGGATCCAGGAGGCCATGAGCGCGGCGTTGTGGGTGGTGGGCCTGACCACCGGGACGCTGACGGTGGTCTACGGCAGGCGCTGGCTCCCGGAGCGGCACAAGGCGGCGGGAAAGGCCGTGGTGGTCCTGTCCGGGCTGTGCCTGGCCAGCGCCATGCTGTTCGGCACCGTGGTAGGCGGGCTGTGGTGTCTGGGCCCCGGCGAGACGGTGGGCGCCTATCAGGGCCGGAAGGCGGTCCAGGGTGCGTGGACCTGGATGGAGACCTCTTACTGCGTCTACGAGTACCATGGCCCCTTGGTCCGGGGCGCGGAGCCCATCGCCTGGGGAGAGACCCCGCTGCTGGACGGGGCGGCCGACGCGTGGTAGGGCGGACGGGTTCTTCTTGCGCTGGGGGAAAAACTGTGCTATCATGGAGGCAGATCGAAAGAAATGAGGTGCGGCCATGATCGGGTCTGAACGGCAATTCCATATCAACTGCAAGCAGGGCGACGTGGGGCGGTACTGCCTGCTCCCCGGCGACCCGGGGCGGTGCGAGAAGATCGCCCGGTACTTCGACGATCCCGTCCACGTGATGACCAACCGGGAATATGTCACCTACACGGGCACGCTGCTGGGGGAGCGGGTGAGCGTCACCTCCACCGGCATCGGCGGGCCGTCCGCCTCCATTGCCATGGAGGAGCTGGCCAACCTGGGCGCGGATACCTTTATTCGGGTGGGCACCTGCGGCGGTATCCGGCTGGACGTATCCAGCGGCGACATGGTCATCGCCACCGGAGCCATCCGTATGGAGGGCACCAGCCGGGAGTATGCCCCTATCGAATTCCCCGCAGTGGCAGATTACGAGGTGCTCAGCGCTCTGGTGGATGCGGCAAGGGCGGGAAAGAGGCGCTGGCACGCTGGAGTGGTGCAGTGCAAGGACTCCTTCTACGGCCAGCATTCGCCGGAGCGTATGCCCGTATCCTACGAGCTGCAAAGCAAGTGGGAGGCCTGGAAGCGGCTGGGCGTGCTGGCCTCTGAGATGGAGAGCGCAGCACTGTTTACCGTGGCCGCCTCCCGCGGCCTGCGGTGCGGCGCGGTGTTCCACGTCATCTGGAATCAGGAACGCAACGCCGCCGGGCTGGACCAAATCCGGGACGAGGACGTGGACGCCGCTGTCCGGGGAGGCGTGGAGGCGTTGAGGCTGCTGATTCAACGGGACCGGGAAAAGAATGCATAGAAAGGGGCCGGGACCACTGTTCAGGAACGGCGGTCCCGGTTTTCTTCCTGGCGGCGGCAGTTGTCCTCGCTGGGCGCTTTCAAAGCCAGCAGTCCCAAGTTATCGCCGATAATCTCAAACAGAGCAGCCAGCAGCTCCAGTTCCTCAGCTGTCTTACCCTGGGCCATGACCACAGACAGCGCCGCTGCGGCAGCGATCAGGTCTCCGCCCTGCCCCTGCGAGCCGCTGCAGCATCTCATTGTACCCACCCCCTTGGGGCAGTATATGCAAAAAAAGGTTACATGGACAAAATCAGTATGGGGCAGATAAGCGAGTCTTGGCCGTTGCGTACCGCGGAAGGCTCTGGATGAATTGCGTGTCCCCATGGGTTGGCGTGGGAACACAATGTTATATATAAGTATTTTTGCATGGGAAAATCGTCTCATTTATGGGACTTGAGATATAAATTGCCGTTATGAGAGGAGAAAATCAACCATGAAAAAAGTAAACGCTTCTTATCTTGCCATCTGGGCCGGAATCCCGGCAGTGGTGGCCGCAGTTTGTGCGGTGGTGGCGTTCACTGTGTTTACGGGGAACCAAACCTACGGCGTAATTGCCCTTGTTCTTGCGTTTGGCATTGCCGTTGCCATCCCCATGTTCCTGGAAAGCAAGATGAAAAAGATGGCTGCCGCAATGGAGGCGGATTTTAAGGCGCAGGGCTTTACTTACCAGTACAAATTTGAGGCCAACAATGCAGTGTACTACATTGATCAGGGCGGCAGGATGGGTGTGATTTACCGCCTCAATCCTACGGAGCTCCAGTTCATAGATCTGACGAAGGTGACCAATGTGCACACCAACAACGGCAAATTCGGTACAAGCACATCCCGGGTAAGCTGCGAGTTTCTCCTGGATGGGAAAAAGGTGCGCATCACCACCTTGGAGGTGACCCGGGGCAGAATTGCTTTGAAGGACCAGCGGGCGCTGGAGGCCATCTCCAAAGCAGATCAGCTGTGCACTCTGCTGAACACTGCCAAGACCAATGCCAAGGCCCCGCGGTAATCAAAATTTTTATTCTATCTGCACATTCTGCGTTTTTACCCGTTAACACCATGAGAACTGCAGGAAAGCAGCACAACGGCCGGGAATTACGATTCCCGGCCGTTGTGCTGCGCTGCTTAATCTGAAGAAAGTTTCTGAAGGATTGCCGCGCCGGTTAGCAGGCTGTTTTATATGTTTTGTCGAATAACTCCTCAATATGAAGGTCCTCGTTCATCTGCTCATAAATCGACAGTTGGGATAAAAACACGATATACCACAGTCCGGTGACAGGCAGCAGGAGCGCCGTCCACGGTGCGAACAGAATCAGAACGGCAATGTAAGCCAGCTGGAGTAGCCCCACCCCCATCACCCGCCAGAAGTGCTTGACCAGGAACAAAACAGTGTTGCGCAGGCGGACGGCTGGCGTTTGCTCAAACAGCACGACTTGAGGCCAGAGCAGGGAGCTCACCACCAAAATCAACAGCAGGCCAAACAGGTATAGAGCTACTGTGCCCAAGGAGGGGGAGACCTGCGCCCACCAGAACAGCATTCCCATGAAGGCGTAGATTCCCAGCAGTGCCCCCAGCACGCCGCCCAAAAGCATGCTGCCCTTCCAGTTCTGCTTTCAGGAACGCTTCCAGCAGTCCCACCAGGGCTTGGGGTCGTCGCGGAGTCCCCGAAGGACGGCGTCATACAGCCCGGCTAAGAAGGGCCCGGCAATCATCCCGCCCAAAATGGAGCAGGGGAAGAGCACCAGGATGCTGGATACACCGATCGCATAGACGATACCAGCCGTTAGGGGAACGAAGCCCGCCAGGGTCAGCAGGTTCACCTTCCACCACTGCCCAAACCGGACGGACAGGAGCTGTTTATAGCGGTTGAAGCCAGTCTGACGGACGTTTTCGTTGTATTCCCGGTTATCGGGGAAGAACATTCCCATGATAAGCCCTCCTTATGGCTTGGCGTAATGGCAGTGGTCCAGGAACTGGCCCAAGAGCTGGCCGGTGTCCCCGTTGAAATTCTGCTGACAGATGAGCTCCACGCTGACGGCGTAATTGCGGTACGCGCCGAAGGCAGAGGCCCCCCGGGCGTAGGGGTTGGACTCAGGCTCGAAGGTGTAGGTGATAACGGTGAAGTCCACGCCGTTATGGGTTTCCTCTGTGGTGGAGTCGATGACGTAATTGCGGTTGGCCATATCTTTCCACTGACTCAGGGTGTTTTCGGCATCTTTGGCGGACTGGCACCCACGGAGCAGAAGGTAGATTTGAGTGTCGTACAGCTCGGCATCCTCGCCCTCTTCGTTGGTATAGGGCTGGCTCTCGCCCATGGACCAAGTGGCGTAATACATCCCGTTGGCGGCAAGGGCCTCGTTGTTCTCACGAGAGTCCATGCCCTCCGGGGCGTTTACACCCACCATGTTGCCTACGGTGACCCAATTTTCGTCCCAGGGGGAGCCGTCCGCCGCCTGCGCTGGTGGCGGGGCAGAGGTACAGCCCGTCAGGGCCAGGCAGAGGACCCCGGCCAATATCATAGCGACCGTTTTTTTCATGAAACCGCTCCTTCCGTCAATCTGTTCCACAGCGCGTTACAGCCCTCGAAATTTAGGGCGTCCGATTCCTGCCAGAAGCCCCGGCGGGCCAGGTAGAGGGTGGAGACCAGCTCATCGCTGCTGCCCGTCACCGTCTTGCCCAGGAGGGGGTAGGAGTAATCTCCCAGCTCCGCTCTGGCCAGGACGGGACATTCGGTCCAGGGGAGATACGTCCCCTCGGCGGAATAGTCGCCCTCCTCCGGCAGAGAACCGTCCAACAGGGACAGAGAGCGGTAGTTCATCTGAAACCACTCTGGGTCCTCCAGCAAAAAGAAATAGCTCTCATAGTCCACCAGGCCGGCCATGAGGGTGGTCTGGCTGGCCGCGGCTATGGTGGGATCTAAGCCGGTCATGGGGTACTGGTTGAGCTGTACCACCACCTGTCCGTCGCTGTTCTGGTCCTCGCCCAGGGCGGCGAAAGTGTTCTCAATGGCGGCGGCGGTGTCGTCGGGCAGGGCGTTCTCGCCTATATAGGCCACCTGGTAGTCCGGTTTGGTCTGACCTACCCCCAGGGCGTGGCAGACCAGGTTGATTCCGATTCCAACCAGCGCCACGCCGATGACCACATACCATTTGTGATAGTGCCACCAGTTTTTGCGCTTCTCCTTGGGGGAGAGCTTCTGCTTTTCATCAGGCTTTTCGTCCCGGTATTTCCACTTTAAGTATTCGCTTGCCATAGGGCGTCCCTCATTCTTTGGTGGTGCCGCCGGGGGCGTAGCTCACCGGGAGGCACACCAGGGCGGGAGCGGTGGAGCGGTCTTTGGCCAACAGGATATCCACGGCGGTCTCAGCCATGCGCTGGACGGGCTGGACAATGGTGGAGCCGTACAGCTCCTGTCCGCCGAAACGGCGGATGCCGTCGAAGCCGATGAGCTGCACATCCTCCGGCACCCGGAGGCCCAAGCCTTCCAGCATATTCCGAACCTGCCAGGCCAGCAGGTCGGTGGAGCAGAAAATGCCGTCAAAATCCAACCTTCCGTTGTTGAAGTGGGTGCGAAGAAACTCCCGGAACAGCTCCAGATCGTCGCCGTCCTTTAGGCGGAGGGCGTCGCAGGAAATGCCCTGGGCGCGGCAGACGCACTCGAAGCCGTCTCCCCGCTGGTCTGTCTCGTTAGGATTGACGGAGCCGGTGTGGAGGAAGGCAAGTCGGGTGCAGCCCAGCTCCAGCAGCTTTTCCGCTGCCATCCGTCCACCGCCGAAGTTATCCGCCGATACGCAGGGGATATCCGCCCCCAGGCGGCGGTCGATGCTGACAAAGGGCAGGTCCTCGTCCAGCTCCAGAGGGTTATAGGTCAGGCCGATGATGCCGTCTACCTTATTCTGGCGCACCATATTGATGCAGCTCTGCTCAATGTCGGGCCGGGAGGCCGTGACATAGACCAGCATCCGGTGATCCCGCTGGGCCAGGGCAGCGCAGACCTGATGGGCCAAAGCGGCAAAGAAGGGGTGCTCTAGTCCCGGGACAATGAGAGCTACAGTGAAGGTTTTACCCGAGCGCAGCCCCCGGGCGTACTGGTTCACCTGATAGCCCAGCCGCTTTGCGGCCTCTTCCACTTTAATCCGGTAGCTATCTCCCACAGGCAGACCATTGAATACCTTGGATACCGTGCCCAAAGCCACGCCGGCCTCCTGGGCCACATCCTTCATGGTGGGCATATTTCCTTTCATCGGTACTCCTCCTTGCGTGAAGCGTTTCACAACGAAACCATTTTTTGAGTTGCTTTCTGCGGATATACCTAATCATAGCAGATTGTAGGGTGGCTGTAAAGAAAAAAGTTCACGTTTGTTTCATGAAACGATATTTTTGTGAAATTAACATAAAATTCACAGTTTGAAATGTTGCATACTCCACAAAATTCGGTGATTTTGCAGTATTTGAATAAAAATATCTTGACAGCCCAGGTGTGTCTTGATACTATTTCCCACATAAGGGAAATAACGTTATTTCTGATTTCCCGGAAACCTCTGTACGTGAAACATTGCACAGGGAGGGCGGATGAAATTGAGAGGCCGCGGGAGGTGGCTGTACAGAGACCTCAAAACCGCAACAGCAAACAAGTACAACAAAGGGAGTGAGTCGAATGAGCGTAAAACAAGAGAATCAAGCCGGAACAGCCATGGCTGTTCCGGCCAAGCGGCAGGGGAGGCCGCTTGGCCAAAGACTTCTGGACAATTGGCAGCTGTACGCGCTGCTGCTGGTTCCTGTGGTGCTGACGGTGGTGTATAAATACATCCCTATGTACGGCATCCAGATCGCGTTCCGGGACTTTGACCCCAACCTGGGCTTTGTGGAGAGCCAGTGGGTGGGCCTGAAATGGTTCCAGCGGTTCTTCAACGCCCCCACCTGTTTCCGAATGATCAAGAATACGGTGCTCATCAGCCTGTTTAGTCTGCTGTGGAGCTTCCCAATCCCCATCATTTTGTCCCTCATCATCAACCAGCTGCGTTTTGCCAGGTTCAAGCGGGTGATGCAGACCGTTCTGTATGCCCCCCATTTCATCTCCACGATGATTATTTGTGGTATGATCCGCATCTTCCTCAGCCCCACCGGCGGTCTGCTGAACCTGCTGCTGGGCACCCAGATTGATTTCCTCACCCAGTCCACTGCCTTCCGCACCATCTATATCGCCTCCGGCATCTGGCAGGACACAGGCTGGGGCTGCATTATCTACTTGGCCACCCTGGCCAACGTGGACCCAGGCCTGTACGAGGCCGCCAAGGTGGACGGCGCCTCCGTGTTTCAGCGCATCCTGAATATCGACATCCCAGAGCTGCTGCCCATGGCCATCTTGAACCTCATCATGGCGGCGGGCGGACTGATGAACGTGGGCTTTGAAAAGGTATGGCTGCTTCAGACCGATTTGAACAAGGCCACCTCCGACGTCATCGCCGTGTACGTGTACCAGCAGGGCATCGAGCAGGCCAAGTACAGCTACTCAACCGCTGTTGGCCTGTTCAATACTGCGGTGAATATCATCCTGCTGTTGGTGGTCAACAAGATTGCGTCCAAGGCCTCGGACGTGGAATTTGTCTAAGGAGGGTGGGCTCATGAACAAGCAAGCAAAAGGGATGTCCGACCGCACCAGCGATATTATAATGGTGGCCATCTGCGCCGTGGTGCTGCTCATCGTGGCCTATCCGCTGTATTATGTGGTCATCGCTTCTTTCTCCAATCCCTACGACGTGTACGCAGGCAAGACCTTCCTGCTGCCCAGCGGCTTCTCCTTAGAGCCTGTTTAAAATCTTCTAATGAGGATGGCAATGAGGGCAAATGTGAGAATTTGAGCAGAAATATAAAGTTTGCGTTCACAATTTTTCCAAAGTCTGC
>CAOKLO010000062.1 GCA_948469375.1 uncultured bacterium | reverse complement strand
GGTCACCTTCAAGGCTCCAACAAGCCCGTGTGAGGTAACGATCACAACTCGCCGCCCTTACTGCCGGGGGAGGTTCTCCCCGGGTTCGGTTTGGGGCTCCGGAGTGTTCTTCCCGGGGGTTCTTTGCGCGGGGTTTCCACTGTCCCCCGCTCACTGGGGCGGAACGCCCTCCGGTACTTTTCTCCATTAACGCCGTTTACCATATTTCGTTGTTGTATGGAAGTCTACACGCTGGGCCGGGAAAAGTCAATGACAAAACCCACAAGATTTCCTGCTCCGAGAGATCATATTTCCGTGATGTTGTAGGATGTCTTTCTTTTACAAATAAATATTAGGTTGTCTGACTGCGCGTTTTGCAGAAAAGATCAAAACCCCTGGCCACGGCCAGGGGTTTTGCCTCGGTTTCAGCTCTCCATATGCCGCCCCAAAAAGGCGGCGATGGTCTGGGCCAGCTTGTATTCCGCGTCTCCGGTGGCCACACCGGGGGTGGACCCCACAAAGAGGACCATGCCCAGCAGGTCCCCCTCGGAGAGGATAGGGGCGGCCACATTGGTCACCAGCTTGTCCGAGCCGTCGCAGACGGGAATGGGGCTCCCGTCGCCGCTGTACTGGTAGATACGGCGGCTCTCCATGACCTGTTCCAGTTCGGAGGTGATGCGCTTGCCCAGCAGCTCCCGCTTGCCGCCCCCGGCCACGGAGATCACCGTGTCCCGGTCCGTTACGGCGCAGATGCAGCCAGTGGAGCGGCTCATGGTCTCGCAGAGCTGCCCGGCGAAGTCCTCCACGCCGCCCAGCAGGGAGTATTTTTTGAAGATCACCTCGCCGTCCCGGCTGGTGTAAATCTCCAGGGGGTCGCCCTCCCGGATGCGCATGGTGCGGCGGATTTCCTTGGGGATAACCACCCGGCCAAGGTCGTCGATCCGCCGCACGATTCCAGTTGCTTTCATATCGAAAACTCCTTTGAAAAGTGATGGTTGGTATGTCACTCTGGCAAAAGCTAGTATCCGCTGTTTTTTCCGGCTTATGCCGCCTTGCCCATGGGGATGTTTGGAAATTGCCGGACTGGGCCCAGCCCGGCGGGGACGGATGGAGCAGCCGGAGGAGGCACTGGCAATTCGCTGGAATTCCCGCGCCTCATGGCGCTTGAAACCGTTGTTTTTGAAATTGACAGCCCCGCCGCCCCGTCGTATAATGCTGCCGTCATTCCAGGATATCTTGTTCAAAAACCGAAAAGAGGCATCGAGATGAACCTTACAATCTTTGCCGCCAGCTGTGCGCGGCCCCGGGCGGGACGCAGGCTGACGGTTCTGGCGGCCAGTTTAATCGTGATTGGATTCTGCGTTGCGGTATTTAAAACCGTAGGCTTCGGGACAGACCCCGGTTCCACCTTCTCCCTGGGTATTTCCGCCTGGACGGGCATGTCCTTTGGAACCTGCCAGCTGGCGTTCAACCTGCTGCTCTTCCTCCCCGTCATCCGGCTGGACCTTTCCCGCATCGGCATTGGGACCGTTGGCAACATGGTGGGCATTGGTTACGTGGCGGAGTACTTCATGGGACAGTTCGCCCAGTGGACGCCGCCGGGAGGTTTCTCCCTGACGGAGAGGGTGCTCCTGTTCGCGGTGAGCATGGTGTGCTTTCTGCTGGCCGTTTCTTTTTACATGGTGGTGGATATGGGCGTCGCGCCTTATGACGCGGTTCCGCAGCTCATCGCGGCGCGTACTGGGAAGCTGAGTCCCCGGGCGGTCCGGATGCTGTGGGATGTTTCCCTGTTGTCCGCCGGGTTCCTGATGGGGTCCGCCGTGGGGCTGACGACGCTGATTACCGGGTTTTGCCTGGGCCCCGCCATCGCGTTTGTGTCCGGTCATGTGAAGAGCTGGTTTGAATAGGTGCGCGGAAAGGCCGCGGCTCTTTGCCCATGGAGGGACAAGAAGCCGCGGCCTGATGCGTCAGGGGAGGAAAGCGCGGAGCGTCCTTGCCGGGAGCCCGCGTTTAAGCGTGCTTTAGAAGCTCGACGAGCCCTTTAAGGTCGTCAATGGAGGATGTCTCAGACAGGGATATCCGGAGTATGCGGGAGGTTTCACTGGAGCGGCCAATGGCCTGGAGCACGTGGGATGGCTCTCCAGCGGTACAGGCGGACCCGGAAGAAAAGGCGTATTGACCGCTGGTTTTTTGGATGAAGCGTTCATTGTCGAAGGTGCTGCTGTGGACGATCACGCTGAGCAGGCCGGGGATATGGGCGCTCCCATCCCCTAGCAGCTCCAACCGAGGGTCCCCGGCAAATAGGGCCCGGGCAGCGGCGTCCAGCTGCGAGAGGCGTTCCAACCGGGTATCCTGCCGGGCCAGGGCCAGTTCCGCCGCTTTTCCAAAGCCCACGATGTTGTGTACTGCCAAGGTACCGGCACGGATTCCGGATTCCTGCTCCCCGCCGTGCAGAAGGGCGGTGATGGGCGGCAGGCCGTACTCGTCACTACGGAGATAGGCAGCTCCTACCCCTTTGGGGCCGTGAAATTTGTGGGCCGACAGGGACATGAAGTCCACCGGCGTGTCCTTTACGCTGATGGGCAGTTTCCCGGAGACCTGGGTAGCGTCCGTGTGGAAGGGCACGCCGTGCCGATGGGCGGCGGCGCAGAGAGCGGGGATGTCATTGATGGTTCCGATTTCATTGTTTGCCCACATCAGGGTGACGAGGGTCGTCTCCGGCCGGATTGCCTGTTCCAATACCTCAGGCAGAACCCTGCCCAGGGGATCCACGTCCAGAAACGTCACCTGGAAGCCGCGGTCCACTACGGGGCTGTGGCCGCTCAAAGAAAAGGTGGCGTCGTGATTGGAGTAAATCTCACCGTTCAAATAGCGGCAGGTGTTCAGCGTCGCGTGATGCTCCGCCTTTGAGGTGATGAGGTGATTGCCCCGCTTTTCGTAGTATTTCCGGTAATCGGCGATCCCCTTGATGATTAAATTGCTGCTTTCTGTAGAGCCGCAGGTAAAGATGATCTCCTCAGGCTTGGCCTGTATCAGCGCGGCCACTTTTTCCCTGCTCTCCTCAATGGCGCGCTGCGCCCCAGTGGCCAAGGGGTAATACTTGCTGGAGGGGTTCCCATACTCAGCGGTTAAATAGGGCAGCATGGCCTCCATGACCTCCGGGTCGATGGCGGTGGTGGCGCTGTTATCCAGGTAAATCATACGGTATCTCCTACGCCTAAAGACTCCAGAATGTAGCGGTCCAGATTTCCGGCGTGCTTAAACTTGGACTCTAGAATCAGTGCGCCCTGGTCAATGTGGGTTTTAAGTACTTGGGAAAATATTCGGGCTCCGAGAGCCGCCGTCCCGCGGCCTGCTCTACAAGCGCCTTAAAATAGGCGTCGTGCTCACCGGTGATGGTCTGGCGGTTCAATTCGAGCCCGTTAGCGTCGGAGCGGTAATCATCAACGGGAGCGCCATCCCTTAGGGACCAGGCGATGGCGTGCTTGACCAGCGTGTAGGGTTTTAGGTATGTGCGGCGTCCAATCTCTTCAAAAATCTCCGCCGTTTTTGCGGAAGTTTTCAGCTTAAATATCACGCTTGTCCCTCCTTACGTAAAATATCCCGGGCGTACCGTCGTGTGTCCGGTGGCCTCTTCACTGGAAAGCAGGTACTCGTGGGCGGTATGGTCCCGGATCATGTCCCGGTAGCTGCCCACCACTTCCTCGTCTGTAGACAGAATGATCACCTGCCGGCTAATGGTGGGGAAGAAACGCCGGGTCAGCTGCTCCCGGTGTTCTGTGTCAATTCTGGCAAAGGGAGTGTCGATAATAAAAGGAATGGTTTGCCCGGAGCTTTTGATAATCGCCCAATATAAGGACAGGAGGAATACCTGCCGCTCGCCTTTGGAAAGCTGGGAGAGCTCCACGTTTTTATAGAGATGGAGCACCTCTCCCGGCGGGGCAAGTTCGTTTTGGAAAGAGAGATAGTGCTTCATGTTCTTCCGCAGGATACGGGGAGTCGCGGCGCCGAACCAATCCATTAAAATGCCCATGCCAACGTTTCCCAGGCGTGTGTGGAGCTCGTTCATGCCAACGTGCTCCGCCAGGGCGTACAGTTCCTCAATGGTGTAGTCCTGCTTTTTGTACATGAACAAGTTGAAAGAGCTGTCCAGCTCCAGCAGGTCGATGAAGTTATCTTTGTGAGTGATGTCGTGGAACATCCGCAAGGCCAGTTCCTCAATCTGCCGGAACTTCTCCTTCGCGATGTCGGATATCAAATTGCCCATCATGGCGCTGACGCGGGCGGTGTAGAGGTAAGCGGTCTGGTTTTTTTCCTCGGCCCGGATCCGGCCGCGCAGGGCCTCGGCAGCCTTTTGCAGGGACAGTTTCTCCGCGTTGTATCGGTCCAGTTGCTCCTGGACCTCGGAAATAGACTTGCTATAGGCCGCGATGGAGGCGGACAGCTGGCTGAACCGCTCCAAGAACGTGTCGGCGTCGATGCTGGGGAGGGCCTCCCGCAATTTGCGCTGCACCTGTTCAGAGGCCGCCGCCGCTTTTTTTTGGAGCCGATGGCCTGGATGATCTTTCTGGGATTGAAGCGGGACAGCTCCGTTAGGGTGGAGGAAACCTGGTCCCGCTGTTCGCCGGACAGATCGTGGAGGAAGGTGAATTCTTCCGGGGCCCCCTCTGGACGGAGCGCGGAGGAGATACTCTCGTACAAATGCCGGGACAGCGGCCCGGCCTGGTCGGCGGGGACGAAGCCCGACCTGGAAACCGCCTCCTCCAACATTGCTTCCGAGAGCTGGCGGGTGGAGGCGAGGTATTGCCGCATCTGTTCTTCCCGGGAGAGCTGTTCTTGGAGCTCCCGGGACAGGCTATAGGCGATATAGAACGGCATGAGACCCTCCGTGTAGGTCCGGATTTGCTTGGCGCACTCCTCTTTTTCCTGGTCATATCTCCGCAATTGATTGTGAAGTATATCCCGTTCATCCTTGCGGAGCCCCCCTGAGGCTTTGAACTGGGCTTCTAAGCTCTCTTTTTCGTCCAGGGCGGCGGCCTTTTTCTCCTTCCGTTCCTCCAGGGCAGTTTCCGCCGCCGCGATGCCGGACTCCAGTTTTTCCAGTTCCCCCTCCTTCCCCCGGAGGTCTCCCAACAGGCGGCGGTATTCCGCATCGGAGGAGTCGCCCCCCACATAGGTGTCGCAGAACTTTTTGATCAGGCCGAAGGTATCATACCCGCACAGGGTCAGCACCGCGTTTTTGATATAGGCATTGTAGGAGGCGTCCGAGAAAAAGTTGGAAATTTCCTCTCCATCAAAGAAGAAGAACTCAAACAGGTTGGGGGGGATGACAGTAAAGAGATAGTTCTGGAAATAGTCCTTGTCCCGGGGGGAGAGCAGCCCGGATGCGTCCCGGACCCAGTAAGTCTCCCGTATCCGCTGCCCGGTGTAAATCCATTCCCGGTGAACCGTATAGACGGAGCCGCTTTGACCCACTGGAAGCATTACCTCGGCTTCTACATAGGTCCTGACTTCGGGTTCCGTGAAGGCGTCGTGGTTCATCAGCTCTTTGAGCCTGGCGGAATACTGGGCATTTTTTCCCTGGTACCGGAAGCAGAGCGGCCCGTATAGAGCCAGCTTGATGGCAGTAAACAGGGAGGTTTTTCCCGCTCCGTTGCTTCCACCGATGAGGATAATCGTCCTGCCGCCATCAGTTGAGAGATCAAACGCCGCCTCTCCCGCGTAAGAGCTGACGTTATATAGTTTTACGCTCTTGAGTTCCATCGGATTTACCTTTCCCCTGGCTGGCGGAGCGCCTCCGTTTGGAGCCACTGCTGCGACACCGCTTTGGCCAGCTTTTCCCGCAGCCCCTTGGTATTGGAATAGTATTTGTGCATAGTGGTTCCCAGTATCATAGTATTGACTAGTTCCAGCGGTACGCCACTGCGCTCCGCATAAAGGGCAATTTTCTCGCGGGTTCCTTCGTCAAAAAGCGGCTGCTTCCATTCGTCCCAGGGGAGCCGTTCCCCCGTTTCTTCGAAATAGAGCTCTACCAGGGTCCGCCGCGTGATGTCCTTTTCCTCGTCCCAAATTTTATAGCCGTTTGCTGTTCCACGCCGGTGTCACTGCTCAGATAGGCGTAATCGCCATTGATAGTTTGAACGGTATAAAACACAGGTCCCATAAGCGGCCTCCTTCGAATTGCAAAATTCCCGAAACTATGGGGCATTATATTCTAAAATGCCGTAGATTGGCAAGTTCGCCTTTCCGGAAAACGGGACGATGGCCTCCAGCCACCGTCCCGTTTCATCAGGGCTCATTCCACATCCACGGCCTCTGCCTCCGGTGCGTTTTTCCGCACGCTCTCGATACCGTTCAGGCAGGCGGAACGGGAGGTATAGATTTCCGAAGTGGCGATAACCTCGCCGTTGCTGGTCTTGAGATCAAACTTGATGCCAGTTTTCACCATTTTAATTGCAAACTTCCCCATAGAAACCGCGCCTTTATCCAATTTTGAGGTCTAATGTGGCCAGTATATCAGTGAAAAAGGCGCTTGTCAACGAAGAAGACGTCATTGGATGTGGCTTGAGGCACATTAAAATGGTACCCAGGCACGCCCCGGTATGCAATCTGCCAATGCAGAATCTCCGAAAAATTTTTCCCCTCCCCCTTAATTTGCCCCAAAGCTGCCGATAAGCGTAGCGGACGGCTTCCGCGCCAGCGGAGCCGGAGCGTTTCCCCTGGGTTTCACCCGGTCCGCGCGGCCGGAGGCAAGGATCGCGTCCCGAATTGATATAAGGAGATTTGTCATGCGTATTTAGCACGATATTATAGCTATAAATGCCTGCCGCAACTACAACACGAACACCTCCGCCCTGGCGAAGAACCTGGAGACGCTGTCTTCCGGTTATAAAATTGACCGCGCTGGCGACGCCGCCGCTGGCCTGGCTATTTCCGAGAAGATGCGCGCCCAGATCACGGGCCTGAACGCCGCCCAGAAAAACGTCAAGGACGGCATCTCCCTGGTGAAGACCGCCGAGGGCGCCATGCAGGAGATCCAGGACATGCTCAACCGCATGGACTACCTGGCCACCCAGTCTGCCAACGGCACCTACGACGATCCCGTGGACCGGTTCAGCCTCCAGAGGGAAGTCAACCAGCTGAAGGATGAAATTAACCGTATCGCGGACTCCGACAACTTCAACGGGATTAAGCTGCTGGACGGCTCCCTGGCTGCCGAGGGCGGTTCCGCCGCCACCTCCGTGGGAAAAATCGAGGGCGTCAATGTCATCGATATCGCCCCCGCCAAGAGCTCCTATACCTCCAAGACGGCCATTGCCGCCCTCACGGGCGCGGCGGGCGATGAGCACACCGCCACGGTCAGCCTGGCCGAGGCCGAGGGCAAGGCCGCCAAGGAAATCACCCTGAAGAGGAGGCGGACCGCTGGCTGGGCGTGGCCAAGAAGCAGGATGCGGAGGGGAACATCCAGCTCACCATTCCCCTGGCGCCCTACCAAGAGGCGGCGGAGCGCTATGAGGCCGCCTTTGGGGACCGGGCTTATTTCATGGAGAACCTGATGGTGGCGCAGATGTTCCTGATGAACATGCCCTTTTGTTCTTCGCCGGACCACCTCTGGCGGGGGTATGCCAGCCTGTGCAGCTGTTACAGCATCTTCCGCTTGATGGCGGTGATGAGCTGCCGGGAGGGAACCGGGGACAAGGCGGAGCTCATCCGCCTGCTGGTGCACGGGGTCCAGGCCCTTACCCACAATCAGGCGACCCGCCTCCGTTTCCGGGAGGAGCTCTTCCAAAACGGCAGCGCCACCCTGGCCCACCTGGCGGTGCTGCTGAGCGGCTGGCCCGGAGGGAAGGGCCGGAAAAAAGAGCCAAGGCCCCATAGGCCTTGGCTCTTTCATATTCTGCGGGGCTGCGGCTTACTCGCCCATGGGCGCGCCGCACTGGGGGCAGAACTTGCTGTCGGACTCCGCGCCGCAGATGGGGCACTTCTTCCCGGCGGGGACCTCTTCCGGGGCCCCGGCGGGCTCTTCCTTCACGGGCTTGCTGGCCTCCAGCTCGGCAATTTTGGCCTTGCTGGCGTTGACGGCTTCCACGGCCTCCCGCACGGCGTCGGGGATTTCGCCCTCGTATTCGCCGACGAACCATTCGCCGATGGCGCGGTAATTCTTGTCGATTTCCTTCTGCTCCCCGGCAATGGCCACGTTGAGCTTGACCAGTTCCGCCGCGTCCTTAGTCCGGTCGGCGGCCTTGTTGGCGACGTCTTTGGCCTTGCGGGTCAGTTCATCAAAGTTAAACGCCATGGTTGTTGTTCCCCTTTCATATTTTGAACCTGCGGACAGGCTCTGATGTTGTGGACTACAGGGCCTAGTATAGCGGATTTTTTCCGGAAACGCAACAGCTGCCCCAAATGTTTACAGTTCTTTTTCAATCTGGGCTCAGTGTTCCTGCTCCGCCTTCCGCACCGCGCCGGAGGATGCGTCGATCTCGTAATCGTACTTCACGCCTTCCGCCCGGAACTCAATCTCATAGACCCAGAGCCCGTCGTCCTCGTCCAGCTCGCATTTGAGGAAACCGGAGCCGCTGGCAGAGACTCCCGCGTGGTCCAGGGCGGCGCGCTTCGCGGCCTCCTCGCCGATGAAGGCTCCGGCCGCCTGGGACCCGGCGGGGCGTCCCTGCCGCTCCTGCTCCGCCTCCAGCACGGCGTAGGTGGATGCGTCGATCTTATAGTTGTATTCCGTGTCCCCCACCCAGAAATCGATGTCGTAAACCTGCTGGCCGTCGTCCCATTCCAGCTTGCAGCGGAGGCTGGAGGCGTCGGCGGCGGAGGCCCCGGCGTGGGCAAAGGCGGCGTTTTTGGCGGCCTCCTCGCCGGAGGCGGCGGGGGATGGAGCGGGAGTGTTAGAGGCTGGGGCCTGGGCCCCGGGCGCTGGCGTTCCGGGGGCGGGGGACTGCGTTGCGGGGGCGGCCTGCCCGCCGGGGGTCCCGGGGGCCTCCTGGGGCCCGCCTGACGCCTGGACGCTTTTCAGGATGTCAGGCGCGCCTTCCAGCACCTGTCCGCTGTAGGCGTCGATCTGATATTCAAAGTCCCCCAGGGTGGGGTGGTGGAGCTCCACCTCGTAGTGAGGGGGGGCCTCGTCCAGTTCCGGGTCCGTCTCGCTGGTGACGGAGTCCACCGCCAGGGTCCCGGCGTATTCCTCGGCGGCCTGCGCGGCGGCGGAGATGCCGATGGGCAGGCCCGGCGCGCCAGTTTCCCAGAGCTGTTCCAGCTCCTCGGCGGAGAGGGCGGCCAAGTCCTCAAAGGGCAGGCTGGGATTGAGGGCCTGCACGTCCTCGATCATGGCGGCCTTGCCGGGGGAGACGCCGGAGGCAGGGGAACCGGAGGGCTGGGAGGAGCTGGCCGGGGGGCTGGCTTCCTGGGCGGGGGGGCCGCTGGGCGGGGCATCGTCTGGGCCGAACATCTGCCAGAGCTGGAGGCCCAGCACCAGGGCCAAAAGGGCGATGGTGGCGATCAGCAGCCAGCGGGTAAGCGGGTTCTCACGTTTCTCAGGGTTCATGGTGTTCACCATCCTCATGTAGGATAGTCCCATTATAGCGCGGGGAGGGAAAAAAGTCCAGAGGGAAGCCTCCGGAGGGCGTGCCCCCCTCGGAGCATAGCAGCCTGTAAGGGCAGACACGCGGGCCCGCCCCTATGCCGCCTGCCTCCTGATAGAATAGAAAATTCGCAAGGGGGCACGTCCTCTCCGGATTTAGGATTGACAGGCCGGGGAAAAACGGGTAAAATAAAAAAGCTGTCTTCCCTCCATATGCCCTGGTAGCTCAGTAGGATAGAGCGAACGCCTCCTAAAAATCGAATCGTTCGAATCCTGGAGCCCTGTAAAAGTGAATATTTTCTGTATAAGCCCCCGTAGCTCAGTTGGATAGAGCGGTCGCCTCCTAAGCGACAGGCCACTGGTTCGAACCCAGCCGGGGGTGCCAAAAACGACCGCTGTAAGCCGTTTTTTGATGGTTTACAGCGGTTTTTTGTTATCGTTTTCCCGGGGCGTTCTCGCCGCTCCATCGGAACGATTTTATACATTTTCCGCTGTATGCCTGCTAATTGGCTTCGAACTATTTTTCCGGTCTTGCTAATAAAAAACGCCGATTTGCTAATACGATTTTCCCGCCCTATTTTTCGGATGGGGCTGACGCCAGCAATGCGGCCAGTGTGTTGGCCAGTTCCGGCGACTTGCGAAGCTGTTCCACCAGGGCCTCCAAATCCAATGTGGCGGGCGCCGGTTCCTTTGGTTCCTCCGGGGGGCGAACCGAACGCAGGTCAGGATTGGCATAGAAGGCGCTCTCAAACTTCTGGGCGTTGATCTTGCGGTCCTCGTCCAGAATGTGGGCATACACGCTGGTGATCATGTCGATTTGGGCGTGGCCCGTATCACCCTGGGTTGCCTTCAGGTCGCCGTGGTTCAGCTTTAACTTATAGGTGGTGCTGGAATGACGGAGAGAGTGAAAAACCACTTTGGGCAGCCCTGCTTTTTCCCGCAGCTTCTCAAACGACTTCAGGATGATACGGTCCTCACAGGGGCGGCCATTGGCTAGCGCCACCACCAGATCGTAGTCCTGATACTCGTCACGGAGCAGCGCCCGCAACTCGTCTTGCGCAGATTTCCATTCCCGCAGGATGTATGCCAGGGTCTTGGGCAGCCACACCTTGCGGATGCTGGAATCGGTCTTGGGCTTCTTTAGGATGATCCTGGTACTGGTGTTGGGAAACAGAGGCGTGAACACATGGTAGATGTCCTTTTGCCCCAGCATCTCAATAGCCCGCTTGGAGGCCCTCACCAGCTCCTTATCGATGTAGACATAGGCGTTGTCATCGGCAATATCTTCATCGGAGATGTGGACATTGCTCCAGGTCAGTCCCAAAATCTCACCCATGCGCAGCGAACAGGCAAAGGCAAGGTTCATTGCCACATAGAGTTTGCTGTCCGTACACTGGTCCAGGGCGGTGCGGATCATATCGGCAGTCCAGATGTCCCGCTTCTTGTATTCCACTTTGGGCAACACCACATTGTCAAAGGGATTCTTGGCAACCAGTTCCCAACGAACCGCCTGCTTGAAGGCACAGCGGAGAAGTTTGATGATCTTCTCGATGGTAGCGTTGGTGACAAACTCCGTTTTGGCGTGGTGCGTCCTGGTATTCACCGCAGGGGTTTTCTGCAAAGTCTGGATGTACTTGTCCACCACCCGCGTGGTGATGTCCTGCACTTTCATATCCCCGATGATGGGGTTGATGTAGTTGGCAATCAGCGAGTTTTGGCTGTCATACATGGATACACCCCACCGCTTTTCGCCGTATAGAGAAACGAAGTCGGACAGGAACTCCGCAATATTCTGATTGGTGGGCGGCAGGAAGGAGTTGGAGCTTTTCTGGCTCTCAATCTCTGCCTTGCGCTTCAATGCCTCTTGATAGGAAGTGCGGGTTTCCCATTTCTGCTTGGTCTCGCCATTCTCGTCCACATAGGTATAAACAATAGAATAGTTTTTCTTTCTTTTGATGATAGATGCCATAACGAACCTTCCTTTCTGATGTCACAGGTCAAGCGGCTCCAGCCACTTGTCAAACGACCGTTTGGGAATTCGTATGGCGTTACCAATTCGTACGCTTTTGAAAAGGCCTTCCTGCACAAGGCGGTATGCCTGTGTCCGACTGACACCTAATATCCGGGCAACCTCGTTGACCGTATAGGTGCGGCACTCCAAAGGCCTTTTCTCTGTACCGTTCTGAATTTCTGACACAGCAGCCTCCTTTCCTGTCAGAAACGGCACGCAAAAGGGTGTTCATTCATAACTTCCACCCTCATTATACCGCGCCGTTTCGGGTTTGTCTGCTGCTAATGGAAAGTTTACGAATTATCCGTAAACAGAAAAGTAGAAGATTTATCTGAAAATAAAAGAGGCAAAAAACGGATGGCTGCTGGCCGCAGCTCCACGGGAATCTCACCCCGGCCCATGCTGATGGGTGCGCCGCGCAATGCTTTGAGGGCGTTCAACGCGGGAGTCTCATTATCCTGTCTGTGCATCCTCGCCCACAGGCTGCCACGCCTGTTTCGCGGCCTGGTTTTGTGTCGCTCACCTGTTTGGTAGGGGTCCCGTCCTGCGGACTTGCAACAGGGTCATGGCGCACCGGCCGACCGGCTCCACACAGACAGATCGTATCCGTCTGCCTTATGCTGCCCGAAGGCTTTCTTTGTCAAGGTGGGTTCAGTCCCCGGCATCGGCAAAAGAGGAAAGGGTAAGCCGATTGCATTCTGCCAGGGCTGAAAGGATCAGGCGCGCATCACGGCCCGGATCAGTCGGATTTCCAGACAGCGCTTCATGTGGGTATCCACGCACACATGAGGCGTTCCGTCCTTGTCATAGAGGGTACGGGTACACAGGCGGCTCATATAGTCGTCGTAGTACCGCAGCACTTGCTCCATGGCCTCGCTGTCACCGCTGGAGGCCGCGTGGATCACCCAAACGGGCAGCAGGTCCTTTCCCTTGTGGATGGGTTCTGTCATCTTCCTCAGCCTCCTTTCGGCATCAGCGCCGACAATGCTTCGCGCAGTTCCTGCAGCGCCCTCGTCCGGTGCCGCTGAACGGCGCTCCGGGACATCCCAACGAGATTGCCGATCTCACCGTCTGCCAGGTCCAGGGTGCAGTGCAAAATCAAAATGCTCTGCTCCATCTGCGGCAAAGCGGAGAACGCCTCGGCCACAAGCTCATTGTCGATATGTAGATCGTAGCCGTGCGACGAGAACACGATGCTGTCGCTGGGGTAACGATCCACGACGCAGAGCTTGTCCAGTTCCGTCTGGGACAAGTCGCTAAAGAAGGCTTCACGCTCTCTTTGGCGTTTCATATTCCGCAGGTAGGCTCTGGCCTCGTTTCGCAATACCTTCTTGCAAAAAGCATCGAACCGGCATTGCTCGCCATAGTCGCGGGGGTTAGATTCCATCAGTTTCACCCCCTTTCCATGGGGGGATCAGGTGGTTCTCTCCCTTTCCGCTACTACCAATCCTGCGAGAGCGTGTTCTGCCCGCTAAGCGCCTCCTTTTTGAAGAAAATTTGAGAAAAGCAACGGCCAGCCAGCCCGACCGCAGGAAACGACAAAAAGCGCCCGGCAGGTCACAGACCCACCGGGCGCAATAGTAAGTAATATGAAGTTTATTTACATGATATAGTTCATACTCATGGCCGAACCTGTCCGACGAATGGAACGGGCTTTTTTTGAGCGGCTAACCTTTGTCAGATCAGGCGGGGATAGTATCCGGCGCAGCATGGCGGCATCCTCCTTCTATGCCGCCGCGGAAGCTGTCAGGGCAAAGAAAAACGGCGGCTCGAATCGAACCGCCGTGAAGAAAGTGCTTTTGCGCGCAGAAAGCCGTCTGCCCCGCGGCGGTTTTTTCTTTTCTGCCGCCGGGCAGATCATAGAGGATATAAAAACAGAGCCGATAACCTTAGAGGTTTTACCTCGGTGTTATCGGCTCTGCGTCTTAGCGTCTGGCTCTTGGATGATGGATAGATTCAGTTGTCTTACTGCAATTAAGGTTTCATGTTTGCACTTGGGGCAATACAGCGGAAAGTTTTCCAGAACTGTATCATCGCGGATTTTCAATCGCGTTTTGCTGCCGCAAAAGGGGCATAAAATCCATTCTATCTTCATGTTATCTTCCTCTGTGCTTGGCTTTCTTCTTTTCCTGCCGTATGGCAAACTGGCGGTCTTTCTCCGCCTCTTTCTGCTCACGACTCTTGGTTTTCCGTTCCAGCTTACATTGCTCGTGCTGGAGTTTCAACGCCTGCTGCGCCTTTGTTCCAATGCCTTTATCCTGCAGTTGGCTTTGAATTTCGCGCTGCATACGTTTGGGATTGATTTTTCGCTCTATGGCTACTTCGGCCTGGATCGGAGGACTGAATTTCAGCTTGTGCCAATTCTTCAACAGAAACTCATAGACCTCATAATCTTTGGGCTCTGAGCCGAAAGTGATTTTGCATACCTCGTACTTGCCATTATCCGTTCTTTCGTATAGACCAATCCAAAACGGAGCTTCAAACAGGATGGTCAAACTGCTTTGGGGGCCTGCACTCATTCTTCTAAGAACTGCCCTTCAAAGTGATCCAGCCATTCCAGAAGGGCGCGATAGAGAAGCCGCTGCTGCTCAAAAATCGTTCTCCCAACCAAAGGAATGTCTGCAAATTCCCGCGCATAGCCCTCGTTCGATTCAGCCGAGGACTGTATGCTCCGGCGCAAAGTCGAAACCAGCTCCAACGCTTCGGCTTTGTCCATCTTGTTCAAATTGGTAATGACCACATTGAAATCGAATGGCAAGGGTACTGTGCCAGTGGCACAAGAGGCCATCAGCTCCTTGAAATACGCTCTGCCCTGATCAGTAATGGAATAAATGGCCTTATCCGCAAACTTATCGCCCTTGACAATATTGCTTTGCAGATAACCCTTCTCGCTCAACTGGAGTACTTTTCGATAAATAGAGGGTACGCTTATTTTCGTCCAGCGGGAAAAATGGTGGTACTCTACATCCTTTTGAATGTCATAGGCGCTTTGCGGCTTCTCCAATACAATACCAAGTATGACTAAATCGATTGACGACATAACTACACCTCCAACTTTTACTATTATCAATAGTACTATCATCAATAGTAAAAGTCAAGGAGATTTGTGAACCTATTTAATTTGGGAATGTCCTTATCTAATTTTTGAAATGAAATTGTCCATTTCAAGGTTTACAGCTTCAAAGTTGTCGAAATTGGAATTATGCGCAGCATTTGGAATAGTGACAAACGGAATCTGCGTCGCCTCATGCCATTCGGCGCAATATTTCTTGACTTTACCGGTTCTGTCGTATTCGCCGACCATGATAAGTGCAGGACACTTGATGGTAAGGTTGCAGTTTTCTTTCAGAAATCCGGAATATCCTGCCCCTAAGAGATGACATAGCTCTCGCTTGCTATAATAGCTCAGAGCCACCCGCATATTGTCAAATGATTCTCTTGTGTAAGTACAGGTCTTTGCGATTGAATAAATCAGGAGGCCATGGGGAAAGCACATACACATCCATTCCATTTGGCGCAGCCACCAGCGATCCATACGAGAGTAATATCGTTCTCCAAACGGGCAAGTATCGATTCCAATGAATCCTTTTACCATTTGTGGCTCATGCTTCAGCAAGGTCTGAATGACATATCCACCCATGGATTGTCCAATAAATATTGCCTCTTTTATATTTTCTTGATTCAATATCTGCTTTAGAACTTTAGCTGCATCATCATATGAGAACTCTTGATATGGACGCGATTTTCCGTGGGCGGGTGCATCCCAGCACAATAAACTGGCCTGTCCCCAATAATGAGAAATTTGTTTTTCAAACAGAGTATGATCCGCTGTAAGGCCGTGGAGAAAAACCATAGTGACGTTTGTATCGCCACACTTACTGTACCAATAAATGATGGAACCCTGGTCTGTCTCCAGTCGCTTTTGTTCCATCATTTCAAATATACTCGTTTCCATTGTTCAATCATCCTCAGAAAATCCTGCTCAATTCGTTCAGCATCAAATTCTTCCGATAAAACAGCCTGCCTTAAATAACCGTCGGCCATCCATATAATTTCCCGGTAAAGAAGGCGAATTTCAATATCGTCCCGAAGGGAAGATCGATCTACCGTTTCCAGTATGACATCTTCACTATGCGCATTTTCAGCTCGAAAACTTCTTTGAATCAAACCAAGAACCTCCGGCTCAGTTTCGTAATAGGCCTTCACAGAGAAACTATACAGATACGGGGATGACCGCATAACATGGCATTTTGCCAGTAACGCTCTTTGTATCATCTCAAAGAAGTCCTCTGTGTCAGTAACTTTGTATTCCTGGGTTGCTTGATAAATCTGTTGGACAGCATTGTTCCAAAGGTAAAGATACAACTCTTTTTTATTTGTGAAATAGTGGAACAAAAGGGCCTTTGATATGTCTCCCTCACTTGCAATTTCTGCCATGGGGGCTTTCTTGTAATTGTTTTGAGAAAACACCTTATATGCCGCATTGATTATCCGCTGTTGCTTGTCCAATGGCAGCGAAAAGAACTTATCATTCATGCCAAACCTCCATTGACCATTTTGGTCAATAAAATTATATGTCCATTGACCATTTTTGTGAAGGCCCCAAGCAATACGAAATATAAAATGTAGTGTAGATACATATAGTAACATTCCATGGATAGAGTATGAAATATACAATGTAAGTGGGTGATGCGATATGGCAAACATTGAAGATTGCCCCGGTTTTGAAACTTTCGGTGAAGATATAAAGGCTGCACGAATTGCAAAGCATTTGTCGCGCAGGACATTGGCAGAGATCGTCAGCATCGACTCCCGGTATCTTGCAAATATCGAGAACGAAGGTACGATTCCCAGCCTGCCGGTTATCATACAGCTTATCAAAGAGTGCGGACTTCCCGTGGAACGGTACTTCAATCCAGAGGTCATGCGGGAGGAAAGCGCACAGCGACAACGTATCAGTCATAAACTGAAACTTTGTCCAGAGCAGTATTTGACCATCATCGAGGGCGCACTTGACGGGGCGCTGAAAATTGAAAATTCAGCAGATGAAACGGAGGGTGTATGAAAACATCCTCCGTTTTCGTTTTCTCTGGGCGGCTCTGCCGCCCTTTCCTTTTTGAAAAAATCCGGGATTTTGTGGGCAGACGAAGGTAGTTCTGGCATTGTATTTACAGGGGGAAGGAGCGTAGAGCAAGCACAGCAAGTGTGGCCACACTTGCGAATTTTTGCTTTAGGGAACCCCTCGCCCCTAAACACAAAATTGCTTGTTAGGATAGTCCCAAACCCTTATGCAGAAAGGACGGTGCCGCCCTATGGTAAATCGAAAACGCCCCATCATCCTGCGCTGCCCGGTAACAGCCGAAGAACGCAACCTAATCGAGCAGAAGATGGCCCAGCTCCAAACAAAAAGGATCGGTGCCTACCTGCGGAAGATGGCGATTGACGGATATATCATCTATGTGGACACTAGGGACATCAAGGAGATGAACAAGCTCCTGTCCGCCGTTGGCCGGAATATCAACCAAATTGCCAAACGGATCAATGCCGGAGGTCCCACCTATCAGGCTGACATGGAGGAAATCCGGGAAAGGCTGGATCAGATATGGCAGTTACAAAGACGCATCCTATTAAGTCAACGCTGAAAGCGGCGATTGACTATATCTGCAACTCCGATAAGACGGATGGAAAACTGTTGGTGTCCTCCTTCGGCTGTGCCGCTGAGACTGCCGACATTGAATTTGAATGGACACGCCGCCATTCCATTGACAAGGGCACGCACCTGGGTCGCCACTTAATCCAAGCTTTTGAGCCTGGGGAGGTGTCGCCAGAGGAAGCCCATGAGATTGGGATGCAGTTGGCAAAAGAAATATTGGGTGGCAAGTACGAGTTTGTACTCACCACCCATATTGATAAGGGACATATTCATAACCATCTGATTTTCAATGCGGTCAGCTTCACCGACCACAAGCACTACCATTCCAACAAGCGCAGCTACTATGAGATACGCCGGGCCAGCGACCGCCTGTGCAGAGAGCACGACCTGTCCGTCATCATCCCCGGCCGGGACAAGGGCAAGAGCTACATTGAGCATCAGGCCGTACAGAACGGCACCAGCTACAAGGCAAAACTGAAAGCCGCCATCGACCGGCTGATCCCCACATCCTCCAGCTTGGAAGATTTGCTTGCCCGTTTGCAACGGGAAGGATACGAGATCAAGCGGGGAAAGTATATCTCTGCCAGAGCGCCGGACCAAGAGCGGTTCACCCGACTCAAAACTCTGGGCGCCGATTACACGGAAGAAGCCGTTGCCTCCCGGATCGCCGGAGGTCCCCGCCCTTCCAGGCAGCCACAGCAGCGCAACGAGAAGGTCAGCCTACTCATTGATATTCAGAACAATATCAAGGCCCAGCAGAGCGCCGGATACCAGCGGTGGGCGACCATTGAGAATCTGAAACGGGCGGCCGCCACCATGAACTTTCTCACCGAACATGGTATCGGCAGCTATGAGGAATTGGCGGAACGGTGCGACGCCGTTGCCGCCGCATCCATCCGCACCAGGGAGAGCCTGCGGGATGTAGAACAGCAGATCGACGACCTTACCCTCCTGGGAAAGCAGATCGATACCTACCGCAAGCTGAAACCTGTCTATGACCGTTATAAGGCGTCAAAGGACAAAGAAAAATTCCTGCGTGGCTTCGAGAGCGAGATCATCTTGTTCGAGGCGGCAGCCAGGGAAATCAAGACGTCTGGGCTTACCAAACTTCCTTCCACCGAAAAGCTGAAAACAGAACTGGACGGACTTACCGCTCGCAAGATCGCCTTGCAAGCGGAACTTCGTAAGATACAGCGAGAAGACAAGGAGTATGACACCCTCCGCCAGAATGTAGATGCCATACTGTTTGGGTCAAAAGATCAGAATCGCCAAAGAACACATGAGCTAGAGTGAAAATTAGAAATACTTATATTGCTGTCTGACAGCGGTAGAGTAGATTTACTTGTTGTGATATACTACATAAAAGAGGTGTTAGCTCTAAAGCCAATGCAGTGTTTATTTTGTTTCATAAACAACTATTTTCAATAGTCAAATGAATTGAGGTAACGAAATGATTAGGGCTTGTTTGAAAAATAAATATTGCACAAATCGATGGTAAGTGCGAAAA
>CAOKLO010000061.1 GCA_948469375.1 uncultured bacterium | reverse complement strand
TCTGCCAGCAGTCGCCGTAGGGGAACTGGTCGCCGGGGCAGGCGGTCTCCTCCAGTTCCTCTTCGTCCAGATCGGGCCAGTGAACAAGATACCGCCGCATCATGCCAGTGTCCCAGGTGGGGAACCAGCCTGATAGTGCCGCCGGATTGCCGGACAGGCGCTGTTTTTCTCGCGGACTGACAGGGCCGAAGCTGTCCGGGCGGGTTCTAAAATGGTCCTCTTCCTTTCCGCCGTAGAAGTCATAACCCCAAAAATCCCCATCATAGATGTACAGCAGCATCACGGGATTCTCGGAGAGGTCGGCCAGCGCTTTGGCAAGCGTGGCAAAGCCCAGGCAGTCCCCCTCCATCAGGACCTGAGTGCCCTCAAAGCTCTGCGCATACCGGCAGGTTTTCGGGTCGATCTGAAACGCCGGATTCTTTGCCGCCGCTTCCAAGGCATCACGGGCAATGGATTCCTCGCAGCCGGGGAACAGGGCGGTTTGCAGGAATACTCCCATAATGATCCTTCCTTTTTCAATCTTGGATGCGAACTTCGATTCCCCAACTCTTCAGCTTCTCAACCAATTCCTTGGGTGGGGTATGGTACATATTGAAGATGATGATGGCCAGGTTTGGAAACTGCCGGATCTCCCGCTCGCTGATGTCCGTAATATCGAAATCCTTGCCGTCCTCAAAGTATTCGTCGAAGTCCATCCATTGGGGATTGATCTGGTAATATACATCCAGTTCCTCCCCTACATAGAGTTCCTCGATGCGCTCCGCCAGGGAACTGGGTATCTTCAACTCTTGGAAGAAGTGATTAGCCCGCTGGATATATGGTTCCAAACGGCGGATGGACTCTTCCTCTGATACCTCAGCAAAATCCGGGTATTCCTCAAAATACTGATCTCCGCCCCGGTAGGGCGTTTCCAAGAGCGATTGCCCATACATCAGCTTCTGAATGACAGCCAGCTTGAACGGGTAGTTATCGAATTGAAGTGCGGATTCTTCTGCGTTTTTCCGAAATCTGTCAAAAAGTCCCACTGGTTCCCTCCTTGTCTCCCTCAAACCTGCTCTGTCCAATCAATCCCCGGATACAGCTGTCCGGTTCGGATGAAATACTCCGCCGCTTTTACACCAGCCTCTATATCAGTAAGCGCAAGGTACTTTTCAATAGGGGACTGCCCATCGCTTACCACTGGAGCCCATTCCTCCACACCGGCATATTGGGGGTTACAGGAGTAGTCGTTCTTCTGGCCGCCATCGGAGCGGAACGCAAGCGCCAGCCATGTCCCTGACCTCCAGCCAGTCGTCTTCTCCATAGAGAATCAGGGAGAGATAGATGTTGATGCCCTTTGGAATCTCTTCCAGCACTTTGGCGATCACTTCCTCGGTGATTTCCTCTCCCTCATAGGAGGTATACGTCCGACCGTAGTAAGTGATATGCCGGAGCTGGATCGCTTTGGAATCAACAGGTGGAATCTCGGTCTATCTGGGGATAACTTGAACGCTCATTCCAGTCCGTGTCTGAATGATTTTGGGTTCTGTCGTCATAATAATCCTCCCTCAGCACTCTTCCACAAGGCGGTCCATCCATGTCCAATAGGGTTCCCGTTCCCCACATTCCGGGCAGGTCCCCGTGCCGTAGACAAGGGGCAGGATCGGCGCGATCATTTCATCCCCAATCAAAGACAACAGGCCAGACAGCCTCATCCTCCAGGGAACACCTGTCCCACAGGTCGATTTCAACAGGTTCCAGAAACTTTGGCGGCTCTATGAGGGAGATTGTTTCGTCCTCCTATCCGCATTCACACGCGGCGGGGCCCTCTTCCCAAGTGGAGCCGGACAGATACCAGAGGTCATAAGGGCCGAATACTGTTCCGGTGTGGCGGTGAGAGCCGTTTTCAACGCGCCTTGAGTCAAGCCCACCAACTGCCGGAATAGGGGCGTCTGATAGGCCAGCTCCAGCGCCTTCTCAACATCCTTTGCCCGGGCAGTTGGACAAGGGGTGTTGGTGAACCCAATGCAGACGTCTTGGAAGAAATCCAAAGAGTATGAAATTTCTCTGAAATCAATCTGCTCACATGCCTCAAATTCCTCGAAATCCAAACGTCCACCATAGATGGCCGTACATTTCATCAATAAAACCGCAATCTTGTCAGTGACGCTCCATTCATAGGTGCTTTTCTTCGAACTGTCGAAATGCTCTTTGAAAAACACCTCCTGAGTGTCAGTCAAATCTTCACCTACATT
Organism: uncultured bacterium; assembly: GCA_948469375.1. Taxonomy (GTDB): domain Bacteria; phylum Bacillota; class Clostridia; order Oscillospirales; family Oscillospiraceae; genus Enterenecus. Next base: position 17,589 of record CAOKLO010000061.1, on the reverse strand, counting down.
GTGTTCCAGACTGCAGGCGTACAGGTCATTGGCAAAATCCTGCATATCAGTGGAAACTGTTTGTTCCTTCAGGCAGTTCCAAAGCATATCCAGGCCCCTCTGGATTACTGGGGGAAAGGGGTTTCCTTGTGCGTCCAGTCCCTGGCGAAGCGTACAAGCGCACAGCTCCATTACCAGCAGGTTCCCCAGCAAGCGGGAACAGGAGTCACAGTCCGCAAAGGCGCTTTCTGTCAAATCAACAAAATTACGAAGCCAGTTGGCCGCTTTTGGCCTGTTGAGAGCCGAAAAATCTGTATCGAGTGTATATTTCATTTCTGCCTCCTATCCAGCTTCTCCTCTTCGTCCCGCAAAAGCAGCAGCGCCTTTTCGCCCTTCATCTCCTGCTTTGCAGTTTCCAGCAGTGCAAAGGCTTCCCCTTCACGTCCCGCCTCCCGCAAGGTTCTGATTTTGAGAATCGTCACATAATCCAGGGCTGGGATTCCACCCAATGTCATGTTCCGAACTCCCGCCATCTCGCAACAGGCGTCCAGCTCCAACAGATACCCGTCCACATCGCGGCTTCTCAGGTAATCCAGGCCCGCTCTGTCGAGCCGCTTCATAAATTTGCGGAGCCGCCGGCCCATCAGCAGCCACCAGAAGAAGAACACTGCGATACACAGCATGAGCCAGTACACTACATGCCCCAGCCCCTCTATCAGATGCCGGCCGCCGCCTTTTTATCCTTTTTCAAGCCTTTCGCCTCCCGACTCCTGTTGTATATCCGGCTCATTCCGGCTGGACGAAACGGAAGCCTGTCACCTTTGTCCTCCTGGACTTGCCGTAAAAGTAGAACTCATACTCTTCCCAGGCAATCCAGCGCCTCAAAAACGCCATGCTGCCATCCACCAGACGCTGGGTCTCCCCCTCACTGTAATACTCCAGGGAGTGCCGCGCCGCGCACCGGTGGATTTCCTGGAAGGTGGACTGATAGGTGATCACGCCGTCCACAATGTCCTCTTCCAGCGGCGCCGCGTCCTCCGCGTCAAAGCAGGTCAGGCCCAGCTCCAATTTCAATGTATCCGCGTCCGGGAAATGCCAGCCGCCCACAACACACTCCCCAGGCTCGCCGTACTCCACCCGCTGAATCCCCTCGACCCGGAAACGCACAGGGGAGTAGTGGAGTACAAATCCCCCGCCGTAATACCAGGCGGGCCGGTCTTCTATCTGCACCGGAGATACCCCTAAAATCCGGTCCACTTCGGCTCTTGGCGTAAACTTTCGGATTTCTCTCAGGGTGTTCCACATACGTCCTTACTCCCCCAGCTGCTCCAGCACCGGCATGGTCAGGCCGAAGATGCCCTCCAGCTCCTTCAAAAGCGGCAGGTATTCCTCGTCTATCTGCTCCGGCAGTCCGGTGATCTCCCGGAGAAGATAATAACCCTCCCACATGCTCTCGGCATAGAGCACGGCATTTCGCTTCTGGCCGTTCTCCTCATAGACCGTCAGCATACACGCGACGTCCAAATCCTCCCGGTAGGTCTGGTCGTCCACGCCGTCCTCATAGATCTGTCCCGTGGAAGCCAGGACCTGCTGCCGGGCCTCCACCACCTTCTTGGCGTTTTCCCCCGGGAAGATAGAGGCGTAGACCCGTAGCCCGTGGGCCTCCGTGCGGATGGCCCGGCCCTCGGAGGCGTAGATAGGCGCGCCGCTGTAGGGGACGTAAACGTCCACAAAGGCCTCGTGCCCGAAGTGGTCCGTTTTGATGTAGGCCGCCGCCATGTAGGCGCAGTTCCGAATCTCCGACAGGTGAATTTTCGTCTGGTAGTTCTCCTCCGTCACCTCCGGCCCCTCGAACCGGACGCTTTTCAGGGTATACATCAGGTTCGCCAGGACCTCCTCCGGGGACTGGCCCGCCTGGGTATGCTCCGCCTCCAGGGTAAAGAGGGCCCCGGTATCGGAGAGGGCGGCGGCGGTGTGGCAAATGGTCCCGTCCGTCCGGTACACAGACACGATATTATATTGGGACGTTTCGCCCAGCGGGGCCAGCAGGTCCTCGCCGGTGTACACCGCCTGGAAGCGGTCATAGAGCGGGTCATCCGAATGGATCTGACTGGTCAGGGTATCCCAGGCGTCCGCCGCGTCCACGCCGTACTGGGTATAGACCCGGTAGGAGGTCCCCGTTTGGCCGTCCAGGAACCGGCGGCGGCTGTACTGAAATTCTCTGTCTATCTGAAACCTGATTTCTGAAATCACAAATTCTGTTGCGGTCTCCGGCACCCGGACGGGGACGTCCGGGAGGGCTGGTTCCTCTGGGACGGCGTGAATATTCTGTGCAGGGGCGTCCCCCTCGTTTTGGGACGCCCGCCAGCTGTCAACGGCAAAGCCCCCACCCAGGAAAACCACCGTCAAGACCAGCGCCGCCAGTCCCGGAAGCCAGCGATAGGGCGCGGGCCCCTCCGCCCGCTCCATCCCCATGACGGGCACGAAGTCCGGGTATCCCTTGGGGATTTTCAGCTTCTTCCGGCTGCCGGAGTCCGTTTCGTAGGAAATGGTCCAGCTCCAGCGGTCTTCCTTCTCCGCCTGGATGTCCCGCAGCTCGGTGACGGCCCCGGAATCGCAGGCGGAGAGATCGCCGTTCAAGATGTTCTCCAGCTCCCAGAGAATGTCGTCCCGGACCACAGCCTGCCGCGCCGGTGGCAGGGCCTCCCAGTCTCCCACACGGCACAGCTTCATCAGATTTACCCGCCAGAGCCGCCCTGCCGCCCGGGCATAGAGAATCTGGAAGGCATTGCAGTACCGGGTGATGGTCAGAGAAATCCACATCAGAGGAATGAAGCTGAGGAAAATGCCCAAAATCATTCCAAACTCCAAGCGGATCTGAAAACGTTCCTCCAGCCTTGGCATCAGCATCATCAAGGCGACCAGCGCCACCAAAAGCGCCACAGCGGCCCCGCCGGCGCTGACGCGCACAGGCTTCATCCACGCTTTTCGGAAGGGATACAGGGTCCCCTGGAGCTCCGGCTTCTCTTCCTCCGGCTCCTCGCCCAGCAGCACCTCCTCCAACACTGCCTTGCGCCGCGCTTCCTTCCTGGGCTTCCAGAGGCTCCGCACCAGAATCAAGAGACTTCCGCAAAGGGTGAAGAGATATAATAACAACAGCTGGCCGTCGTACCAGGAGCGGATTTCCTGAACCTCCGGCAACTCCTCAAAACGCCCGAATGCCTCCAGAAAGTCCATCCCCTGTACGGCCTCCACGGTCTCCATAATCTCAATGGTGCAGTTGACCTGATTAGCAAGGGCACACATCACGGCCATGAGTACCAGGGAAATCGCCACGCCCTTTTTGCTCAGCCGTCCGGCAAGCTGAATATAGCCCTGGAGGGTGCAGGCCGCCATGACCACCCCGCCAATCAGGGAAAAGGTGTTCGATACTTGGTTTTCCAGCACAATGCTGACGCTCCCCAAGATAGACCCCAGCAGTGCGCCCAGTATACCCAGGAATACCCGCTCTTTCGTTTTCATCTCTCCGCCTCCTAATTCTGCTGACGGCCCAGGTCCTCCATGACGGACACCGTAATGCCGCAGACCTTCTCCATCTCCTTGAAAACCGCCCTGTACTCCCCGTCCATTTCCTCGGGGAGGCAGGTCAGCTCCTTGTAGAGGTAGCAGCCCTTCCACTTCTCCATAGCTACCATCGCCGTAACACGGGTCCGGCCTCCGTCGTAGTAGACGGCCACCCGGCAGGCGTTGTTGCCTTCCTCGTTGTAGGCGTCCTCCAGGAAATTCCGCTCGTCGTACTGACGCCCGGCGGCTTTCAGGTCCTCGTAGACCTCCCGCACCACGTCCAGGGCGGTTCCCTCATTGGGCACCACGGCGACGGACACCCGAAGGCCGTGGGCCTTGGTCATCATGGAGATGCCGCCGTCAAAATACTGTACCTCTCCGCCGCAGGGCAGGAAGGTATCCAGGTAAGCGTCGTAGGGAAACAGGCCCTCCGGGGCCTTGAAGAACGCCTGTCCGCAGTGGCTGAACCCCATGCTCACCGCCGGGCGGAGCTGGTCCTGATAGTTCTCCTCCGTTATGGCCGGGCCGGTGAACTGGAGGTTTTCCAGCATGTAGAGCATGGTCCCCCGGGCGGTCTCTTCCTCGATTTCCTCCCCGTGGTCACAGGTGAGAATCAGCATGGTCCCCCGTTCCGAGAGGGCCGCGCCGGTGTGGGAGAGCCGTCCGTCCGAAAGGCGGACCGTCCGCAGGTTGTACTGATAAGCCACGCCGTTCTCTCCCAGCCGCCAGAGGAAGCCGTCCCCCTCCGGCCGCAGCCAGCGGACATCCTCCCCCTCCGTTTCCGTCAGGGCCAGCCGGGCGGCGTCCTCTCCCACGCCGAAGCGCAGTTCGATTTGATAGAACACGCCGCGCTCCAGGTCGTCAAACCCGCTGGTAGAAGCCTGGAAGGCGTCGTCGGTCCGCAGGGTCAGGCCGTTCAATATGTAGTCTCCAATGACCTCCGGCACAACGGCCTCTGTGGAGGCGGGGTCTGTCTTCTCAGGCGCTTCCACCGGCAGCTTCGGCGGCGGAGGCTCAGGGCGGCGCTGTTCCTGAACGCCCATGAACAGCCCCGTTGCCAGACACACGGCGGTGACAGCCGCCGTCACGGCGGGATTGAGCCACCGGACGGCGGGCGGGGATTGGGCCCGTTCCGCCTCACCGGGAATCGGGGTAAAGCCGGGGTAGACCTTGGGGATCATGTGCTGGCCACCCTGGCTGTCGGACACCACCCACTCCCAGGGGGACTGCCGGATCAGCGCGGGCTTTTTGATTTCGCAAGTCTCCAGCTTCCCCTCGGCAATCACCGCCGCCACCGTGGACCGGAAGGCCGTCCGCCGGACCTGGGGCAATATGTCCCACGCCCCGGCCAGCCAAGCCAGGGAAATCCGAAGCTCCGGGTCCAGGACCTGGTTCAAGGGGACCCTCCAGAGCCGGTTTTCCTGCCGGACATAGAGCCAGTGCGCCCCGGCGCAGAGCCGTGCCGGGGGCCCCTGGAGGGAGCCGGTGATCAGCAGGCTGAACCCCATGCCCACGGCGGCCCGGTCCCAAAGTGCCTCTGTACCCGTCAGACGGCCCATCCAGAGGCAGAGGAGCAGCAGCGCCAGCCAGATTCCCCGGGAAAACTTCCGCACCAGGAGGTGGGGCCGAATCCAGCCGAGGTCCGGCAGAAAAAACTCCATCTCCGCCGGGGCCGGGTCCTGCTCCAGCCGGACAGGCTGGAGGGCCCGGATCAATCGCTTCCGGTCCTGCCCGGCCCCGTGGAACAGCAGCGCCCAGGCGCAAAGAGATACCGCCAGCAGCGCCGCCAGCCGGACCCAATACCAGCCGGGCAGAGGGCTGAGGAACGCCCGCCACACGCCCGCCGGGTCGCCGGGGGCGGTCTCCAGGGCGAAATAGAGATGATGCCCCAGGCAGTCAAAGAGAAGCACCCAGGGCAGGGCCAGCAGCGTCCTGGTCCGGCCGACCCGCCTGGCGGTCAGAGCCCCGGTCCGAACGGCGAACAGGGCGGTCAGAGCCCCGCAGAGGATCAGCGGCACGTCGCCGAAGCGCACCATTGCCGCCAAGCAGTCCGCCCCCAGCGCCGCGCCCAGGATGGCCCCCGGTATGGCAAGAGAGTCTCGGCCCTGTTCCCATTTCTGTTCCATAAATACGCCCCCAATGTGTTGCTTTTGTCGATGCCAGTTTACCACATTTTATAGACAAAGCAAGTGCGGCAATCAGCAGATCTGTCCACCTTTCCAGAGTCCGTTTATGTACGCTGTTCCTCTGCTATATCTAAGGTACGATAATACTGGAGCCGCTGCCGAATGGTCTCTTTTGTCCGGTTTTCCGTAGTGACAAACTGAACATCTGCGCGGATTCGCTCCAGCTCACACATGGTCAGCACCAAATCTTCTGGAGCCAAGGGATGATATTCTGCCTTTAAGCACTGATGTTCAGCGACAGCCTCACTCCAGTATTTTTTGCACTCATTTTTATAAGTATCAGATATGGCTTCATAGGCATCATAGTAGGTCACACTTTTAGAGAGTTTCGCCCTCAGTTCGTCGCGCTCTTTACCAATCGCCTCTATATCCAGGTGTTTTGAACGGATGAACATATAGTAGTTGAAGTTCCTAGGATTTGGGTGCTTATGCCCTGTTTCACATACAAATAGCAGCCAGGCGCCAACTAGGGAAATCTCTATATCATCCCAATATGGGGGTATGCCGCTTACGAAGAATGTTCCGAGTTTTTCAATCAATCCCGGCAAAAGTTGAAGCCGCCAATGGGGCGGATAGCTTTTATTTTGGACAGTCCCGTGGTCCAGCAGTTCCGTAACCTGAATACACCAATCCTCATATCCCCGCGCCATTTCTGCCGTGATAACTTGATTATCGCAGGCAAAACACTCCATGTCCGACAATATGCGCTCATACCCAGGCAGAATGTTGGCCTGCGGGAAAAACTCGACCGTTGCCGCAAGCTGGAGATAACAACGCGATAAGGACATAGCACAAATCTGCGCATATTGTTCGGCTGTTTTGCACTGGTCATCAACCATTTGAAGTATTTTCTTGTACTCTCTTTTGTAAAACTTTTCTCCAGATAACTTGGGCATGACTATGTTCTCCTTATCCTGTTTCCATTGACGGCTGAGGGACTATCAACTGAATTTGTTTAAGAGAATTTAAGTATATTAAGCTGTCTGTATCCTTTCAGCCGGTCACGCAATTCATCATTGGGCAGCTCTGCAAATCGTTCTAAAAATAGCAAATCGCCTTCGATTCGTTCCGCCTCTATGTGCATCAAAATTATGTCCTGGGGATGTTCCGGTGGTTTTTTGCGCAGATTGTCATACAAATGCCCATCCTCTGGATACTTACTACACAAATCATCGAGAGCATCAAGTGCCTCAAAATATTCCTGCCGAGGTATTTTCTTTTGCTTATAGAGCGCTGCTTTTTCGCGGGCTTTTTGTACCGCGTCCGCAACGTCTTTGTGCCGCATGGCTAAAAAGTCATGGAGTGACATGAAATCCACTTCTGTGGTGTGCAAAAAGTCCAATTCGTACATTTCACACAGGTCAACACCAATTTGATAAATGTCTCCAAATTCAAACGGATTTTTTTGACGGCATATCCCAGCCAAAGACTCAACAAATTGGCATAGACAATCAGGGAATAATATTTCAATAGCGCACTGTTTCCACTCACTAATCCGGCCATCATCCATTTTGTCTACACACTGATCGCACCAGTCAGCCAGCTGTTCCACGATGTCCGGTTCTGGAATCTCTCCTGCAAAAAGCGCCTGCTCCAAAATATCCAGCACTTTTGCGAAATTCTTTGCGCCTTTTTTATCATACTTGACAAAATAGGTAGTATAAAGCCGCTCTAAAGACATCAGGCATAAAGCTAACTGTTTTTCCCCGGATAGCTGTTCCATCTTCGCCTCTAAAGGTGCTAATAAAATCCCCTCTTTATATTTGGACGCCGCTACATTGATGTCCATTTATGACTTCCTCCTTTTCAGTAAGCTGTCCCCAAAGGCCCACAAGACCGCCCCGGCCACAATGACGCCGGCCGTCACGCCCAGCCGTATCAGCAAGATCCGGCCGCTGTGTTCCTTGTACCAGCCGTCGTCAAAGGCGTATACAACGTTTTCCAAGTCCGCCCCGTACTCGGCGCAGATGTCCTGTAAGTACGGCTTGGCGTAGGTATTCACCCCCGCCCTTGCGCTGATGGGGAGCGTGACGGCTTTTCCCTTGGCGAGATCGGCGGCAAGCCCACGGTCAAACAGGGCCAGGGCATGGGTCCCGTCCGGGAACTCGATGATGGTGTATTCATTGTAACCCGTCATGGCCCACATGCGATTCGTGGTGGCCTGGGAGTAGTTTCGGGTACGATGGCCCACCACGGCGGCGGTGCTCCGCCAGCGGGCCAGCTCATAGACGCCCGTAGGGACGGCGTTCACCGGCTCCACCGTGAACTGCTCGAATGGGTACTGCGCCATGAAGTCCTCCGCCCCGGTGACCCGGGGGATGTCCGCCCCGGCCTTTTTCCCGGTGAAGGTCACGGCGGACCCGGCGGCCTCCACCTCAGCCTGGGTCACAGCGGCCTCATTCCGGCGGAGGAAGCCCTCTGGGCGGATGGAAAAGAAGACTGTCAGCACCGCCAGCAGGGCCGCGATGGAGCCGATAGTATTGAGAATTTTAGAGCGCATCGTCACTCCTTTGCCTCCTTCTCCCAGGGGAAGCCGTACTTCGGCCTGGGCAACTCCAGGCGGCTGTAGTCCATCTGCGCGGGCTGGATCAGCGCCTGGGGACAGTCCATGGTGTCAATCGTGACCTGGAGGCCGTTTTTGACCGCCAGCTTTGCCAGGCCAAGGGCGGGATAGGCCATCATATAAGGCACCTCCGGGGGGCCGACGCGATACCGGCTCACTAAATCCGGCAGGATGATATTCAAAAATTCTTCATCATGGTCGATGATTGCCTTGATGCCCTGAGCGTAATGCCGCCAAAAATAGAGCGGCTTTTTTCGCTTATCAGCAATCGCTTGTAGCTGCTCCGCGTGCTGGTACGCCTCTTCAAACCTTCCGGCGGCGAGGAAAACAGTAGCCTTCCCCCGCGCGGTGGTGATCTTATCCCAATTCCTCTCCGGCGTCATCAATAGGTTTCTGAGTTCAGCTATAAAGTCCTCCGGCGCATCCGCTATGACAGCGTTCAGGAATGTCGGCATCTGCGCCAACGATACCCCGTCCTTTGTAACCTGGTTTTTGTCCACCAGCGGCCAGCCGCACAGGCATTTCAGGCAATAGGCAGTCAGATACAGGCACTCCTTACAAAGAACCGTGTCATTCAGCGCGGTTTGTGCGTGTTCAGCCATAAAACGGTAAGCAGAACGCAGATTTAGAAACGCCTTATAGCCAACCAAAAAGGTGTTATCCGGGTCGATATATGTGGTCTTGCCCATAAGGGTGGAGGGAAATTGAGCTCCGCTTGCAATTAAATCTGTCAGCGTCCAGCTTGCCTCCTCCTTTTCCAGATTTTTAAGCTCTCTCTGAACTCCGGTTTGGTATCCATCAAGAGGAATCTGAATCTTTTCAAGATATTTCTTTTGCGGATTGGTCATATAGGGCAGCTTCTGCCCGAGAAATTCCTTTGTAGCCATGCTGTCCTCTCCCTCAGTCTGTTTCCTAGTCTATCCGCCGCGCCGCCCTGGTGGGATTCCTCCCCACCAGGGCAGTCCGGTTTCTCTCAGGAAATATGCTGCGTGATCCAGTCCACGTACTTGCCGCGCTTCGTGATGCCCAGCTTGTACTTGCCGCCGTCCCGCATGATGAGCAGAACGCCAAAGGGGAAGCAGGGCGGCGTCATGCAGGTCTCCACCGACTGAATGTCCTTCATCTGGATCTCCCAGCTGGCGCCGGCCGTTCCGATCAGGCCGGAGGCCAGGAACACGATGCGCTTGTCCGTGAAATAGCCCTTCCCGGACACCTGCCGTCCCACAGCCTGCCCGGGCGTCTTCCAGCAGTCCACCGCTACCTTCTCCGCAAATACGGTTTCGCCGGTTTGAGCCTCAAATACTGGTTTTGCCATGAATACTACCTCCATTGTCTTTTGATATGTATTGATTAAACTGTCTGCCTCCAGGAATCACAGCCGGAGGAAACAGGTCAATCCTATGTCAAACTATCTGCGCCGTTTTTCTTCCACTACCGTCTCCGCCGCCACACACCGAAGATACTTTTCTTATACTGCTTCAGCGCTTCCTTTGCCGGTTCATAATCGCCCGCCGCCTGGAGATACCAGACGCCTTTCTCTATGTCCTCCGGCACCCCGATCCCCTCGGCGTACATCCGCCCCAGGCCGTAAGACTTGTACTGGGAGTCCCGGCAGTTCATCTGCGTCAGCAGCGTCCGGCCCCGGATGGGATCCTGCTTGCAGCCCCAGCCCAAGAGGCAACATACGCCCAGCATCCCCAGGTTCGTATTGTCTGAGTCCAGAGCATAACTCTGTTCCAGATACTGCACCGCAGTGGCATAGTCCTGCTTCACACCCGAGCCCAGGAAGTACAGCTCTCCCAGCTGACTGCTGGCGTAAGAGTCGTTCCCAAAGGCCGCGCTCTTCTCATAGCAGGCCAGGGCCTTTGAAAAGCTCTGCTCCGCCACATTTCCATACCGATAGGCGTGTCCCAGGATCATCCAGCCTTTGAGATGTCCCTGTTCCGCAGCCCTCCGGGCGTAGTCCAGCCCCTCCTGCTTCCGGCCCAGATGGAAGTATAACTCAAAGGCCCAGTGAAACATCCAGTCCGGGTATCCCAGCTCCGCCCCCTGCTGGAGCGTGAGCAGGAAATTCCTTTGATCCGGCGGAATCCGTATTCTCCAGCCCTCCTGGTAGTAGGCCCGAAGGCCCCGCCCGGCGATGCCCATGCCGCCCTCAAAGGCCTCTGCGTACCATTGGGCACTCTTTTGAACCTGTTCCGCCTTCCAGTCCTCCCAGGCGGAGCGGTCCGGGAACTCGCTCTCTCCCCGCTCCTCAATCTCGATAATGTCCAGATAATAATAGGCGTTGGCGACCATGTTCTGGCAGAAGGGGCACCCGTGGGCCGCTTTCCGGTAAATCTCTCTCCAGGCATCCTCCAGACTGGAAAAGGGCATTTCCTCCCGCAGGGCCGGGGTCAGCATATTTCTGCGAAGCGCACCCAGCACAGACGCGGCGCTGCCCAGGCGGACGCCCTTGCACAGCAGCTCATAGGCTGTCTGGTCATTTTCCTCAAAGGGGTGGTACTCCCAGTGGTAGTTCTTTCCAGAGAAGCACCGGGACAAAAAGTAACAGGCGTCCCCGTCCCCCTGCTCCACAGCCAAAACCAGCGCGGCCTCCGCCGCCTTGGCCCGGGTGTTGTCATAGCAGTAATAGATGTCCGCGATAGCCTGCTCCACCACGTCACTGAAGTATTTTCCCATTGATACTACCTCCCTTGTCGGTCACGGTGTTTTCTCTATCCAGCCAAAGGGGCTCCATCCATCCTGATAGATCTCCACCAGCCACTCCTGAACCTGAGATACGCTGCCCTGCTTCTCGTAAACCAAAGAATGGTTCCCCAGGCGGCGGATCATTTGAAGAAAGATCCTCGGCGGATCAGACATCTGTTCCTCCTGATATTCCGGGAAAATCAGGAACCGCCATTCGTCCTGGTACAGCTCCACTTTTGTATACTTTTCCTGAACCAGTCCCTCCACTGCCAGCTCCAGGTCCCGCTCCGCAAAGAAGGGAAGCCGCTCATACCAGCTATCTCCGAAGAGAATCAGAAGCCTGTTACGCACTGTCTCCGGCTCCAGAAGGAACTGATTTCCTGATTTCACATCTTCCCAGCCGGAGAAGTCCACGGTTCCGTCCAGTATCCGCAGTAAGATCTCTTCCGTCTGCGCTGCGGGTAACTCGGATTTTTCCAGAGTAATGCAGACGCCCTCACCTGTTACAAAGCGGGCCGATACACGGTAACTCCCCTCATAGGCGCAGATCACCCGCTCCATCCAACCCAGATCAGGCACCTCCGGCACCGGCAGGACTTCCAAGGAGAAGGAAACCGATGCTACCCGCTCCGCCAGCAGCGCCAGCTGCTCTCGCAGAGCTTCCCGGCTTACATCGGATTGACGTTTCCCATCCACACCTGTCAAAATCGCCTGTCTGCGTTGGGCGGGTTCCTCCGGCTTTTTCCGGGGCATCCATTTATCCCGGCATCCATCCCATATAGCAAGCACACCAAACCCAACCATGACAGCCCCCAGCAAGCATCGGGCAGTCTCCGGTGGTGATTTCCACCGGCTCATGATGATTTCGGCAATACCCATGAAGCTCAGCCAAGCCCCAAGGAGTAGAAGCGGGACGCGCAATTTCCTTTTCATCTCAGGCCGTCTTCTCCTGGAATGTCCACTGGGTATTAGACCCGGCGTTGCAGTTGGTCAGGTCCGCCATCCCCAGCTCCGGCAGGTAGAAGCCGATGTAGAGGGTGCTGTTCCCGCCCTCCCGGACCTCCTCCGGGGAGGTGACCAGCCGCTGGTTGTGAAGAATCACCGCGTAGAAGGTATCCAGGCACACCTGATAGCGCTCCCGGTCGTCCTCCAGCTCTCCCGTGGCGTAGAGGAGGTCCGAGGGCTTGCTTCCACCTGGGATATACCCATTCATATTGGCGGCGAGAACCCGTTCCAGTTCCTCCATAGTCAAACCGTACTCCGTCATGGAAGCCACCATGTCCATAGCCGCCTGTCCCCGGCGGACCTCATAGACGCCCTCGTAATACGGCTTTTCGTGGTCCTCCGCCGACTGGTACCAGCGGAAGTCCCCGCCCTCCTGGAGGCACAGCTGGGAGCCGTCGCCGCAGAGGAAGGTGTTGCCGGTAATCTCGTCCTGGGTTCCGATCTCAAAGGTCAGGCTTTCACACAGCTCATTCAGCTGGTCCCACACAGGCGCCGTATCTCCTAACGTTTCGGCGTTGGCTTGGCCGCAGAAAGTCAGCACAAGGTTTTTCTGGGGCGCGATAATCAGCTTCGAGCAGTAGAGGATGAAATCCTGATAACCAGTGAAATCCGCCACATAGCAGTCTACACCGTCGGCGGACTGCCAGGAGCTCATACTCTCCGCCGTCTGGAGGTCGGAGAACTGATTGGTGTCCTCATAGTGACTGACCAACGCCTCGTAGAACTCCTGGGGCTCATAGGAGCCCAGAGGGGACACGCCGTTGAGGCCGTAGACCTCCGGGCGGCCAGTGGCGTAGAAGAGGTCCGTCCCCTCCGCCTGGGTCCAGTCCGCCGGGACCTGGAAGGCGACGCCCTGGGTGGAGTGGGTAGTGTAAGAGGGTTCTTCCTGTTGACCGGCAGCGGGTTCGTCCTCCTCCGGCGGGACACTGGATTCATCCGCCGGAGCACCGCAAGCGGAGAGGGCCACCAGCAAAAGAAGGGCCAGCACCAAGAGCCAGGCTTTCTTGAAGAACATCATTTGGTTTTTCATAACCGCAAATCTCTCCTTTTATAATTTTAACAGCTCATAATTCTTCCCACTCCACGCAGTCAGGCATTTCCTCATAACAGGCGGGCCATTTCTCCAGCTCCATAAATGCCGTCACTACCTGCAAAGCCGTTTCCCTGGTGAGGATATAGTCATTGACAATCTCCGTGAGTTCCGGGCTGTAAAACTTTACAGTGCCCTCCGGGTCCAACCCCAAATCCTCACCCCAGGCTTGAATCCCTGCGGAGGATTCATTCGGGGCATACCATATGTAAGCGTATTCCCCCCGGGTCAAAACGCTCAGGAAGGGATAGACCGCATCCTGTTCCCTGTAAATATTGAAGGCATTTCCGCCATCTACCGTTTTATCCAGAACGGTGCGTACTTCCTCCAGAGTAGAACAGGTTTCTCTTTCCTCCAGGTGTTCAAAAATTGCGGAAATCATGGAAACACTCCTTTATCAAATTATAGCGTTACTCCCAGGTAAAGCTGTCCGCTATTGCCCGGGCCGCTTCCCCCGCGCTCTCGAAGCCGGTGAAGTTGGTCAGGTGGACTAAGCAATAGCGCTGATCGCCCACAATATAGAACTGCTTGGTCACCACCGCTTCTTCGCTGATGGTGAACATGTAAAGAACATCCTCCTGGGCTGTAAAGGTGCCCTCTCCGGTCAGCTCCGCGCCAACACTGCTGGCCTGCATGGTCAGCTGGCGGACAATGGCGTCCCGGAAGTTCATATGGTCTTCCTCGCTGTATCGGTTCGTCCCTACCTCAATCGAGATATTGTCGGGCTGTTCGTCCTCCTCATGGCCCTCTTCCACATAGAAAATCTTATTCTCTGTGGAATACTTCTCCGCTTTCACCCAGCCCTCGGGCACCGTCCAGGTTCCGGGAAGCGTATTTTCTTCCACCGGCTCTTCCGCTTCCGGCTGCTGGGCGTCCTCCTTTTCCGCCGGAGCGCCGCAGGCGGAGAGGCACAGCATTACGGCCAGCAGAAAAAAGCCAATGATTTTTCCGTGGCCGATTTGATTTTTCATAACACATCTACTCCTTATCCACAGAAATCCTGTTCCAGAATGATCTCGCCGCTTCCAGCGTCTTTCACCGTCACATGGACGGCCCACTCCCCGGCGGGGATCCCGCACATGATCTGATACCGTCCAATCATGGTGTACGGGACCAGCTGGGACACAAACTCCGCGAAAGTCCCCTGGTCCTGGAAGGCGGTCCGGTCCACCCGTACAGTCACCCCCCAAGGGATTCCATTTGCGTCAACCCTGTCGTATTCCAGACCCTTGACGACCTCCGCCGGGTCCAGGCCGAAAAACTCTGGCAGAATCCGAAGCCCCCAGGCATAATAGGTTTCCTTGCTCCTCCGGTACTGTTCTTCGGTAAAGGAATAGGTGACGCTGCCGTCCCCGTTGGCGGTCAGATCACGAAAGCTCGGAAGCTGGTCGGGGGGCAGGCCCTGCTCTGCGGCGGCCTCCGCGTCCCTTTGAAAGTCCTCCACCAGCTCCTCCGGCGTCATGTTCCCCAGGAGGGACGGGGGAAAGGTGGCCGTGAAATACCCGTCCGCTCCAATGGGAGGCAGGTACTGATTAGTGGGAACAATGCCAAGGCTGTCCGTTCCCTGGAAGCAGGCCAGGATGGCCGGAGGCGTCTGCGCTGTGGGACCGGAGGAGGTGAGGGACAGGGCGTATTCCCCATCCTGGCGATAGAGATACCAGTTGACCCGGCCCTGCTCCGGCAGCTCTATGCGCCACGTCCGCCAGGGGCGGCCCCCGACGGTCAGGTCCTCCCGGGCCTCCAGCTCAAAGGTCCCTTCCCCTGCGGCGTTTTCAGCGTAGAGGGCCGCCATTTTCAGCAGGAAGTCCTCCGTGGGCGGGTCCGTGCGGACTACCAGAAGCTCCAGATTGCTGCCCTCGCCGGGGTCTATCACCGTCAGCAGGACCTGCCCTGCGCTGCCCCGGCGGCCGAATGTTTCCTCCCGTGCCTTCTGCTGTTCCTCCGAGTCGTAGATCACGCCGCCCGCCGGGAGATCAAAGCGCAAGCCCAGTTCGTCACAAATCCAAGTGTTTCCGTTCCAGCTGTAGTCCAGGTCCACAGGGTCGCTGCTTCCCAGCCTCTGAAACACGGCCAGAAGGAACACCGCCACCAGCATAAACAGGCACAGTTTGATTCTGGGGTGAATCCGGGGCGGCTTGCGCACCTCCATTCCCCCAGGTTCCTGACGCCAGCCGCTCCAGCTCTCCGGGAGACGAGAACGCCTGGGTTCCTCAATCTCTGGACCTAATTGGGACGCGGCGGAGACATTGCGGGGTGCGGCGGCCCGTTCCACCTCCTGGTTCGCTGCCCAGTTCTTCCGCAGCCGGCTCACCAGCTTCACCAGTATCAGGGCGATGAGATAGAACAGGATGTATAGTGTAGACAGGCCAATGATCCGGGTATATTTCCCCCGAAGCCCTTCGGTATAGCTCCCGGCGGTCTGCTCCGGCTCTACGGTGATATAGGTCCCATCTGCCGGGATACGCAGCACCCGGCGCTGCACCGTCTCCCCGGCCTCCACAATATCCTTGCCCAAGTCTCTGGTAAGCGCCTCGTCGCTCCATTTGTAGCCGCTGCCGTCCGTGGCCCGGTAGTAGACCATGTAGACGGTCTTGGTGGGGTTCATGCGGCGGTCACGGCTGCTGGCCCCGGTGTTCTGCACCTGAACCGGCAGAACGTCATAGGGCTGGAAGGTGAGGACGCCTATATCTTCGTAGTCCTCCGCCGGGCGGATGTCCGACAGGGCCTGCATTGCGACGTACAGGGACGCCGCCGAGAGGATCAGCAGCAGTATCCCGGCTACGGGGATGATGGTTTTCAGTTTACGCATAAGTACCTCCTGGAGAACCCGAACAACGATATTTTGAACACCGCTATTGCTTGTCCTGTTTTATAGCAGTCCTATCAGCTTTCTCCATGCCAAAGCATAGGTACACTCCGAGTTGATAGCACCTGGTACACAAGGCTTGCCCTCCTTTTCCTCTGGTTCCGGCTGAATGAATTTCTCCAACTGCCAGATTTCATTTCCCACTAAACCAATTTGCAATAGGCTTTCCACATAATCCCCAAAACTTTCCGCTAACTGGACAGGGTAAGAATATAATCCATCATGGTTGAGATAGACAACAGGCTTTTTTTCTCCTGGATGTGCAAGATTGAAAAGAATCATATCTCCATTGGGCACTTCAGCAAAATCCAAAAGTCCTCGCATATTCTCCCAATGGGTGGTGTAATATTGGTAGCCTTGATACTCTTTTTCGCTTAAATAATGTTCAATATCCCACTGTAACACACCACTGGAAAGTTCCCGAAACTGGGGATGTTGTTTTTGAAACAGCTTATTTTCATGAACACTCCATATAATATTCACTTTGCCTGCAACTTTGGTTATTATCTCTACAAAGTCAGTAGGCAATTTTATTTTGTATTTCTCCTCGATTGCACAAACTATTTCAATGGAAGCTGGTTCGCCAACTTCCCAGCTATAAATTTTGGCATCCAGCTTTGAAACAGCAGCTTTAATTTGATCCAGCCGCGCAATAAATGTTGTTCTATCCACGTTATTCTCTCCCTTTTTCAAGTTTTAGAAATCTATCTTTTTTCTACATTTGAAATGGGCCGTTGCTGTCGCCACAACCAAATAGACCGCCAGCACCACTGCCAGCCGCAGTCCAATATCCACCATCCAGCTGACTTTCCCATGCCGGTACATATCCAGCACATAGGCGGAACTGACGTCTGTATCCTCCGCCATCTGGTTCAGCATCCGGCGTTCCTCCGTGGTGGTATAGCGGACATAGCCGACGGGGTATTCCTCTGTCCCCGTCAGCGTCAGGTAGTCATCAAAGTAGACACAGAGCCAGGAGTTGTCCCCCAGCTCCATCAAATAGTAGCGGTTATAAAAGCCGCCTATGGCCCCTTGCAGCAGCCGCTGCCATGTCGGAATCGGGTAATCCGCAGTAACGTACTCGGAGACATATACGCTCCGCCAGACTCCATACCGGCTGCGGGCATGAACGCCGTCCTCCTGTCTTACAGTTCTTGTACACCTGCCTGCCGCAGCCAGTCCTGGAGCTTCTTGGCCGGGAAGCCGGTGAGCGGATAGGTCTCGCCGGACTTGCTGTGGATGGTCACGGCGGTGAACAGCGCGATCTTGCCCACGGAAAAGCCCTTGATTTCCTCCAGAGGCAGGTTCATGTCCGGTTCGCCGGGCATCATGCTGATCTTGAAGCACGCTCTCTGGTTGGTGACGAAGACGTTGCCCTGGAAGGGCTTTTTCGTCAGGCCCTGCTTCTGATAAAGGGACATCTGACCGCTGCCGATCATCGTCTCGCCGGGGTTCAGGTTCAGTTTCGCCATGGTGTTATCCTCCTGTCAAATGTCGTTTTGCACGTTAATATATACAACCGGGTCCGAAGGGTCCTCCGGCCCCAGAAGTATACGCGGTTGACCTCATAGAAAAGTGTGTAGTTCGGCCCCTCCTTAACCTGTTACTCCGTGTCCAAGGAGATGATTTTCGCACTGGAATCCTT
>CAOKLO010000060.1 GCA_948469375.1 uncultured bacterium | reverse complement strand
TCCGGGTTCGAGTCCCCGACGGCCTACCAATATGCTGCCGAAAAAAATGGTTACGTCACCAGCTTTTCAAGCTAGGAAGTCAGATCCGATTTTGTTTTGTGCGTCTTGCCGCGACAACCAAATGTTTCAAAAGGGGCGTGAATGACATGAAAAGAGTTAAAAGGTTTTTGCATCAGCTCTTTTGCAAGCATTATAAAGCCGACCTGATTCGGTGGCACTGGACGCACGGTCCAGCGGGAAATGACCCTGCTTCCGTTGAAGCTGAATATTGCTGTAAAAATTGCGGGAAAATCCTTTATGAACATCTGTATGGAAAAGATGCTAGAGAATGGGCAAAAGTCATGAAAAACCACAAGAAAGTATAGAGGCGTGGCCAAACGGTAAGGCAATGGGTTTTGGCCCCATGATCGCTGGTTCGAGTCCAGCCGCCTCCGCCAAATGGAATGTATCTGGAGGATAAAATGACGCTTACCGTAATAGATAAGAGAACTGGAAGATATCCTGATGTTGAGAAGATTGCCCTTGAAGAAGATTGGGCTAAAAATCTGATTTACTGCGATATTGACTGTTTTGCAATTTGCGAGGACGGTTCTTTACTTCTTATGGACGATTGCGGGAATGTTGCATATTGCCCTACAGACCGCTTTGAGGTTTCCTTAAATGAATAAATTCAGCGTATATGAACACTTAGAACGCATTGAAAAAGCATACCTTGAAATCCTAGAAACAAGGCAACCCATAAGCCAGAGCATTACTCTGTGGTGGGGATTGGATGGCCTACGGATGAATGAAGACGGTACGACGGAATGGATCAGCCGGAGAAAGACAGCGCCGGTTAAACAAGATGTGTTTTATCATCCGTGTCAGACAAGATCGCCATTTGTTGGCGATACGTGTCAAAGCACGCAGACAACGTTTGCTGGGACTTTGTTATCAACGGCAATGCAGACACCATTACCATATTATCAGACGCAATTGGGTTATCCCGGATATTATCCGTCGTATCTCAACAGTGGGATAATAACTGGATATGCGCACTCGGGATATTTCCCACAGATGCAGAATTGGTGTTGCAGCCGATTGATTTGACGATAGATTTTTGACGGAGGGGTGGTGGTATGGCATTAACACCAAAGCAAAAGCGATTTGTAGCGGAATACCTTGTGGACCTCAATGCCACCGCCGCTGCAAAAAGAGCTGGTTACAGCGAAAAAACGGCCTGTGAACAGGCTGCAAGGCTGTTAGCAAATGTTAAGGTCCAAACTGCCGTGCAGGAGGCTAAGCAGGCTAGACAGGAGCGGACAGAAATCACTCAGGATATGGTTCTACGCGAGATGTCAAAGCTGGCCTTTTTTGATATCCGAAAGATGTTCGATAAAAACGGAAAGCCGCTGGACATATCGGAGCTGGATGCTGACACCGCCGCCGCCCTGGTTGGGCTGGATGTGCAGGACGTGACAGATAATGACGGGAACTATGTCGGATTTGTCAAAAAATACAAGATGGCGGATAAAATCAGGGCGCTGGAGCTGCTGGGCAAGCACCTTGGAGCCTGGGAACCCCGGGACAAACAACAGACCGCTGTGGAGGATTTGACCGCGCTGGCGGAGAAATTGAGGGTGCGAGAAGATGGGTAAGATTCACTACAATCTGAAGCCTATGGAAGCGCAGAAAGCTATTAATGAACTTTGCGATTACCTTTTAGGGGAGGACTGGTATGTGGTTGACCCGTTACGACCTGCGCAAGTGAACGCAATCATCAACGCAATCATCGTTGATGAGATTAAAGCGAAGTATCCTCCGTCAGATGGCGGATTGATTGCAAAAATACGATGGCTCTTTGACAAATGAGGGCATTTGTATGATTCTAACCCAAACCATTCCCTGGTCTGACTTCTCTGACAAGCACAAATACTACATCCACAACGCCCTGAAAAGCCGTATCTGCGTGGCGGAGGGGGCAATCCGGTCCGGCAAAACCATCGACCACTGCATCATTGCCGCCGCACATTTGGAGCTTTGCCGGGACAAGATTCACTTGGCCAGCGGCTCCACCATCGGCAACGCAAAGCTGAATATCGGCGTGTGTAACGGCTTCGGACTGGAGGCCCTGTTCCGAGGCCGCTGCAAGTGGGGGAAGTACCGGGACAATGAGGCGCTGTTCCTCTACACCCAGACCGGTGAGAAGGTGGTTGTGTTTGCCGGCGGCGGCAAGGCGGACAGCTACAAGCGCATCCTGGGCAACTCCTACGGCCTGTGGATTGCCACAGAGATCAACGAACACTACGATAGCGATGACAGCCGGGAGAGCTTTATCAAGGTCGCCTTTGGCCGTCAGGCGGCGGCGCTTGACCCGCTGGTACTGTGGGACTTAAACCCGTGCAATCCGAACCACGGCATTTACCAGGATTACATCGACAAGTACCGGGATGATAAATTGCCCGGATACCTATATGAGCACTTCACCATTGACGACAATCTCTCCATTTCCGATGGGCGCCGGGAGGAGATCAAGGCGCAGTATGATCCGTCCAGCGTGTGGTATAGGCGGGATATTCTCGGGGAGCGGTGCGTGGCGGACGGTCTTGTCTATCCCATGTTCAGTAGGGAGCGGCACATCCTGAAAGCGCCGGTGGAGACAGAGGGCGACTACTACGTCTCCTCCGACTATGGCATCCAGAACCCCAATGTGTTCCTTCTGTGGCGGAAGGAACGGGGCGCAAAGCGCTGGATTTGCCTGAAAGAGGATTACTACTCCGGGCGGGACGAGCGGCACCAGCTGACCGATTCTCAGCTTGTGGACAGGCTGGACGTGATGCTGGGGGAGATCAGGCCGAAGCGGGTGATCATCGACCCGTCCGCTGCTTCCATGAAAGCGGAGCTTCGGCGCAGAGGTTACCACACCCAGGACGCCAACAACACCGTGCTGGAAGGCATCTCCGACGTTTGCTCCATGCTGGGGGCGGACAACCTCGCGTTCATGCCCTGCTGTGAGAATACCATAGCTGAGTTTGGAGCGTACCTGTGGGACAGCAAGGCGGTGGAGGCCGGAGTGGACGCACCGCTGAAAGAGTCAGACCACGGTCTCGACGCCACCCGCTACATGGTAAAAACCCTGCACCTTGTCCGGCGGGCCAATACGAAGGAATATAGGTCTATTTGGGATTAACAACAGGAGGGGGAGATATGTACATCATAAACAGGCGCAGCGGCCTCATCGTTAATTCTGAATATGTAATGGACTATCACTTGTTGGATGTAAGCGACGCTACATTGCTTTCCGTATACTACCGGGGTGCGGATAAGCCCAGAACACTTGAACGGTACAAGACCCGCAAAGAAGCAATGGACGCGCTTGAATTGAGGAGGCCGTCAAAAAGGACGCAAAGACAAAGCGGAAAGGCAGAATCTGAATGGGCAGGAAATGGACAGCAGCAGAAATCAAGGTCATGGTGTCCGAGTACAACAGAACCCCTCTTTCCGAGCTTGCAAAAAAACTGGGGCGCACGGAGGGCGCAATCAAAGCAAAAGCAGTTGGATACGGGATAGGGATGCCGTCAGTGGAATTTGATTGCGCACATTGCGGCAGGCACATTGTAACAAAAACGATAAAAAAGAACGGGCGGCCAGATATGCGCAGGCGATTTTGCTGTACGGAATGTGAGAAAAAATACTGGCGTCATCCTCCAGAGGACAGGCAAAGCAGTCGGCAGAATTTCAGAAGTATCCGGGAATGCGAAGCATGGGAGAAATTTACGAATGGCTGATTACAACATCAAAAGTATTCGCCAGGACTTCAAGGAAAAAGGGATCTTCTACACAACAAAAGACCTGGCCAAATACCTGAAAAGCTTCCTCCCTGACGATGTGCATGAAATCTACGACCCGACCTGCGGCAATGGCGGCTTGCTGAGCGTGTTTGCAGATGATGTGCAGAAATACGGGCAGGACATCAACGCCGAACAGGTGAAAGACGCAGAGGAACGCTTGAAAAATTTCCACGGTGTTGTTGGCGACACGTTGAAAGAACCGGCTTTTCGGGGGAAGAAATTCAAGTACATCATCGCCAATCCGCCGTTCTCCATAAAATGGGAGCAAAAGACGGATGAACAGTTTGACGGTTTCCCCTGCTTGCCGCCGCCCAGCAAAGCGGATTATGCGTTTCTGGCGCACATCCTGCATTATCTTTCTGATGACGGAACTGCGGTTGTGCTGAATTTCCCTGGCGTTCTCTATCGCGGAAACACTGAGGGGAAAATACGGCGCTGGATGGTGGAGCGAAATTATATTGACACTGTGATAGCGGTGGACGGTGGTCACTTTGTTGATACAAAAATTGCAACGGCGGTTTTGATTCTGAGAAAGAACAAAACGACAACCGATGTAAAATTCATTCACAACGATTTAGAGCGGATTGTCCCCATTTCGGAAATAGCGGATAACGACTATAATCTTTCCGTTTCGTCTTATATCGTTGAAGTTGTGGAGCGGGAGGAAATTGATCCGATTGCCCTTGAACTCCACGCAAGGCGACAGTTTTTGAGCCGCCTTGAAAAGGAACTGGCATTTGAAAAGACGGTCTGCGAATTTGAAGGAATGGATATTAGGCCGTTTATCAGGGCGATTCAGGCGATTGTGAAAAAATACGATGAGCCGAGAAAAAGGATGGTTTTCGATGAAAGCCAAATTTCTATGTTCAGCGCATGACAGGAGGTGAGCCGCCGAATTGTTGACATACCAAGATTTACTTGACTGCGGTCAGGACGAACGCCGCCGCATGGACTTTATCCGTTCGGCGGTGAGCCAGCACAAGTCCAGCGGCCTATACAAAACCGCCGTAGACGCTCAGTTGTACTATGATGGCGAAAACCCCACCATTACAAAGTACGAAAAGATTATCTACGACTTGCAGGGCCGCGCCCATGTGGATATGTACACGGCGAACCACAAAATCAAGAGCAGCTTTTTCACGCGGGATGTAGACCAGCAAACCGGATATCTTCTTGGGAATGGCGTAACTTTCAACGATACCGCCATAAAGGACAAGCTGGGAACACAAGATATTCCCTTTGACCAGCAGGTGAGCTATGCGGCAGAATATGCCTTGATTGGCGGCGTGTCATTTGGGTTCTGGAACATGGACCACATTGATGTGTTTGAGATTACGGAGTTTGTTCCGATCTACGACGAAGAAAACGGCGCGTTGATGGCTGGTATTCGCTTTTGGCAGGTTGCGAATGATAAACCATTCCGCGCCACGCTGTACGAGTTGGACGGCTATACGGATTACATACAGCGGCGCGGTGACGATATGGTAATGCTTGCGCAAAAGCGGAAATACCGTGAATTTGTCAAAAAATCCACAGTAGACGGTATGCGGATTTACAATGGCGAGAATTACCCATACTTCCCAATTGTCCCGCTCCAAAACAATAAACAGTGCCGTTCCGCTCTTTGCGGGAAGCGGAACACCCTGGACGCATTTGACCTTGTAAACTCCAATATGGTGAACAATGTGGATGAGGGCAATTTGATTTACTGGGTGCTCTCCAACTGCGGCGGGATGAGCGACATGGACGATGCGAAATTCCTCGACCGCCTGCGGACGCTCCATGTGGTTCACACGGACGATGACGAAACGTCTGTAACGCCTCATACCATAGAAGCCCCTGTTGATGGGACGATTGCAAGCAGCGATAACTTAAAAGCCCAGCTCTATGAGGACTTCCAGATGTTTAACGCGGCGGCAGTTTCCGCTGGGAACCAGACCGCTACGGCAATTTTGGCCGCCTACGAGTCACTTGACCTCAAAACAAACAAGTTTGAGCGGCAGGTTACAAAGTTCATCAACTGGATTCTGAAACTGGCTGGGATTCAGGACAAGCCGTCCTATACCCGCGACAAGATCATCAACAAATTAGAGGAAACTCAAGTTGTTTTGATGGGTGCGGAATATGTAACGCGGGAGTACATTACTAAAAAGCTGCTGACAATCTGGGGCGACGCCGACATGGTGGAGGAGATTTTGAAAGAACTGGCGGCGGAGGATTTGGGCAAGTTTACACCGCCGGACGATGACGTCGGCGATGATGGTACGGAAACACCAAGCGCCGATGAGGCTATAGACGCCGCTGAGGAGGCCGCGGGGAAGACCCTGAACGGCTCCCAGACTTCCAGCCTGATTATGGTGATAAAGGGCCTGAAATCCGGCGATATCACCGAGGGACAGGCCGTTCGGATTCTGACGACCTCCATCGGCGTGACGCGGGAGGAAGCGCTGGCGATTATAAGGGGTGAGGAATGATGAGGAAAAAAACAATGGCAAAGTTAGTTGCAGGCGCAGTGTTGAAATTGGTAATTTCCGGCGTAGTTGATTGGATGATTTCTGTTGCCGCGATTTGGATGATTGCTTTTTGTTTCCCGTTTCCGTTTACCATTAAATTTGCAACTGGGGTTTGGATTGCTGTTGGGTTTTTGAGGATGTCGTTTTGCAGAAATGGGAAGAACAAAAAAGCCTGACTGGGCCCACCGTCGCACCGACCTCGAGCTCGCCAGCCTGGAGGACGATATCGCCGCCGAATACAAAAAGGCCGCTGATGAACTACAAGAGAAAATCGACGCCTATTTTGTCCGGTTCAAGGAACGTGACGCCGAACAAAAAAAGCTGATTGGAACCGTAGTCAATGGCAAGGTTTACACCGAGCAGGACTATAAGCAGTGGCGACTTGCTCAGATAGGCCGGGGCAGACGATTTGAGGCCCTGCGTGACCGTGTGGCGGAGCGCATGACGGACGCGAACACCGTCTCCGCCGTTTACATTAACGACACCACACCCGGACTGTACTCTCTCAACCGCAACTATGCCGCTTACACCATCGAGAGCCAAGTAGGAGCGGATGTTGGTTTTGACCTCTGGGATGAGCAGACTGTCCGCCGTCTAATCGTGGAACAGCCGGACCTGATGCCCTACTATCCGCCCAAGCGGGCCGTAAACCGTGGCATTGATTTGGCATATGGCAAGCGTCAAATTACTGCTCAGGTAACAAGCGGTATCCTACAAGGCGAGAGCATCAAGCACCTGGCCGACCGGCTCCAGACCAACATACCGACCATGAACCGAAACAGCGCCATCCGTGCGGCGCGTACAGCCGTTACCGGGGCGCAGAACGCGGGCAGAATGGACAGCTACCGCCGGGCAGAGGAAATGGGGATCAGGCTCAAAAAACGCTGGTTGGCTACGCTGGACAACAGGACGCGCCATGCACACCAGTTACTTGACGGACAGACCCAACCAAATGATAAGCCTTTTCAATCTATTTTGGGCGATATCATGTTCCCAGGCGACCCAAACGCCGCACCGGCCAACGTGTATAACTGCCGCTGCACCATGATTGCAGAAGTCGAGGGCGTGGACATGAGCGACGCTCCGCGGCGCGGCCGGTGGGGACCGATTCCAAACATGACGTTCGTCCAGTGGGAAAACTACAAGCGCGGGGAGGGTTATTTGCAGAGGTGAAAATCAAAATCACTGACAACAGCGCCCTTGCCAAAGAGGAAATGTTTTCCGCCGCTGTGATTGCGCTGGAAGAATGCGGTATGGTGGGGGAAGGGTACGCGAAACTGCTATGCCCTGTTGATACCGGAAATCTGCGCAATAACATCACTTATCTTGTGGTTGTCGGTGAGCTGAAAGTCTACATAGGGACAAATAGCGAGTATGGGCCGTATGTGGAGCTCGGAACGGGCATCTACTACGCCGGGGGACGGCAAACTCCCTGGTGCTACCAAGACGCCAAAGGCAATTGGCACCTGACCCACGGCCAGCGGGCCCAGCCGTACATCAAACCGGCAGTTGCGGACCATGTGCCGCAGTACAAGGCGATTATTGAGGGGGAGATGAATGGATGAAGGCTTCGTACAAAACCAGGCGGAGACGTAGAGAATCTCAGAAAATGGCGGAAGCAATCGTCTTTCTTCACGAGTTACATAAAGACGATCCACCACCGGGAAAGTCTTGGCTTTTTAATTTCTTTGTATGCCCAATACTGAAAGTTTGCTGTTTTCTATGTGGGGTAAAATGGAATGAATGATAAATGTGAAATCTGCGGTTGTACAGCTGGCTTGGTGGAAGTTTATTTCTGCGCTTGCGATAAGGAATCTCCGTCTGCCACGCTTTGCGAAAAGTACAAAAAGAAGTATTTTAATTATATGCTTCCTGGCCCGGGTGGTTTGCCTATTTACCCGATTGTTCCAAAGGTAACATACATCCCGTGGCTTGATTATGCCTCAAATTTGGTCTATGCGTACAATGTGAGATACGGGAACAGTGATAAAACCATCAAAAAGGAGGACACCATGCAAGTAACCTACAACGGCTTCACCGGGGAGCTGGTGAAGCTGGAGAGAAAACCGCAACCCATGTTTGAAAGATATTTTTATGACCTCTCCATCTACGACAGCGAAAAGCAGGTTACCCATTCCTTCGCCGGCGTGAAGCTGGAGGACGTGAAGTTTCTGGGCGGAGAGGTGACGTTCGATGGATGATAAGACCATCAAGGCCGCAGAATCTATTCTTTCCCGCGGGGAGCGGGTGGAACTGATACCCGTCAAGGACGGTGTGAAGGTCGTGCGGGTTCGGCGGGAGGAAGTAGGTGTGTTTTTGTTGCACGAAAAATGGAATACGAAGGAGCAAGCCAGATGGAATGGCTTGACAAGCACGTTTCTTTTAAGTGCAAATGTCCGACATGCGGAAACATGGTCTATCAGTAAAACCCGCGAAGCACTGCGGTTTTATACAACGTTCGCCCCCCCAAAAGAACCGGGGGCCAAAGAAAAGGAGAACGAAAATGGCATTTACACGCGAATTTATCCGCAAGACCGCGAAGGAAAGTGGTGTGGAGCTTCCCAAGGAGTTTGAGGACGCCCTAGTGCAGGAGCATCTTTCGGCCAGAGACGCCTATGCGACTGGGCAGGTCAAAACAGCCCTCGAGGAGAACAAGCAGGATCCGGCTCCTGCGGTCAAGGACACGCAGGAGTACAAGGACCTCAAGAAGGAATTTGAGGATTACAAGGCCGAACAGGCCAAAAAGGAGAGCCGGACCGCGAAGGAAACCGCTTACCGTGCGCTCCTGAAAGCGGCGGGGGTCAGTGAGAAGCGCATGGACACCATCCTGCGATGCAGCGACGTGGACGGCGTGGAGCTCAACGAAAAGGGCGAGATTGCCGACGCGAAGGACCGGCTGAAGTCCATCAAGGACGAGTGGGCGGACTTCATCGAGACCGTTGAGGTCCGGGGCGCTGTGACGCCGGATCCCCCTGCAAACATCAGCGGTCCCAAGACGACCGTTGAGGAAATCGACAAAATCAAGGATACGGAAGCCAGACAAAACGCGATGGCGCAGAATTTGGAGCTTTTCGGTATCAAATGAAAGGAGTAAACAATGGCTGCTGAAACCAACCTCATTACGCAGGAACAGATGAAGAAGGTCCGCGAGGTGGACTTTGTTCGCCAGTTCCAGCACAACAGTCTCGCGAAGCTGCTGGAGGTGCTGGGCGTGACCCGGCGCATCCCCATGATGGAGGGGACCACCCTTTACTACTACACCACCACCGGCGAGCTCCAGGACGGCAACGTGGCTGAGGGTGAGATCATCCCTCTGAGCCAGTACAAGACCGACAAGACCCCCATTGGGGAGATCACACTGCGGAAGTGGAGGAAAGCCGCCAGCGCCGAGGCGATCAAGAAGTCCGGCTACACTGCCGCCGTTCGTAACACCGACGCGGCCCTGCTGCGGGACGTTCAGGTGGGCGTCCGGAAAAACCTGTTTGACTTCATGAACGGGACGATTTCCAGTTCCGCCTCTGTGACCGGAGACGGCCTCCAGGCCGCTCTGGCCGCTGCCTGGGGCCAGCTTCAGGTGAAGTTTGAGGACGATACCACCGAGCCGGTATATTTCCTCAATCCCCTGGACGTGTCCGCGTATCTGGCCAACGCGAACATCACCACCCAGACGGCGTTCGGCATGAACTATATCCAGGATTTCCTTGGTCTTGGGACAGTAATCATTTCCTCTCGCATCACCCAAAGAACCTTTGTGGCGACCGCGAAGGAAAATTTCATCATGTACTACCTGACTATGAACGGGGATGTGGCGGCCGCCTTCGGTCTGACTGCCGACGAACTGGGCCTCATCGGCATCAACAGCGGCTACCGCAACGAAGAGCGGGCCCAGATCGAGAGCCTTGTCATGAGCGGCATCCAGATCCTGGTGGAGTACGCGGAGGGCGTCGTGAAAGGCACCATTGGCGGCGGTACTGCCGCTGCTGCATCCGCGCCCGCAAAGGCTGCCAGCAAGTAAGGAAGGGGGCGGCGTGATGCTGGAGCAGGTCTTGAGAGAGACAAAAAACTGGTTCATCGTCCCCGGCGGCGTCCATACCGGGAGCTTCACCATAGAGGGCGGCGGCATCACGCTTCCCTTCCTCCGGCCTGGGCAGTACTTCCGCATCTGCGGCAGCGTGTTCAACGATGGCCTCCACCAGTATGGACCCAGCATGGAGCTCCTCGCGGATGAGACCTTTACCGGCACTGTCTGGGCCCTGGCGGTTCCAGGGGTCGTGGTGGAACTGGCGGAGGAGATCGCTGCATGGCAGGAGAAGTACGGCGCGGTGGTTGATAGCCCCTACACCAGCGAGAGCTTTGGCGGCTACAGCTATAGCAAGGCCAGCGGCGCGGGGGACAGTACCGGCTCCGGCGGCTGGCAGGCGGCGTTCCGGGCCCGGCTGAACCCGTACAGAAAGTTGAGGGAGATATGAGCATTCAATTTTATCAAGGCGATTGCCTGGAGCTGATAAAGAGCATTCCGGACGGCAGCGTGGATATGGTGCTGACCGACCCGTCCTATTCATCCGGCGGACTGTTTGCTGGAGACCGAAAGGCAAGCACACGCGCCAAGTATTGCGACACCGATTACAACGGCGCGGCGCGGTTTCAGAATTTCAGCGGCGACAACATGGATCAGCGGAGTTTTACAGAATTTATGCGCATGGTCTTGAACAAGTGCCGTCAAAAAAGCAAAGCCGAATCCGTATGCGCAGTTTTTGTGGATTGGCGAAATATCGCCGCCATGATTGACGCACTGCAAGCCGCCGGGTGGGTGTATCGAGGCATTGTCGTATGGGACAAAGGGAATTGCCGTCCAATCCCAAACCGCTTTAGAAACGATTGCGAATATGTGGTGTGGGGGACAAATGGCCCAAGAAAAACAGAGTACATAGACGGCGTTTTTGTTGGGGCCGGTTGCTACCACATCAAAAGCGTCCCAACAAAGCAGAAACACCACCAGACCGAAAAGCCGGTTGAACTGCTGGAAAAACTGCTTGCAATCTGTGAAACTGGCGGAACCGTTCTTGACCCATTCATGGGCAGCGGCTCCACCGGCGTTGCGGCGGTCAACACAGGCCGAAACTTCGTCGGCATGGAGCTTGACCCCGGCTATTTTGAGACGGCCAAACGGCGCATTGAGGAAGCGGAAAGGAGTGTTGTATGAGCCTTTTGCAAGAGTACATGGAACCCTGCCAGCTGATTGAAAGAAAGCGGACTCCAGACGGAGAGGGTGGATTTATCACCAGCTGGGAGGATGGGGCGGAATTTATGGCGGCGGTGGTCTGTGACACCTCCATGCAGGCCCGGACGGCAGAGAAACAGGGTGTGACCAGCCTCTATACCGTTACCTGCGAGCCCAACGCGAAACTGGAGTATCATGACGTGTTCCGCCGCCTATCTGACAAGAAGATTTTTCGTGTCACCAGCGACGGGGACGACGTAAAAACCCCTCAGCGGGCAACGTTCCAGTTCTCCCAGGTGACAGCGGAAGAATTCACTTTGCCAGTGGGGTGAGTGTATGAAAATCAACATTCTTGGCGCGGAGTACACCGCCACCGTCAAGAAATACAATGAGGACGAAGCGTTTGAACGCCGCTCTATTGGCGGCTACTGCGACAGCTGGACAAAGCAAATTGTAGTTTGCGATATGTCCACATACAAGGGCTGGGAACATGAACCGCCCGAGACCATCCGAGCAGCGCAAAAAGAAATCCTTCGGCATGAGATTGTCCATGCTTTTTTAGACCAGAGCGGGATTGCGGACAGTGCTTTGAGCCCGGATATAGCATGGGCCAAAAATGAGGAAATGGTGGACTGGATAGCCATTCAAGGCCCGAAAATCTACAAAGCGTGGCAGAAGGCGGGGGGCGGTATGAAACTGTTTTGCAAGCATCTGGACAAGCCGCTTGAATTTGTCCAAAACATCACCGCAGATGAAACCAATATGGCCGAAGGGAAACGGAGCGTGTGGCGGTGCAAGGACTGCGGAAAGATTATCCTCCGTTCTACACCATTTGAGCAAGGGAAAGTTTCTGATGGCTACCACACCTTTGATGAGCTTTACCATCACCGTGCAATCCTGTTCAGTGTAATTTGCAATGCTCATCCCGACCTTGCTTGGAAATCCAAACGGCACCATGAGGGCGGCGGGCCGATGTACAACGGAATGTTTATCGTCGGAATCGAAACGCCGGAAGGACAAGCCGCCTATCACTATGACATTGACCCGTATTGGGATTTGTTTCGTGTGAAAGAGCTGGAATATGCCCCCAAATGGGATGGGCATACACCGGAACAGGCCATCAAGCGCATACACTCACTATCCGGTATTGGAGGCGGCACCACATGACCAAAGCCGCAGCCCTCCACCAGTTCTTTTCCTCCTTCGGCCTCCCGGCATACGCCACAACGGACGTGCCGGACGATGCCATCCTGCCCTACCTGGTCTATGAGTTCACAATGGGTGCCTTTGAGGACGTTACATATCCAACCGTTGAGCTTTACTACCACAGTGAGAGCAATGTCCCAATCAACGCCAAAGCCCAGGAGATATCCGACCGCTGCCACAACGGCGCGGCAATCGCATTCGATGGCGGCGGTGCGATGGTCTACTGCGGCCCCTGGACGAGCCTGCGGGATGAGGTCAGCGACAAGATCAAGCGCCGCCGCAGTAATTTCACCATTCAATGGGTGTCTAATACCTGAAAACTACGAAAGGAAGTGCAAAATGGGAGCTTTTACCCGTATTCCGGCGGATACGTTCTCGCAGATGCAGACAAACGCCGGTATTTTGCTTTACAACTTCGACCCTGCCAATCCAGTGGTCAAGGATGAAGACATCATCTGCCCTACCACCGGTGGTGTGGCCATCCGCTGCAAGCCATCCTACTCCGACCTGGGCGAGGACGTGGACAACTGCCCCGCCGGCCTTCTGGAGCTGATGAACCTGGATTCCTGGGACTGCGGCCTGGAGACCACGAGCCTGGGTACCTCCGCGAAGTCCATCCGCCTTGCCCTGGGCGCGGCGGACATCGATACGGAGGACCCGACCCACATCGTTCCCCGTATCGCAATGAAGGTCACCGACGCCAAAGACATCTGGTGGGTGGGAGACAAGGCCAACGGCGGTATGCTCGCCGCCTGTCTGAAAAACGCGCTGTCTCAGGAGGGCTTCGAGCTTCAGACCACCAAGAACGGCAAGGGGCAGACCACCATTTCCCTGTCCGGCCATCCCCGTGTTGCCACTCAGGATGAGGTCCCGATGGAGTTCTGGAGCGCCGACCCTGCGTCTGAGAGTGGCGGCGGAACGGAGGTAGCCTGATGAAACTTTCTGAGCTGAGTACCGACCGGGCGCTGGACGTACTGTGCGAGCTGACGCCCTACATCTCCAACATCGCCTCCGATGAGGCTATGGTGTCCGCCGTGGGTAAGATCGTCAAGCCTGCGGACGATACCAACATTTACGGCGCGGGCCTCATGCTGGTGGAGCGCATGGGCGAGATCATCCCTGCGCTCCTGCGGGCCCACCGCCCGGACGTGTACGGCATCCTGTCCGTGCTGAACGAGAAGAGCGTGGCGGACATCGGCGTACAGCCGGTCCGAGAAACTATCCGGCAGGTCCGGGAGGTTTTCCAAGATGAAGACCTGCTGTCTTTTTTCAGATCGTCCGCGCGGCAGGCGCAGACCGTGCCCTCTGCGGCCTCTGCGAGCTCCCCCACCTCCGCGTAAAGGCGATTCTATCCGCCCTCCCGTCTGTCATCAAGCGGGATATCGACCGTTGGACGTTTGAGGTGTATGTAACCGACACGCTCCAGGCCATAGCGGAGAACACCGCGGTCCCCGCCGCCAGCTTCACCGATGGCAAGCACGGAAAGGCCATGACCCGCCGCTGGGCGGAGAAGGACAAGCCCGCGCCGCCGGAGGAGACCAGAACGCCAGAGGAAGTGATCGAGCACGTTATTGGACGGCTGAAGGAGGTGAGCGGCAATTAACGTCTTTGAGCTCTACGCCACAATCGGCATAAAAATGGACGAGTTCGAGCAAGGCTTGAATTCTGCAAAAGAAAAATTTGACGGATTTTCGGAAAAACTGTCTAAAGCGGGAGAATCCATCTCCAAAGTGGGCGGGACGCTGACGAAGGGCTTGTCCCTGCCGCTTACAGGGCTTGGCACCGCCATAATCAAAACCGGTGCTGACTACGAGGCCGGTATGAGCAAGGTGCAGGCCATCTCCGGGGCTACGGAATCGGAAATGGAGAGGCTTGGAAACGAAGCTATGCGAATGGCCTCGCAGACAAAATTCTCCACGTCAGAAGCGGCAGAAGCCTACCAGTACATGGCAATGGCAGGCTGGGACGCCGGGCAGATGGTGGACGGCCTCGCAGGTATCATGAACCTTGCCGCCGCCTCCGAGGAAAGTCTGGGAACGACCTCCGATATTGTGACGGACGCTCTGACGGCGTTTGGCCTGGCAGCTGCGGACAGCGGGCGGTTTGCGGATATTCTCGCCGCCGCTTCCAACAGCGCTAATACCAACGTCTCCATGCTGGGCGAATCGTTTAAGTACGTCGCTCCTGTGGCGGGCGCGTTGGGGTATTCCGCAGAGGACACCGCCGTCGCTCTGGGCCTCATGGCCAACAGCGGTATCAAGGCGTCGCAGGCGGGCACAACCCTCCGGACCGCTATCACCAACATGGCATCGCCCACCAAGAACATGGCAACGGTCATGGACCAGTATGGCATTTCCCTGACCGATGCGGATGGGAATATGTTGTCACTCGGCGAAGTCATGGGACAGCTCCGGGAAAAGATGGGCGGGCTTGACGAATCCACACAAGCCTCTGCCGCCTCGATGCTGTTTGGTAAAGAGGCAATGTCCGGTATGCTCGCAATCATCAACGCGGCCCCGGAAGATTTCAACAAGCTGACGGAGGCAATCAATAACTCCAGCGGGACAACGCAGGAAATGGCGGCAATCATGAATGACAACGCCGCAGGGGCTATGGCGATGTTGAGTTCAGCAATCAATGTCCTGTTTACAAATCTCTCCCAGCTCTTGATTCCGACGTTTACATCTGTCGTTCAGAAAATCACAGAAGTTGTCCAGTGGTTCAACAGCTTGGACCAGGGGACACAGAAAATGATTCTGACCATCGCGGGCATTGCCGCCGCAGCTGGCCCCGTCCTGATCGTCATCGGGAAACTGATTACCGCTCTGACAACCATCGGAGGCGCAATCAGCACAGTTGTCGGATTTGTGACCAGCGGTATATCAACCATTATGGGAATAGGTGGGCAACTCATGAGCGGCATCAAGGCGCTATTTGCTCTAATCATGGCCCACCCAGTTGTCGCTGTAGTCACCGCCATCATCGCCGCCGTGGTCCTCCTGTGGCAGAACTGCGAAGCGTTCCGCGACGCAGTATCTGCGATTTGGGAGGCAATCGTCGGATTCTTCCGAGCGGCTGCAGAAGCCATCAAAACCGCCTTTGACGGCGTGGTTGAATTTTTTTCCGGGGTCTGGGAGGGCATCCAAGCCATTTTCCAAGGTGTAGCCGAGTTTTTCGGCGGCATCTTCCAAGCGGCAGCAGAAATCGTGCAGGCGGCATGGTCCGCCGTGGTGGACTTCTTTGTCGGTATCTGGGAAGGAATCCAGTCGGTCTTCTCCGTGGTTGCCGAGGTCCTGGGCGGCTTCTTCTCCGCCGCGTGGGAGGCGGTCCAGGCCGCATGGCATGCGGCGTCCGAATTCTTCTCCAGCGTATGGGAGGCCATCAAGGGCGTATTCGAGCCCGTGGTAGAAGTGCTGGGCGGTTTCTTCAAAGCCGCCTGGGAGGCCGTGCAAGGCGCGTGGGAGGCCGCTAAGGAGTTCTTTTCCGGCGTCGCAGATGGCATCCGGTCCGTCTTCGAGGAAGTGACCGAATTCCTCTCCAGCGCGTTCAAAGAGGCGTACGAGGCGGTCAAGGACGTCTGGGACGCGGCAAAAGAGTTCTTCGCAGGTATCTGGAACGCCATCAAGGAGGCCGCATCCGCCGCCGCTGAAAAGGTCAGTGAGGGCTTCAAGAAAGCCTGGGAGGCCGTCAAGGGCGCCTGGGACAAGGCGACGGACTTCTTCAAGGGGATCTTCGATAAGATCGTGGGCGTGTTCTCCGGCATCGGCGACAAGTTCAAGGAGATTGGCGGGAACATCGTCAACGGCATCAAAAACGGCGTCATGGGCGCATGGGACGCATTTGTCGGTTTCATGAGCGAGAAGATCAATGGCATCATCAGCAGTGTGAAGGGCCTGCTGGGCATCCACTCGCCGTCTACCGTCTTTGCGGGCATCGGCGAAAACATGGCCCTTGGCCTTGCGGGAGGCTGGGATGATGAATACCGCGCAATCAAGAGGAAGATCGAGGGCGGTTTGAATTTCGGCACCGCCACCGTGGGCCTGCGGACCAACGGGGGAGGGTATTCCGGGGGCTACAGTGACAACTCCCGTCCCGCGCAGATTGGCGCAGGAAATACCTTCAACTTCACCTTCAACTCCCCCAAAGCCCTGGACCCAGTAGAGGCCGCGAGGGAGGCGAAAAAGGCGTCCCAGCAGATCGCGCTGGGCTATGTGTAAGGAGGTTTCCCAATGATCGACGAAATCAAGATCACGTCCCTCTCGGGCCGGGGAAGCCTGTTTCTCAAAAAAGGGGAGTACTGGTCCTATTGGCTTGGCTCCGTGGACTGGGGGCAGGTCCAGGGACAGCACAACACCTACGCCTTTTTCAACCAGGTAGGCGAGAGCATCGTTTCCACCACCATCGGCCCCCGCCCGCTGTCCATCACCGGCTGGGTGATGGACAGCGGCACCGGGAACCTGCAAAGCCGGTGCGACTTCCTCAACGCCTTTATCTCCCCCGTGGAGGACTACACCCTGGAGTACAAGGGCAAGAAGATCAATTTCCGGCCCGACATCTCCGTTGCTTACAGCCCGGAGTACATCAAAAACAATGAGAAGGTCCGCCGGTTCCTGATTCAGGCGACCTGCCCCTATCCGCTGTTCACCGACCTGAGCGATACGGCGGTACCCTTCGACCAAAAGAAGAAGCTCTTCCGGTTCCCGAACAACTTCGGGCAGGTCCGCTCGGTGGTCTTCGCCTCCATCGGCAAGGCGTACAGCGTCACCGTGGACAACCGGGGCGGCTTCGCGGCGGGGATAGTCATCCGCATTCGGTTTTCCGGGGAGGTGAAAAACCCTAGGGTGAAGAACCTGACCACGGGGAAATTCATCGGCATGAACCGGACCTTCCAGAGGGGTGAACAGCTGGAGCTGTCCACCGTTCCGAGGAACAAGCACATGAAGCTCTGGGGCGCGGACGGGGCGGAGGAGAACGTCATCAAATACCGGGACTTCCGCTCCAGCTTTGGCACCCAGCTGATCCCCGGCTCAAACCGCTTGGCCCTGGACTGCGACGACCTGGACCAGCGGGGCAACATGGACGTGACCATCTACTACACGCCGCTCTATCTGGAGGTGGAATAGCATGGACCTGAAAATGGAGGTATACAGCCCCGCCCTGGAGCTTCTGGGTGTTCTGGAGGTTCAGCGGTCCGCCATCTGGGAGAGCAGGGCGTTTTCCAGCGGGTCCTTCTCCGTGGAATCGCTCATCACCGATGAATCCCGCGCCCTGCTGGTGCCGGAAAATATCGTATGGATTGAGGGGGAAACAGCGGGCATCATCGAGCACGTCCAGCGTGAGGCGCGGCGCGAGGGCCCTTACATCACGGCAAAGGGCCGGGACCTGACCGGCATCCTGGACCGGCGTATCCTCTGGGGCCGCTATGACCTGTATGGCGCGGTCCCGGACCTCATGCGGCAGTTGGTGGATGACTGCTGTATCCACCCCACGCAGGGGGACTTGGAGGCCCGGGTGATCCCCGGCCTTGCTCTGGAGGACGCCGCGCCCGCCTCCGGCGAAAAGGTCCGGAAACAGCAGACTGGCGGTACCCTTCTGGAGGCCCTGGAGGAGCTGGGGGAGGCGTACCAGGTGGCCTTTGGTGTCCGGTTCAACCCGGAGGTTCCACGGATGGAGTTTTGGGCCCGGTACGGTGTGGACCGCTCAACAGGACAGACGGACAACGAGCCGATCTTCTACTCCACAGAGCTGGACGATGTGCTCACCAGCGATTACACCTATGACAGCAACAATTACCGCAATGTCACCCTGGTAGCCGGAGAGGGCGAGGGGGCGGACCGGGTTTCCGTTACCGTGCAGAATCCCGTCGAGAGCGAACCGGCTCCCCGGCCGCCCACCCCGCCTGTGGTTGTGGAGTACACCATCAGCCTGAACATCGACCCAGCAGGCGGCGGCGTTGTCACGGGAGGCGGCACCGTACAGGAGGGCGTGAGCGTCACCGTTACGGCAGCTCCCTCGAGCGGCTACGCTTTTGTGGGGTGGCAGGAAAACGGGGCAATCGTCAGCACGGAGGCAACATACACCTTCCAGGCCAACGCTGACCGCACTCTGACGGCGGTCTTTGCGGATATGTCCCCCAAAGAGTACGAGTACAGCGGGAACGTCGTTGCCGCGACCCTCTATCCCGGCGTCTACAAGCTGGAGGTCTGGGGCGCGGAGGGCGGATACCGTTCCGGCGCGGCCTATGCGGGTAAGGGCGGGTATTCGGTGGGCAACCTCACCGTCGCCGAGCCTACACAGGTATTTGCCCGCGTGGGCGGCTCTGGAAACACGGGCGGCACCGCCGGAGGCTTCAACGGCGGCGGAAGGCGCGGCACCTACAACGGAGGCGGCGGTGCGTCTGACATCCGCATCGGCGCGGACGACCTCAACCACCGCGTCATTGTGGCGGGCGGCGGAGGCTCCGACGGTGCGGCCAACAAAAACGGTATGTACGGCGGCGGAGAGGCAGGAGGGAGCGCGTCGCAGTCCTACGGTACCGGCGGCTTTGGCGGCACCCAGACCGGCGTATCCAATTCCGCTTGGCAGACCACTGCGCCGTCTACCAACACGGCTTCCCAGGCAGGCGCTTACGCGGGCTTCGGCTTCGGCGGAAACGGCATCTCCACCGGTGGAGGCCACGGCGGCGCGGGAGGCGGCGGCTGGTATGGCGGTTCCGGCTCTGTGCCGGACAGCTCCGGTGACGACGACCGGGGCGGTGGCGGCGGTTCCGGCTTCGTCTGGACCGGGCAGAATGCCCCGGCGGGCTTCGGCCTGACGGCGGTGCACCACCTCTCCAATGCCCGCACCGTCAACGGCGCACAGTCCTTTACATCCCCCGGCGGCACGGCGGAGACCGGCCACAGCGGCAACGGCTACGCCCGTATCACGCCCGTGGTGTCCTACACCGTGGTCGTGGTGTCCCAGGACGCGGAGAAGGGCACCGTCTCCGGCGGAGGCTCCTTTGAAGGCGGCTCCCAGGTGACGGTCACGGCGACCCCGGCCTCCGGCTACAAGCTGTCCAGTTGGCAGGAGAATGGTCATCAGGTCAGCACCAGCGCATCTTATACCTTCACCGTCACAGGCAACCGGACCCTGACCGCAGTCTTTGAGGAGGTGCTGGTCTACACCGTGACCACCTCCGTGGACCCCTCCGGCACAGGAACAGCCTCCGGGGCGGGGACGTATCAGGAGGGGCAGTCGGTCACCGTCACCGCCGCGC
>CAOKLO010000059.1 GCA_948469375.1 uncultured bacterium | reverse complement strand
CCGCATTGCTGCCGCTCTTGCCAAGCTCTTGTTCAACTCTTGATTCGCATTTCCAATAGTCCAGCAATTTTAGATCGATTGGAGATACCGGCTCATCCTTTGGAATTGTACTTTGCAAAGCCACTTTTTTGATCTCATCTCGATCTATCCTCTGCGCCTCAATGGTTTGCAAATATTCGATGGGCAGCGTCACCCCGTACAGGCCGCCATATTCTTCATGCCATTCCAGATTAAAATATCCGGGGGCCAGCCGATAATGCGCCAGCCCAAGGAAATGAAGCTCAATTCCGTCAAGCCCCAATTCCTCCCAGCATTCCCGCGCAGTACAGGCACGGAGCGACTCTCCTTCTTCCCGGCAGCCGCCGAAAATTTCCCAGTCATGCCGATAGCTGTTCCACCCCATCAAATAGTCCGTCCCCATTCTCACAACCAGAAGGCAGTGAGTTATGGGAGCATAGCTTAAATCCGCACAATCTTCCTCACATACAATGAAATCAAGCAACTCATTGCCCCTGTCATCTTTTTGAATCATCCCGTTTCTTTCCTCCCTTTAAAACAGCGAGAACTGGCTGCTGTCCGGCAAATCTCCAAAGGCTCCCGCTTCCTTGAGCTGGGCCAGATGGGTGCTCGACACCTTGCTACACGTCAGCGAGAACTCCTCGATGGACAAGAAGTCCCTGCCCTTCCGTTTAGCCATGATATCCCAGCCCACCGTTTCACCCAATCCAGCCACCGAAGTAAAAGGCGGAATTAGTGCGTTCTTTTCCCAATCCACCAAAAAATTGACGGCGTGGGACTGTGAAATATCCATTCGGGCAAAATTGAACCCCCGGAGATAAAACTCGTAGCACACCTCCAGCGTGGTGAGCATGTCCTCCTCCACTGCCGTGGGGCGGTCCTTTTTGTCCTTAGCGTTCTTTTTGGCGTTGATTTCAGCCATTTTCCGCTTGACCACTTCCATTCCCCGGCACATGCACTTCTCGTCAAAGGCCTTTGCCCGGATGGAGAAATAGGCGGCGTAAAACGCCAGCGGCCGGTGCACCTTGAACCACGCAATGCGGAAAGCCATCATCACGTAGGCCACCGCGTGGGCCTTGGGAAACAGGTAGGCAATCTTAGCCAGCGAGTCAATATACCATTCCGGCACATTATGCTCCTTCATGGTCTCCACCCAGCCGTCTTGGAAGCCGCCCTTCTTCACCTTGCCTTTTCGGACCGACTCCATGATTTTGAAAGCCAGCTTGGCGTCCACTCCCTTGGCAATCAGGTAAAGCATGATGTCATCGCGGCACCCTACACATTGCTGAGCGCCCGCCGTCCCGCTGATGATAAGGTCCCGGGCGTTGCCCAGCCATACGTCGGTGCCATGGGTAAAACCGGAAATGCGCAGAAGGGTGTCAAACTGGGTGGGCTGCGTTTCCTCCAGCACACCCCGGGTAAAGCTGGTGTTGAATTCCGGCACGGCTACCGCTCCGGTAGGGCCCAGAATTGGGTCGTTGGTATAGCCCAGGTTCTCCGATGTGGTAAACAGGCTCATGGTTTTGGGATCATCCAGCGGTATTTTCTGGGCGTTTACCTCCGTCAGATCCTCCAGCATCCGGATCATGGAGGGGTCATCATGACCCAGCATGTCCAGCTTTAACAGATTGGACTCCATAGAGTGGTATTCAAAATGAGTGGTGATGATATCCGAATCCTTGTCGTCTGCCGGGTGCTGAGCGGGGCAGAAATCGTAAATCTCCTTGTCCTGAGGTATGACCACCATGCCGCCTGGGTGCTGGCCGGTGGTGCGCTTGACTCCCTCACAGCCCTTGGCCAGCCGCAGGACCTCTGCAAAAGGAGCGTCCAGCCGTCCCACCTGCTCCAGGTATTTTTTGGCGTAACCGATGGCCGTCTTTTCCGCCACTGTACCAATAGTTCCCGCCCGAAACACATGCTCCTTGCCGAACAGCTCAAAGGTATACTTATGGGCGCTGGACTGGTACTCGCCGGAGAAATTCAGGTCGATATCAGGCACCTTATCTCCGCCAAAGCCCAAAAATGTCTCAAAGGGGATGTTGAAGCCGTCCTTCTCGTAGTCCGTGCCGCAGACGGGGCACTTCATATCCGGCATATCCGCGCCG
Organism: uncultured bacterium; assembly: GCA_948469375.1. GTDB lineage: Bacteria > Bacillota > Clostridia > Oscillospirales > Oscillospiraceae > Enterenecus. Next base: position 17,974 of record CAOKLO010000059.1, on the reverse strand, counting down.
CAGCCATAGGGATGGGCGGGATCCTGGGCATAGTCAAAGTCGGCGTGCTTACAGTTTGGGCAGCGGTAGTGAGCAGGCAGAGAATTCACCTCCGTAATGCCCGACATAAACGCCACCAGGGACGACCCCACCGATCCCCGAGACCCCACCAGGTAGCCATGCTCCAGCGAGTTCTGCACCAGCTTCTGAGCCGACATATAGATGACGTCATACTTACAGCGGATGATGTCCACAAGCTCCGCGTTGATGCGGTCCACTACAATCTGAGGTGGCTCATCACCGTAAAGGGCATGTGCTTTACCCCACACCAAATCCTTCAATTCTCCGTCGGAATTCTCCAGCTTTGGGGCAAATAGTCCGTCGGGCAGAGGCTGTATGTGGCTGCACCAATCTGCAATAAGCTTGGGATTATCAACGACCACCTCATGAGCTTTTTCCTTACCTAGATAGGAAAACTCACTTAACATCTCATCCGTTGTTCGGAAATAGAGCGGGTTTGGCTGGTCGGCGTCCTCAAATTCCTTGGCCGCCAGCAGAACATGACGATATACCTCATCTTCCGGATCCATGAAATGAACGTCGCCTGTGGCGCACACCGGCTTATTCAACCGTTCTCCCAGCGCCACCACCCGGCGGTTAAAGGCCCGCAAATCCTCCATGTCCCGAGCAATTCGCTTGCCCTCCCGGTCGGGGCGGAGCATGTAGGCGTTGTTGGACAGGGGCTGGATTTCCAAATAATCGTACCAGGCGGCGATACGCTCCAGCTCCCGGTCCTCCTTGCCGTTGGCTACGGCCTGGAACAGCTCCCCCGCTTCGCAGGCAGAGCCGATGATGAGCCCTTCCCGGTTCTCATCCACCAGGGATTTGGGCATAATGGGAAACCGGTTAAAGTGCTCCAAATGCGCCTTAGACACCAGCTTATAAAGATTTCTTAGGCCGGTTTGATTCTTTGCCAGGATAATCAGGTGGTATGGAGACCGCCGCCCTCGGCCACCCCGCTTTTTTCCCGCAAACACCCGGTTGATCTGGGCCGCACGTTCCACCCCCTGCTCCCGCAGCATGGGCAGCAGCGCTGCCAGAATCAGTCCGCAGGTCTCGGCGTCGTCAAAGGCCCGGTGATGCTGGAACGGAGGCAGGCCCAGGGCATTGGCTACCGTATCCAGCTTATGGTTGGGCAGCTTTGGGCACAGATATTGGGCCAAGATCAGAGTATCGAAATACAGAGGGTCAAAGCGCCGGCCCGAACGGGCGCAATATTCCCGGATAAATCCAGTGTCAAAGGCCGCGTTGTGGGCGCACAGGGGCGTGCCCCCCACCCAATCCAGAAATGCGTCCACTGTCTCTTCCGGTGAGGGCGCATCCTTCAGCAGTTCGTCGGTGATACTGGTGAGTGATACAGTTTTAGCGCTCAAGGGTCGCCCGGGATAGGCAAAGGAAGCAAATTTGTCCACCACCTTCCCTTTCCGAATCCGAACTGCGCCAATTTCAATGATGGCGTCGCTCCTGGAATCCAAACCGGTGGTCTCCAAATCAAAGGCCACAAACTCCCCATCCAGGGGCATATCTCCCGGACCGTGGACCGCCGCCTGCTCGTCCACATCGTTCTGGTAATATGCCTCCACACCGTACAGAATCTTGATTTTCTCCCCCCGGCCGGAGGCGTTGTAGGCGTCCGGAAAGGACTGCACCACTCCGTGGTCTGTAATTGCAATCGCGGGATGTCCCCACTCAATGGCCTGCTTCACCACCGTTTTGGTGTCACACAAAGCGTCCATTTGGGACATCTTAGTATGTAAATGCAATTCAACCCGTTTATCCGGCGCGGTGTCTTTCCTCCCCTCTGGCTTGGGCACCTCAGCAATACCGAATGGCTCCAAAACCAGGTCGTTGTTGTCAAACCGCCCCAGCATCGGCCTGCCCTGTATTTGAAGCCGCTGGCCCTTTTTCACCTGCGCGACAACGGGCTTGGCTTCCTCTCCATCCAGATACCGGGTGACTCGAATGGAGCTGGTGTAGTCGGTGATATCAAAGCACACCACCCACGCCTTCTTTCGGGTGAGCTCCCGATGCTCAATATTGAACACCTCGCCCTCCACCAGCACAGTACCCATATCCAGAGTGAGCTCATTGAGCGGAGTCGGCTTTTTTCTGATGCTGATCTTTCCATAGATTGCTTTTTGATGCTTCTTTTTAACACCCGGTTCACGACCTGCCGCCGTACTTTGTTTCCCTGTCAGCCTCCGGCGCATGGCCTTCATCTGAGACTCCAAGTCCTGGCTGGGGGGTTGGGGCGGAGTTGGAACCGTAGCTTCCGGCAACTCCGCAGGACCCTCTGTCTTTGGTTCCAACGCAGATTTTTCTTCCAATACAGGCGTTTTTGGCGCGGCAGCATCCTTCTGCATAAACGCTTGACGCCCTTGCTTATCATGCTCTACGGAATCAACCTGGACCACCGCTACCGTAACTGTGCTGAGCCCAAATACCCGCTTCAAAATATCCGACGCCTGAGTCAGTATCTCCTGGGGAACAGCTGTGCCGCTGACAGCCACCTCCATGGCCCGCCGGGCGCGAAGGACCCGCACCTGAACGGGACAGCGCCCCAAAACAGCCAAAACCCCTTCTGGGAAGGGGCAGTTGGCAAAGGTCTGTTGAAAGGTTGGCATACCAGCCGTCATATCTCTCGCTCCTTATCTGTCACTGGCTTCAATACCATAGTAGGCACAGTCACATTCACCCTGGTTATTTCGGTTCGCCTTTTCCCGTATCTCTTCGAACTTCATGCCACACTTGCGCATGACGCCGCCGGAATGGGGGTTGTTGACATCATGGCGGGCCACAATCCGCTGGACACCCACCTGCTGGAACAGGAAGTCCATCACCGCGCCCAACGCCTCGGACATGATCCCCCGGTGCCACCAGCGTTTGCCCATGCAGTAGCCGATCTCTGGGACATCTCCGTCCTCCCTCCAGTGGCACACATCAATGTCCCCGATGGGCTGGGATCCGTTTTCTTTCAGGGTAATCGCCCACCGGTAGCAGTCATCCTGCCCGTACTGGGCCACCCATTTTTCCAGGATGCCCTCCGACACCGAAACGTCGGCGTGGGTGGGCCAAGTGAGAAATTTCGTCACCTCATCATCACTTGCCCAGTTGGCAAACATGGCGGGGGCGTCTGACACCTCAAACCGGCGCAGGATCAGCCGCTCCGTCTCTATGTACTGTGTTCCAACATGGTTCATGATGTTCTCCCCTATAATTCTTCGATCAGCCTCAGCAGCCCAGGCACCAACTGATCCTCAGGCACCTTGGCCACAATCTGGCCACGCTTGAACAGCACGCCCTCGCCCTTTCCTCCGGCCAATCCCACATCGGCGTGGCTGGCTTCGCCGGGGCCGTTGACCACACACCCCATCACCGCCACGGTGATGGGCTTGTCCACACCTCTCAAAAGCTCTTCCACCTGCCTGGCCATGGGGATCAGGTCGATCTGGGTTCGCCCGCAGGTGGGGCAGGAGATCAACTCCGGCCCCTCCCGGCGCAGGCCGATGGCTTTCAGGATTTTCCGGGCCGCATAGACCTCCTCCACCGGATCGGCGGTAAGGCTCACCCGGAGGGTGTCGCCGACCCCCAGCGCCAGCAGACCGCCGATGCCCGCCGCCGCCTTCAGCTCACCGATTTCCCGGGTACCCGCCTCAGTGACCCCCAGGTGCAGAGGATAGTCGTACCGCTCTGCCATCAGCTGGTAAGCCCGCATGGTAGCGGGCACGGAGGACGCTTTCAACGACACACAGATGTCCTGGAAGCCATACCGCTCCAACAGCCTGATATGTCCCAGGGCGCTTTCCACCATGGCCTCCGGTGTGGGACCGCCGTACCGGGCCAGCAGTTCCTTTTCCAACGAGCCTCCGTTTACGCCCACCCGGATTGGGATGCCGTGCTCCTGACAGGACCCTGCCACTGCCTCCACCCGCTCCGGTGCGCCGATGTTTCCCGGATTGATGCGGATTTTGTCAATCCCCTGCTCCGCCGCCTCCAAAGCCAGACGGTAGTCAAAATGAATATCCGCCACCAGCGGCACAGGACTGCCTGACTTCAGTGCGCCGATGGCCTTGGCGGCCCGCATATCCGGCACTGCCACCCGGACGATATCGCACCCCGCTGCGGCCAGCAATCTGATTTGGGACAGCGTAGCCTCCACGTCATGGGTGGGGGTGTTGGCCATGGATTGGATGGAAACGGGGGCACCTCCCCCGATAGTAACTCCACCCACGTTGATTTGCCTGCTCATTGTAAGCACCTGCCTATGCGAAAATATTCCACACATCATGGAGCGCTACCACCGCCATCAGCGCCAGCAGCGCCACAAACGCTCCGGCATGGACATAGCCCTCGTATTTCTCTGGAATACGCCGGCGGCTCACCATGTAGATTACGCCGTTGAGCAGAACGAAAAAGATCCGTCCTCCATCCAGTGCCGGGATGGGCAGCATGTTCATCACAGCCAGATTGACAGCAATCAAAGCCATGAAATAAAACACATTTTGCACGCCCAACACCGCCGACTCTGACCCTGCGCCCACCTCGGACACCACGTCCACCACACCAATGACTCCAGATATCTCGGAGACGGCTACACGGCCCGTCACCAGGTCGCTCAAGCTGATCCAGACCAGACGCACGAAATCAAAGGTCTGGGCAAAGCCTTGACCAATGCGTTCCGGGAGGGACAATTCCTTCACTTGGCCGAAAATCAGACCGAAGCCGCGATATTTTCCGCCCTCAAATTCATAGTCATAACGGCCCATGGGAAAATTTTTCCGGATGAGCCTCTCTCCATTCCGCTCAATCACCAAATCCACGCCGTTTCCGTCGTTGCGGGAGAGGTAGTTCTGCACATCGGCATACAGCCAGATACCGTGGCCGTCCACCTCCACAATACGGTCGCCTACCACGAGGCCGTCCGGACCTTCAAACTGGAAGCCGTCGGCAAATTCAGTGATTACCGGAACCCGGGCTTGAGAAATACCGAGGAACAGCACCACAGCGATGACCAACCCCAGCACAAAATTCATGAATGATCCGGCGCACAGAATGATGATCTTTTTCCAGGCTGCCTGCCGCGAGAAGGCTCGAGGGTCTCCAGTGTCCTCGTCCTCCCCCTCCATGGCGCAGTAGCCCCCAATCGGGAACGCGCGCAGACTATAAAGCGTCCCTTCGTTTTCCCAAGGCTCTCCCGTTCTTTTCTTACTTTGCCAAAGCACAGGCCCCATGCCGATTGCAAACTCATTTACCTTTACACCCAACAGCTTAGCAGTAAAAAAGTGGCCAAACTCATGGATGGCTATGAGTACGCCGAACAGCAGGATTGCCAGCAGGACATAAAGAAATCTTGCCAAGATCAAGTCACCTCACAGATTCATAAACCGCCTCGCGGGCGGCACGGTCAGCATTCAGGATATCGTCTAAATCGGGGGCTGCCAGCATGGGCACACGGTTCAGCGCCGTCTCAACCAGTCTGGCAATGTCCGTGAACGCAATTTTGCTGTCCAAAAATAAGCCCACTGCCGCCTCATTGGCACCGTTGAGGATGGCCGTGGAGGTTCCACCCTTCTCTGCGCACTCCAGCGCCAGACCTAGGCAGCGAAAGGTCTCCGGGTCAGGCTTTTGGAAGGTGAGCGGTGGGCAGGACAGCAGATCCAAAGGTCTGGCCGGCCCCGCCGTCCGCTCCGGCCAAGTGAGGGCGTACTGGATGGGCAGGCACATGTCCGCGCTGCCCAATTGGGCCAGAATAGCCCCGTCCTCAAATTCCACCAGAGAATGGATGATGCTCTCCCGGTGCACCACAATTTGAATGCTCTCAGGAGGCACGGCATACAGCCGCATAGCCTCAATAAACTCCAATCCCTTGTTCATCAAGGTGGCGGAGTCAATGGTAATTTTTGCCCCCATCGCCCAATTGGGATGCTTTAGAGCTTGTTCTTTGGTGACAAGGGAAAGCTCTTTACTGCTCTTGCCATAGAATGGTCCACCCGACGCTGTAATGATCAGCCTGCGCACTTCGCCCCGGTCGCGGCACCCTTGCAGGCACTGGAAGATGGCGGAGTGCTCCGAATCCACAGGAACGATCTCTGCTCCCTTCTCTTTTGCCCGGGCCATCACCAATTCTCCAGCACACACCAAAGTCTCTTTATTTGCAAGGGCGATGCGCTTACCGCAGTCAACAGCGGCAAGGGTGGGCTTCAGCCCCGCCACGCCCACAATGGCGGTGACCACTGTGTCAGCCTCGGGCAGGGCGACCGCCTCCAGCAGTCCCTCCTGCCCTGACAGCACCTTTACTCTGGTATCCGCCAACCGCACCCGCAGGTCGGCGGCTGCTTTTTCATCCACCGCCACCGCCAGAAGGGGGTTAAATTGCCGGGCCTGCGCCTCGGCCAGCTCCACGCTTTTGTTCACCGTAATAGCGGCCACCTTATGACCGCAGACCTCCGCTACCTTCAGCGTCTGCCGCCCAATGGAACCGCTGGAGCCTAAAATAGAAAGTGTCCGATTCATATTACCGCTCCCTGAAATACCGGCAGACACTGCACAATAAACAGCACCACCGGCCCGCAGAAGATCATGCTGTCGAACCGGTCAAGCATTCCGCCATGGCCGGGCAGAAGATGACCGTAATCCTTCACGCCGTACTGTCTCTTGATAAAGGAGAACGCCAAATCACCCACCTCCGTGGCCAGCGCACCAAACAGTCCGCATAGGGCCAGGGAGAGAAGATTCACGCTGTCCCCTGCGATTTTGCTGGCAACCAGACCGTAAAGAACCGCAAATAGTACGCCGGTGGCAAATCCGCCGATATAACCCTCCACGCTTTTGTTTGGGCTGACCTTGGTAATCCCTTTGTGCTTCCCTAAAAATACGCCGACAAAATAGGCGCCCGCATCGGTAATAAAGGTGAGCAATACGGCCAGCAGCACCAGATATTTCCCATGGTCCATCCGCCTCAGCTCCACCAGGGAGGCCAGCCCTAGAGGGATGATGACTCCGGCAAACAGCGCCGCCAGCACATGAAAAAAGCCAATGGACGCGCCGTCCTCATCATAGGCCCGGATGGCGCACCAGAAGCACACTGCCATCACCACAAAGGACAGCAGATTCACATAGGCCGTCCCCAGCCCCGCCCAGCTTCCAAAGGGCAGCAGAGCAGCAGAAATCATAGTGACCACCTGCATGGGAAGGGTGATTTTTCCATCCCCCACAGCCCGCAGCAGTTCAAAGGCTGCCATAGCCGAAATAAAGCACACCAACGCCGTCCACGCCAGCGGAGGCGGCACCAGCATGATCCACAGGATGATAGGTACGAAAATACACGCTACAATGATCCGTTTCGCCACGTCATACACCTCCATACCGCCGGGAGCGGCCCTGATAGGCCGCTAAGGCACGCAGGAAATCATCCTTGCTGAAATCCGGCCAAAGCACATCGGTCACATAAAACTCCGCATAGGCCGACTGCCACAACAGGAAATTGGACAGCCGCACCTCTCCGCTGGGACGGATGACCAGATCCGGATCAGGCACTCCGGCAGAATAGAGATATCCGCCAAAGGCGTTCTCCGTCAGATGTCCCGGGTCTGCCCTGCCCTCCACGCAGTCCAGAGCAAAGGCCTTTGCCGCGCGGACTACCTCATCCCGGCCTCCATAGTTTAGGCAGATATTCACCTGGCACCCGTCATACCCCTTGGAAATCTCCTCCGTCTCCCGGCACAGGGCCTGAAGATGGGGCGCAAGCGGAGACAGATCACCAAAAAAGGCCATCTTTACCTTGTCTCTGGCCATGGTTTCAATGGCCTCATGGAGATACTTCTCCAACAGCTTCATGATGGACGCAACCTCATCCTCCGGCCGCTTCCAGTTCTCGGTGGAGAATGCGTATACCGTCAGGTATTCCAGTCCCAGCTCCTTGGCAAAGGTGGCAATGGTCCGAAAGGTCTCCGCTCCGGCGGCGTGGCCGGCTTTTCGGGGCAGCCCCCGGCTCTTGGCCCAGCGACCGTTGCCATCCATGATAATGGCCACATGGCTGGGCAAATCTTCCAAATCGACCTTGGGCGCCTCAGCCTTTCGGCGGCGAAAGAAAGCCATACACACCCATCCTAACTTTATTGATAGTGTAGACAAAAAAGAACCATGCTATAAGTACCCAGACAGCATACAAGGGGGGCGCGCCCCCCTTGTATGCGCTGAAACGCTAAATCAGACCGCCATCAGTTCCTTTTCCTTGGCGGCAGCGAGGGTATCAATCTCCTTACAGCGCTTGTCCGTCAGCTCCTGGAGCTCCTTCTCGCTCTGCTTACGGTCGTCCTCAGTAATCTCGGATTTCTTCTCCAGGGACTTCAGGGTCTCCATAGCGTCCCGACGGATGTTACGGATGGCAACCTTGCCGTTCTCGCCGTACTTGCGCACTTGTTTGGTGAGCTCCACACGGCGTTCCTCAGTGAGCTGGGGGAATGCCAGACGGATGACCCGACCGTCGTTCTGGGGATTGATGCCCAAATCGGAGGTCTGAATGGCCTTCTCGATGGCCTTGAGGACGCTGCCGTCCCAGGGCTGAATCTGGAGGGTGCGGGGGTCGGGGGTGGAAATGCTGGCCACCTGCTGGATGGGGGTGGGCGTGCCATAGTACTCCACCTGGATTCGGTCCAGCACACCGGCATTGGCCCGGCCCGCCCGTACACTGGCGAAATCGCCCTTCACCACTTCGATGGTCTTGCCCATTTTCTCGTCATAAGTCTTGCAGAAATCAGTCATGATCCTTTCCTCCTATGTCCTTTACAATTGTGCCTATTTTCTCCCCGTGTACCACACGGAGAATGTTTTCTGGGTCCTTTAGCGCGAAGAGAATGATGGGAATATTGTTGTCCATACACAGGGAGGTGGCAGTGGAATCCATTACGCCCAGATGGCGGGCCAGCACGTCATCATAGGTGATGCTGTCATACTTCACCGCCTCCGGGTCCTTCAGCGGGTCGGCACTGTACACGCCGTCCACGTTTTTGGCCAACAGAATGATGTCTGCGTTGATTTCCGCCGCCCGAAGCACCGCTGCTGTGTCGGTGGAAAAGAAAGGACTGCCGGTTCCGCAACCAAAGATGACCACTCGGCCCTTCTCTAAATGACGGATGGCCTTGGAACGGACATACGGCTCGGCCATGGCACGCATTTCAATGGCGGTCTGCACCCGCACGTCCACGTTCTTGCGCTCCAATACATCGGCCAGGGCCAAACAGTTGATGGCCGTAGCCAGCATACCCATGTGGTCCGCCCGGACCCGCTCATGCATCCCCTTGCCGTCCTTCAGGCCGCGCCAGAAATTGCCGCCGCCCACTACAATGCCTACTTGAACGCCCTCCTCGGCACAGCGGGCCACCACGTCGCATACTTTTTCAATCACTTCAAAGTCCAAGCCCCGACCGGCCTCTCCGCCCAGAGCCTCTCCACTGACCTTCAGCAGCACGCGCTTATATTTCAGCTCACCCATACTCTCATCCTCTCCTAATCCCAAAATCAGATTGTACTCATAGACAGTATTATACTGGAAAACCTTCCTTTTGCCTAGGGGATAATTGAAAATTTTCCGTGTATTTTTCCTTGAGCGCCAATAAAGCCGCCCCATATGCATTAATATAGCGTGGGTAAAGCGGGGCATACTATGGAGACGATCACTTTTTTCAAGAAATTGAAGAAAAATACTTGCGTTCCCCCACAGCTTGTGGTAGAATATCCAGGCATTCCGCACGGGAGCCGATTTTTCGCCCGGTGCCTTCCCAGGAGGGTGGGTGGGAAAAATGAAGCTTTCGGAGGTAAAAACCAAAATTAGGAGGAAAAATTAATGGCAGTCGTATCTATGAAGCAGCTGCTGGAGGCCGGCGTTCACTTCGGTCACCAGACCCGCCGGTGGAATCCCAAAATGGCCACCTACATCTACACGGAGCGCAACGGGATCTATATCATCGATCTGCAGAAGACCGTGAAGAAGCTGGAGGAAGCCTATAACTTCGTCAAGGACCTGTCCGGCAACGGCCAGTCCCTGCTGTTCGTGGGCACCAAGAAGCAGGCTCAGGACGCCATCCGCGAGGAGGCCAGCCGCTGCGGCATGTTCTACGTCAATGCCCGCTGGCTGGGCGGCATGATGACCAACTTCAAGACTATGCGCACCCGCGTGGACCGTCTGAACCAGCTGAAGAAGATGCAGGAGGACGGCACCTTTGACATGCTTCCCAAGAAGGAAGTCATGAAACTGTTGGGCGAAATCAGCAAGCTGGAGAAGTACCTGGGCGGCGTGGTGGAGATGCGTAAGCTCCCCGGCGCCCTGTTCGTTGTCGATCCCCGCAAGGAGCGCAACGCCATCAATGAGGCCCGTAAGCTGAACATCCCCATCGTGGCCATCGTGGACACCAACTGCGACCCCGATGAGATCGACTACGTCATCCCCGGCAACGACGACGCCATCCGCGCCATCAAGCTGATCTCCTCCGTCATGGCCAACGCCGTGCAGGAGGGCCGTCAAGGCGTGGACGCCGCTCCCGAGAAGGCCGAGGAGCCCGCTCCCGCCGCGGAGTGAGCCTCTCCCCTTCCCCGTCTGAGCGTTCCAGCGCCCGCCCGTGCGGGCGGGCGCTTTCATTCAACGAATACTATATTTGGAGGTAACAATATATGGCGATCACAGCACAGGATGTAAAGAACCTGCGGGAAATGACCGGCGTGGGCATGATGGACTGCAAGAAGGCCCTGGCCGCCTCCGACGGCGACATGGACAAGGCCATTGAGTGGCTGCGTGAGAAGGGGCTGGCCGCCTCCGCCAAGAAGGCCGGCCGCATCGCCGCCGAGGGCATGGCCTACTCCGCCGTCATTGACGGCGTGGGCGTGGTGGTCGAGGTCAACGCCGAGACCGACTTCGTGGGCAAGAACGAGAAATTCGTGGACTTCGTCAAGGGCGTGGCCGCCACCGTGGCCGCCTGTGCCCCCGCCGACCTGGACGCGCTGATGGAGTGCAAGTACAACGGCACCGATCTGACCGTGACCCAGCAGCAGCAGGAGATGGTACTGGTTATCGGCGAGAACATCAAGGTCCGCCGGTTCGCCCGCTTTGCCGATGGCGTTTCCGTCCCTTATATCCACGCTGGCGGCAAGATCGGCGTGCTGGTCAACCTGGAGGTTACCGGCGGCATCGACGCCACTGAAATTGGCAAGGATATGGCCATGCAGATTGCCGCTCTGAATCCCCGTTTCCTGGACAAGGGCCAGGTCACCCAGGAGGTTCTGGACGAGGAGAAGAAAATCCTCCTGGCCCAGATGGCCAACGATCCCAAGATGGCCAGCAAGCCTGACAAGGTCAAGGAGAACATCGTGGCCGGCAAGCTGAACAAGTTCTATGCCGAGAATTGCCTGCTCCAACAGGCCTTCGTCAAGGATGGCGACGTCACCGTGGAGCAGTATATGAGCGCCGCCGCTAAGAAGCTGGGCGGCACCATCAACCTGAAGGATGCCGTGCGTTTTGAGAAGGGCGAGGGCATCGAGAAGAAGCAGGAGAACTTCGCCGAGGAGATTGCTAAGCTGGCGCAGTAATCTTAAGCAAATTGATTTAGGGCGGTATGTGTGCAAAACGCATACCGCCCCATTTTGAAGAAAAACGCTCGGTAAGCGGTCATATGCTTACCGAGCGCTTTTCAGTAAAGTGTCTTTACATTACAGCTCTTTGCGTATCCGGTTCAGTGCGTTTTTCTCCAGCCTGGATACCTGGGCCTGAGAGATACCGACCTCGGCGGACACCTCCATCTGGGTCTTACCCTGAAAAAAACGCAACGCCAAAATACGCCGCTCCCGCTCATCCAGCTTGCTGATGGCGTCCCCCAGCGCAATGTGCTCCAGCCATACCTCATCGGTGTTTTTCTTATCCTTCACCTGGTCCATGACACACACCGTATCCCCGCCGTCAGAGTACACCGGGTCAAACAGAGACACTGGGTCCACCACCGCGTCCAGCGCCATTACCACGTCCTCCCGGCGCAGCTCCAGGATCTTTGCAATCTCATCCACCGTAGGCTCCTTTTGGTGCTCCGCCATATACTTCTCCTTGGCCTGGAGTACCCGATAGGCGGTGTCCCGCACCGAGCGAGACACCCGAATGGCGCTGTTGTCCCGGAGGTAGCGGCGGATCTCCCCCACGATCATCGGCACGCCGTAGGTGGAAAAACGCACGTCCATTTCAATATTGAAGTTGTCAATGGCCTTGATGAGGCCGATACAGCCCACCTGGAACAGGTCGTCCACATTCTCTCCCCTGCCTGCGAACTTCTGGATCACGGACAGCACCAGCCGCAGATTGCCGGAGATGAGCTCCTCTCGGGCCTGCATGTCCCCCGCCCTGGCCCGGCGCAGCAGCTCCATGCTCTCCTCACTTTTCAGCACCTTCAGCTTGGCGGTATTGACCCCGCATATCTCCACCTTGCCCTGCACCGCAAAAAACACCTCGCTACTCGGAATTGATTCAAAATCAGTATTTCCGATGGGCGCTCTTTCATACGGCAGCGGGGCGGGCTATATTTTTTATCGTCAGACCACTTTCGATTGATTTTTTTTACTCCGACTTTTTGCCTCACATCATCCGCAATATCTCCTTTTTCAGCCGATCAATAATGCGCTTTTCCAGCCGGGAAATGTAAGACTGGCTGATCCCCAGCTGGTCCGCCACCTCCTTCTGCGTGCGTTCCCGCTTTCCGTCAAGACCAAAGCGCATGGTGATGATGGTGCGTTCCCGCTCCGACAAGCGGGTGATGGCGGTGAACAGCAGGTCCCGGTCCACATCGTCCTCCAGCGGTTTTTCGATGCTGTCGCTGTCGGTGCCCAGCACATCGGACAAAAGCAGCTCGTTGCCGTCCCAATCGGTGTTCAGCGGCTCGTCCAGGGATACCTCTCCCCTTCTATTTGCGTTCTTCCGAAGATACATTAGGATCTCGTTCTCAATGCACCGGGAGGCGTAGGTGGCCAGTTTGATGTTTTTTGCCGGCTTATAAGTCTCCACTGCCTTGATGAGCCCGATGGTTCCAATGGAAATCAGGTCCTCAATGCCCACTCCGGTATTTTCAAACCGCCGGGCAATGTATACCACCAGCCGAAGATTGTGCTCAATCAGCCTGGCTCGGGCCTCTTGACGCCCGGTCTCGTTCTCCAACTGGGCCAGCAGGCCGCTCTCCTCCTCTCTGGTCAAGGGTGCCGGCAGGGTGTCACTTCCGCCGATATAATGGAGCGACCCATGGAGTACAAGCCCTAGCCGCTCCAGCAAACGACACAGCCGCGTATATGTAACTGTCAAATTCATCTTATATTCCTCCAATCAGCGCTTGATACCCGCCTCCGTCATCCACCGGTGTGGGAGACAGCGCCACCAGCAGGCGTCCCTGTGGTTTCCCTTCCACAGATACCAGCTGGGCGCGCACCGCCAACAACACCCCATGATCCACGCCCACCGCCCGGTATGGAACCAGCCGGGCCTGCCTGGACCCTGCGGCATGGCACCGCTCCACCGACTGAACAGGGTCAGCCGGATCGGCCCAGTTCGGCAGCACATTGGTCAACGCCTTCCAATAGACCACCACCACTGGGCGGTTGTCGGCTGGATCGGTGAGTGTGTGTCCAGTATCCCGCAGAGCGGTCAAACGGGCTTCCTTTCCGTCTATTACAATCTCCAGCTGGACCATCTCTCTTCCCTGCTGTCCCGTCCGGCGGAAAAATGCCGACATCACAAAATAGCACGCCACAAACAGCAGCAGCAGCAGCCGAATATCCAACTGAGTATAGAACACTCTGTGCTTCACAGTCAGCGATACATTGCCCAGTAGCTCCAGCCCCAACACCGCCCCTGCCAGAGCGGCGGACGCACAAAAAAATATCACCGTTACCCGCAGGAGATGCCGTTCTCCACCGTAGGCGACGAGGGACATCAACACCCCCGTCGCCAGCTTACAGGGCCAGTATGCCAGCCAAACCAGGCCGGGCAGAAAAATGAGCGCCGCATACAGCGCCCCAAGTCCCGCCCCCAGGCCAATACGCCAGCGCACCAGCACAGCTCCCGAGATTCGGCCCGCCGCCAAAAGGAGCAGATAATTGGCGATCAAATTCAACAGGAACAGCAGGTCTATGTACACCACCGTCACATCAGCGGACCTCCTCTCTTGGTCTGTCCAAAATTATAGTCTTGTCGGACATCAAAAAAGGTCTAAGCAAGTCCATGGGAAATAAAAAAGCGGCCCGCCGGTTTTCCGGCGGGCCAAAACGATTTCATTCAAAGTATTTCATCCAAGGCAGCCATCAACGCCGCCATCTCCTCATCTGTCCCAATACTGATCCGAAGCCAGTCCTTGATGTCCGGCTTATCCCACCAACGCACCAGAACGCCCCGCATTCTCAGGCCCTCCAAAAGCTCCTTCCCCGGGTGACTCGGGTGACTTGCGAACACAAAATTCGCCTGAGAAGGAAGAACTGTAAAGTCTTTTTCCTTCAATGCTTTTTCAACCCATTCCCGGGTAGCTATCACCCGCCGGCGTATGGACTGGAAGTAACTCTCATCCCGAATGGCGGCGGCGGCTCCCGCCTGTGCCAGACGGTCCACTGTGTACGAGTTGACGGAGTCTCGCACACAGCGCAGGCCGTCGATGAGTCCGACGTCTCCCATGGCCCAGCCCACTCGAAGCCCCGCCAGCGCCCGGGACTTGGAGGCAGTCTGTACCACCAACAGGTTAGGATATCGGTCAATGAGCTTCACCGCGCTGTCAGCACCGAAATCCACATATGCTTCATCTACTATGACCACCACGTCCGGGTTGGCCTGGAGCAGCTGTTCCACTGTGTCCAAGCCCACAGCGATACCGGTCGGGGCGTTGGGATTGGCCAGCACCACGCCTCCACTCCTGCCGCATAACAGATTGATGGGATCGGAAAAATCCGGATTCATAGGCACTTCCCTGCGCTTCAGGCCAAAAAAATCCGTGTACACTGGGTAAAAGCTGTAGGTGATCTTAGGAAACACCACCTCACGGTCCGAATCAAAAAACGCTTGGAACGCAAAGGCCAGAATCTCATCTGAGCCGTTGCCGCAGAATACCTGACCCAAATCCAGACCCTCCCGCTCCGCGATGGTGGAGCGCAGCTCCACACATTCCGGGTCGGGATAGAGCCGCAGGGTATCTCCCGCCGCTTTTTTGATTGCCTCCAGGGCCTTCGGTGAGGGCGGATATGGACACTCGTTGGTGTTCAGTTTGATAAACTGTCGGTCCTTCGGCTGTTCCCCCGGGATATAGGGGACAATGGTCTGAATCCGCCTGCTCCAGTATCTGTTCATAAGGCCTGCCCCTCCCGTTTCACCTTTTTGATGGATTTTTCCGCTTTGCTCCTGGGCGTCATCACCTCATGGCCGCAGCCTAAGCATCGCAGCTTGAAATCCATTCCGACCCGAAGCACCTTCCATTCCTTGCTTCCGCAGGGATGGGTCTTTTTCAGCTCCAGCACATCACCGATTTGTATGTCCATGGGCATACACTCCACCCTCCTTCTTCTCAATTATGACCGCAAACGGTTACAATTTTCCCTTGATCTTATCCCAATAGGCCTTTGCCGCCTGCTCTGTCTTATTGGGGCCGTACTCATAATATACGTGATCCTTAATTGCATCCGGGAGATACTGCTGCTCCACCCAATGGCCCGGAAAGCTATGTGGATAGAGATAGCCCTGCTCCCGCTCAAAGCCTGCGCCGTCGGCGTGGACATTTTGCAGGTGCCTGGGATAATCCCCCGTTCTGCCCGCCCGGACATCCGCCATGGCGGCGTCAATGGCGGCGCTCACGCTGTTGGATTTTGGTGCCGTAGCCAACAGGACCACCGCCTGAGCCAGCGGTAGCCGAGCCTCAGGCAAGCCCAGCTGCAAGGCGCTGTCCACACAGGATTTCACGATGGACGCAGCCTGGGGATAGGCCATACCGACGTCCTCGCTGGCGGAGCACAGGATGCGCCGGATGGCGGTGAGCATATCCCCTGCCTCCAGCAGCCTCGCCAAATAATGGAGCGCCGCGTCCGGGTCAGAGCCGCGCATGGATTTCATCAGCGCAGAGGCGATGTCAAAATGATCGTCGCCGTCCCTGTCGTACCGCATGGCGGAGCGCTGCGCCACCAGCTTGGCGTCGTCCAGGGCAATGGTGAGCACGCCATCGGCTATGCGGTTGGCGGACATGAGCAGCTCCACCGCATTGAGCGCCTTGCGCACATCTCCGCCACAGGAGGCTGCCAGGTGCTCCCGCACGCCGGGCTCACACTTTGCTTTCACGCCCAGTTCCCCGGCCTGAAGTGCAATCCCCCGGTCCACAGCCGGCATAATGTCCTCCGCTGTAAGCATTTTGAACTCGAACACAGTGGAGCGGGACAAAATAGCATTGAATATGGTGAAATAGGGGTTCTCCGTGGTGGAGGCTATGAGGGTGATTTTACCGTTCTCGATAAACTCTAGCAGAGATTGCTGCTGTTTTTTATTGAAATATTGAATCTCATCCAAATAGAGCAATACCCCGTTAGGAGCCAGAAGCGTACCCACCTGGTCCATCACATCCCGGATATCGGCCAGAGACGCAGTGGTGGCATTGAGCCGCCGCAGGGTTCGGCCCGACCTCTGGGCGATGATATTGGCCACTGTGGTTTTCCCAGTGCCGGATGGGCCGTAAAACACCATGTTGGGAATCTTTCCGCTGTCAATCACCCGGCGGAGCAGGCCGTCCTGGCCCAAAATGTGCCCCTGCCCCAGTACCTCATCCAGTGTTTGAGGGCGGATGCGGTCCGCCAACGGCTGATACATACATGGCCCCTCCTTTCTTCAGGGTAAGGTGTATTCTATCACATTATACAAGCGTTCGCAAGACGTCCTCGTTTTTTCGACGTTTCCCGTAGCGCCGGACAGCACAGGTGCATATGCTGGATTGACAGCTCAGCTGTCGAACTCTGATCGAAGGAGGGATTCCCTTTGAATCCTGATAATGGAATCAATACCCGCCCCTGCGCGGATACCAACGGCACCATGCCCGCCTGTGCGCCTCTGGCGGTGCCATATGTGCCCTTTCAGCAGCAGGGAAGTCAAAAATATAATCAAACCAACGCGCTGGCCAACGGAACGGTTTTCCCGTCCCTGAACCTTCCCTTCCACCTGAAGGTGAAAGCCGCTGAACTGCCGGCTAACGTCTCTACACAGCTCCAGGCGCTCCTGTTTGTAATCACCGAGCTGGGGCTGTACCTGGACACCCATCAGGACGACACTGAAGCCTTCCGGCTGTTTCAGCAGTACACCGAGATGGCCCGGGAGACCAAAAAGCAGTGTGAAGAAGCGCATGGCCCGCTGACTCAGCTCAGCGCCGGTCAACAGGCTACCTACCGTTGGCTCGATGATCCCTGGCCCTGGGACTTCAAGAAAGATGAGGGGGACTGACCATGTTTGTATATGAGAAAAAGCTGCAATATCCCGTTCGCATCAAAAACACCAATCCAAAGCTGGCGGCGGTTATTATTTCTCAATATGGCGGGCCTGACGGCGAGTTAGGCGCTTCCCTGCGCTATTTATCCCAGCGTTACGCCATGCCATATCCGGAGCTGAAGGGCTTGCTCACCGACATCGGTACAGAAGAACTAGGTCACCTGGAGATGGTGGGAACCCTGGTCCATCAGCTCACTCGCAATCTGAGCGAAGAGCAAATCAGGACCGCTGGCTTTGACGCCTATTTTGTGGATCATACCACCGGTGTGTACCCCCAATTCGCATCCGGTTATCCATGGTCTGCCTCCACCATGCAGGTCACCGGTGATGTTATCGCCGATTTGACTGAGGATATGGCAGCGGATGGGGCGATGGCGTAAGCGCAACAAGACCGGAAAGCCTTGAAAACACTGG
>CAOKLO010000058.1 GCA_948469375.1 uncultured bacterium | reverse complement strand
CGGACTGGCATACCATGCGCATCCACGGCCAGATGTATTTTGGTGTTGAGCCCCCCTTTGTCCTGGACATATCCTGATTGCCGCCCTTCGCTCCCGCCGCCTGGGGATGCACTTTGATATGGCCGGCATCAATCATCAGCCATTCATAATCCGGCTCGTCAATCAGAATTTCCAGAAGTTTTTCCCAGACGCCTTTTCTGCGCCAGCGGATGAACCGCTGATGAACGCTGCCCCATTTCCCGTAATCGGGAGGCAGGTCCCGCCAGGGCGCTCCGGTTCGCAACACCCAAAACACCGCGTTGATAAACCGGCGGTTATCCTGAGCGATTCCTCCCCACTGGCCACGCTGTCCCGGCAGATGTGGTTCCAGCAGCGCCCATACGTTGTCGCTTATGTCGTGTCGATGATAGGAAGCTTCCATCTTTTTCGTACCTGTCCTTATTAAGATGTCTCCATTCTATCACAATTCCGGTATCTTGTGTAGACATTATCTAGCTCAATTCAATATAAATTTCCAGAGATATTTCAAAAAACTCTTGACTTTGCTTAGCTGGTCTCGTTTCTCCAACCCCATAAAACCGTCTTGTGATTTGCTCCTATGTTTAACTACCCTTTTTGGGTAAAATATAGTACCACAACCATCGTGTTTACAGAAAGGGGCCAACTTATGGCAAATATGACATACGGCTATGTACGGGTGTCTACCCAGACGCAAATCACAAGACGGTTTTTTAATGCAATGATGCAGCACAGGGAAGAATGGAGGGGGGAGAAACCGGCAAGCAATAAAGCACTACTCTCCCAATGAGAGAGGGTCCAGGAAATACCAATATTGGGCCTTTCCGCCCCACTGATGGGCAGTAAGGCTACTGACAACTCTCGCCACAGGCTTTCGTGAATCTCAAGACAGTTTGAATACCCCCATGGGGAAAAACGCCCTTTACCTACGATTGCATAACGCAAAAGAGCATAGAGCATCTTCCCATATAACCAGGCCCGGCAGCTCTCCGGATCGGTTTTAGGAAGTTGCCCCAGCTGCATGATGGATTTCAAACGTTGAAGGCAAGCCCCACCTGCCATCTGAGCCGGTAGAGCTCAAGAACCTGAGCAAACGAAAAAGTATCGGTGGGCAGAGATGCGCCAACTACAAAATATTCGCTCATCTCAATTTGGAATGCCTGGACCGCTGCCACATCGGGCGTTTCCGGGAGAGATGTAAGCTTTACCGTATAGTCCAGCCGCCGCTCCAGCACGTTGAGCAGTTAGCAGTTTCCCAAGATCCTCCGCCGTGTTTGCTTACCGAAGCAAGTGATCCGCTGCCGCCAGACCACCTGTGCCCTCCATTTCTATAACTCCGTGCTCATTGTTCCCCGTTCCAGCGTCTTTTTTCGCCCTGCTCCATTTTACTGCATTTACAGGAAACGGCCCACCCAAGGCGGACCGTTTCAACAGGCCGAAATTCCTTGATTTTGTGAAAATCAGGGGATTTTTCATGTTTGCTCTCTACGCCACCCAGGCAGTGAATGGCTCCAACACCCATGCACAGTGTGCACGTATGCACAGTGTGCATACGCGGCAGCCGTGCACAGTATTCGCACATACCGTGCGCCAAATGAGATAATTTGACGTAAATCGTCGAAAAATATCGATTAAAATCGGCGTATTGCATAAAAATGAGGCTGTGCTGAAACTTGGCGCGATTTTTGCTTCAAATAAAAGCAGGTGGTCAGAGCTCACCAGACGCGCACTCTGACTGCAGCGGACCGGCCAGCGGGGGCATGACCAGCGTTTTCCGGTCGTTCCACACCAACAACGTTTCGGGAGGGCTTACAGTTGAATGCAGTGAAAAAAATACCGCCAGGGAAGCTGATCTGCGGGGCCGGGGGCGTGATCGTCTGCCTGCTGTTCTCGTTCATCCTCAAGGCCCCAGCCAGCCTGGAGGCTGCGGCGGTCTCCTCCGGCAGCACCGGGAACATGGCTATGCGGATTCTGGGCATCACCCTGCTGGCCGTGTTCTGGTGGATTGGCAACGTGGGGACCGATTGGATGACCACCCTTGTCATGCTATTACTTTGGGTTCTGCTGGCGGATGTTCCCTTTACCACAGCCTTTTCGGCCTTCGGCAGCACGTCCACCTGGCTCATTGTTGGGGCCTTCTGCCTCTCGGAGGCCGTGAGCAAAACCGGGCTGTTTACCCGGATCTCCTGGTTTCTGCTGCGCATTTTCCCACCGACCTTCACGGGACAGGTGGTGGCTATGCTGCTGGTGGGTGCCGTGTGTACGCCGTTGATCCCCAGCATGACCGCCAAGGCCATCCTGGGCGTCACCGTGGCCAGCGGCGTGGCCACCGCCATGGGATATCCCAACAACAGCGCTGGCCGCTACGCCCTGTTTATGGCCGCCTGGTTTGGCTTCGGCGTCACCGCCCCGGCCTTTGTCAACGGCAGCATTTTCGGCTACACCGTGCTGGGCGCTCTCCCGGAGGGAGCGGGCGTCACCTACGGAGCGTGGTTTATCGCCATGATCCCCTGGCTGGTGGTGATGCTGGTGGGCGGTTTTGTCCTCATCAAGCTGATGTACCGGCCCGAGCAGACCGGCACGCTGACTAAAGAGTACGCCATCGAGCACTATAAAAGCCTGGGAAAGCTGGAGGGCAAGGAACTCCAATCCGCCTTCATCCTGGCGGGGGCAGTGATCCTGTGGGTCCTGGAATCCGCTCTCGGAATTCCTGCGGCCGCCACCGCGCTGATCGCCGCGCTGCTGTGCTTTGCCCTGGGCATTTTGGATAAGAAGGAACTTGCCACCGCCCCCAAGTGGAGCATCGTCGTGTTCCTGGGCGGCGTGCTCAGCCTGGGCGCCATTTTCTCCCGGGTGGGCATCAACGTCTGGCTCCAAACGCTGATTACCCCGCTGTTCGAGCGGATGAACAACACCTTCCTGGCCGCCTTTGTGATTATGGTCATGGTTGTGGCGCTCCGCCTGATCATGGCGTCCTTCTCCGCCACCATCATTATCATGATGACGGTGCTCACCCCCGTGGCCCCGGCCATTGGCCTGAGCCCCTTCATTATCGGTATCCTGGTCTACACCGTGGAAAACTGCTGGTTTGTCCGCTATCAGAACACCACCTTCGCCACCTGCTATGAGTGCGTGAAGGACACCTTGGACTACAGCGGCACGGTGAAGGCCTGCTTGGGCTATGTCATTTTGTGCATTGTTGGATGTCTCATCAGCATCCCCTATTGGAGCGCGCTCCACTACATCTGATCTGCCGCACCTTCCCCGGACAGCCCGCTGATGCTGTTTGTTCCGCCAAACCGGCGTGAAATAGAAATTTGAGAATGGAGTGATGGTCATGAGAAGACCCCTGGAGGGCATCAAGGTCCTGGACCTGTCCACCATGCTGGCGGCATCCAGCTGTTCCCGCATCTTTGCCGAGTGGGGCGCGGAGGTTATCAAGGTGGAATCCCCCGCCGGCGACATCTTCCGCGGCACACTGAAAACCATGGGCGGTCCCATTTACGAGGAGGGCGGCGCCCCCATCTACGACGTGGACAACGCCAACAAGACCTTCATCGCCCTGGATCTGAAAAACCCCAAGGGTATGGAGATTTTGATGAAGCTGCTGGAGGACACGGACATCCTGGTCACCAACTACCGGGAAAAGGCCTTGGTCAAGCTAGGCATCGACTACGCCAGCCTGAAGGACAGGTTTCCCCGGCTGATTTACTCCTGGACCGGCGGTTATGGCACCAAGGGTCCGGACAAGGACAAGGGAGCCTTCGACTATACCACCTTCTATGCCCGCACCGGCATTATGACCGGCCTGAACGAGAAAGGCTCCCCTCCGATAAACTCGGTGTCCGGCTTCGGTGACCACACCGCCGGCCTGTGCCAAGCGCTGGCCACCATGGCCGCCCTCTATGCCCGCACCGTCACCGGAAAAGGCGACCGCATCGAGACCAGCCTGTACCAGGCCGGTCTGTATGTGACCAACAACGGCCCCCTGATGGCCGCCGGCGGGCGGGAGTGGCCCCGCAGCCGCCGCGCTCCCAATCAGATCACCTCCACCACCTACCAGTGCAGGGATGGGGTGTGGCTCCACTTGGCAGCCACCAAGTATAACGACCTGTGGCCCATCATCTGTAACCGTGTCATCCACCGCCCAGACCTGCTGGCCGACCCCCGCTTCGACACCCGCGACCACATGCTGGAGCACATCACCGAGGGCGTGGGCGTACTGGAGGACGTGTTTGCCCAGGAGGATTACAGCCATTGGGCAGTTCTGCTCAAAGAGAACGACATCCCCTTTGAGAAGTGCTTCAACTTCTCCGAGGTCCTCACCGACGAGCAGGCTCTGGCCAACGAGTATTTTACCGAGTATACCTACCCCGGCGGTCAGAAGATCGGCCTGATCCGGGCCCCGGCCAAATTCGACTCCTGCCCGGAACTCATCAAGCTGGAGCACGCCAAGGGCATCGGTGCGGACACCCGGGCGGTGCTGTCCAAGCTGGGCTACAGCGGCGGGGAGATTGACGAGCTCAGCCGCGCCGGCACCATCAAGGCGTGAGCGCCTTTCGGAGGAGGGACGCCGAATGAACTATTGCAGACTGTTCTCCCCACTGACGGTCAACGGCATGGAGCTGAAAAACCGGATTGTTATGACGGCGCTTCAGTGCAATTACACGCCGGACGGGTACTGCTCCGACCGATTCACACGGTTCTATGAGGAGCGGGCCAAGGGCGGCGCAGGGCTCCTCATTGTGGGTGGCTGCCGCTTTGACCGATTCTGCGGGAGCACCTGGGACATGATGAGCCTTATGGACGACTCCTACATCGAAGGCTACCGGGCGTTCACGAATATCATCCGCCAATACGGCGCAAAGACGGCCGTCCAGCTCTACCACGCCGGGCGGTATGCCAAGGAGCGGTATTTGAAAGGAGAAAAGGCATTGGCACCCTCGTCTCTGCCCTGCTCCTACACCCGCGAGGTGGCCCGGGAGATGACCCTAGAGGACATACAGGGTACCATCTTCCGCTGGGCGGAGGGCGCGGTCCGGGCCCAAAAGGCGGGCTTTGACGCGGTGGAGCTGGTTGGTTCCGCCGGATATCTGATCTCCCAATTCCTCTCCCCTCTGACCAACCGCCGGACGGATCAGTACGGCGGGAGCTGGGAAAACCGCACCCGCTTCCCCCTGGAGCTCCTGCGGGCCGTCCGGGCTGCGGTGGGGCCGGACTATCCTATCCTTTTCCGCATCAGCGGGAACGACTTCGTGGAGGGCTCCAACCACAATGAGGACGCCGTGCGGTTTGCCCAGCTGCTGGACCAGGAGGGGGTGGACCTGATCAGCGTGACGGGGGGCTGGCATGAGACCAACATTCCCCAGCTTCCGGGGGAGGTCCCCAGCGCCGCCTACGCCTATCTGGGCGCGGCGGTCAGGGAGGCCGTCCATTGCCCTGTTCTGGTGAGCAACCGCATCGGTCAGCCTGCCGCCGCAGAAAACCTCCTGGCCATGGAGAACGCGGACCTGATCGGGATGTGCCGCACCCTTATTGCGGAGGCGGAGTGGCCCCGCAAAGTCCAAGAACAGCGCTGCGGTGAGATCCGCCCCTGCGTGGCATGCAACCAGGGCTGCCTGGCCAACACCTTTTTCGGCAAGCCCGTCCAGTGCCTGACTAACGGCCTGGCCGGACAGGAGGGCACCCTGGAGCTGGGGCTGGCGGCCAGGAGCCATAAAATCTTAGTTGTGGGCAGCGGCCCCGCGGGCTGTGAGTTCGCTGTCCGGGCTGCCCAGAGCGGCCACCGGGTGACGCTGGCGGAACAGGCCCCGTCCATTGGTGGCTGGACGGATATCGTGGCCGCGCCCCCGGGAAAGCACGATTTTCAAAAGCTGGTGCCTTATTTTCAGACCATGCTGGCCAAGACCGGCGTGGAAGTGCGGCTGAACGAGGCGGTCATGGCGGAGGATGTCCAAAATTCGGACTACGACGACGTGGTCGTGGCCACCGGCGGGGCAATGCGGCGCCCCTCCTTCCAGGAAGACGACGGCTCGGTGGAGGTGGTCACGGCAGACCAGGTCCTGGCGGGCCGGGTAATCCCGGGCCGGCGGGTGGTGGTCCTGGGCGGCGGTGCCGTGGGCTGTGAAACGGCCCAGTACCTGGCCCACAACAGTGCGCTGAGCAGCGAACAGCTGATGTTCCTCTCCGTCCACCGGGCGGAGGAGCCGGAGAAAATTTCCCAGCTGCTCAACAGTTCCCAGCGGGAGATCACCATTTTGGAGCTGGCGCCAAACGCCTACAGCGGCTTCGATCTGGGCTGTGCCTGGCCGGTCGTCAAAGACCTCAAACGGTTCCACATCCCGGTCCACACCTCCACGGCGGTGTCCGCCCTCCGGGGCGGCGCAGTCCACGCCCAGCACACGGAGGCCGGCGGGGCCGTCACGCCTCTGAAGCTGTCCTGCGACACGCTGGTGCTGGCTACCGGGACTGTCCCCCGGCGGGAGCTCTACGACAGGCTGAGGGAGCGCTGGCAGGGAAACGCCTACCTGATCGGCAACGCCGAAAAGACGGGGCGGATTCTGGACGTGATACATCAGGCCGACGCTCTGGTCCAAGCGATCGGAGCGCAGGCATGAGCGGCTACGATAGGAGGTGAGCCTGAGGTCATGGGTGATTACAAGCCCCTTTCCGGTGTGCGGGCGGTGGAGCTGGCCACCTATGTGGCGGGACCCACGGTGGGCCGGATGCTGACTCATTTCGGTGCCGACGTAATCAAGGTAGAGGATGTGACCGCTGGAGATTACTGGCGCATGATGGGCGCTTTTTACAATATGCCCGATGACGAGCTGGAAAACCCCCTGTTTGACCAGTACAACAGCGGAAAGCGGGACATCTGCCTGAACCTGAAGTCCCCAGACGGCCTGGAAGCCCTGCTGAAGCTCCTGGAGCGGGCGGACGTCTTTATTGTCAACGTGCGGGAGCAGTCCCTCCAGCGGCTGGGGCTGGACTATGGGAGCCTCAAAGAGCGATTCCCCCGTCTGATTTACGCTCAAATCACCGGCTATGGGGACACGGGCCCGGACAAGGACCTTCCGGCCTTTGACACCTCTGCTTTCTGGGCGGCCACCGGGTTTATCAACGACATTTCCCTGGATGTCCCGGGCGGGCTCCACCAGCCCGCGGACACCCCCGCCAGCGTAGGGGACTGCACCACAGGCCTGGCGCTGTACGGCGCGGTCATGACCGCCCTGTACGCTAGGGAGCGCATCGGAAAGGGGGACCGCGTCACCGCTTCCCTGTTCGGCACAGCGCTGTGGGTCATGGGCCACCTGACCCTGGGAACTCAAGAACGGTATGGCCGCGTGTATCCCCGCACCCATGCCACATGTACGCCGCCCCCTTTTCGGTGCAGAGACGGAAACTGGATCGTCATCGCCCTGCTGACCAGCTGGGCCAGGGACTTCCCCCGGTTCTGCCAGGTCATCGGCCGACCGGAGCTGGACGAGGACCCCAGGTTCCACGACGCCCTGAGCTTTGTGCGGCCTGAAAACGCCCGGGCGCTGGCGGATATCCTGGATGGCGTCTTTCTGGAGCGGACAGCCCAGGAGTGGAAGCAGCTGTTTGATCACAACAAGCTGGTCTGTTCGCTGATCGGCCATTTCAAGGACGTGTTCCAGTCCCGCCAGGCCATTGAAAACGAATTTATCCAGGCGTTCACCACACCCAGCGGCAATTCCTGCTTTGTGACCGTACCCTCCCCCCGCTCCCAGCGGATGGGGATGCACCCCTTCCGGCGCGGGCCGCTGTGGGGGGAGCACTCCGTGGAGCTCCTCCGGGAGCTGGGCTACCCGGAGGAGGCCGTGGAGGAAATGCTCCGCCGGCACAGCACTGCCCAGCATCCGCCGCTTCCCTGACCGGAGGCAGCGGGCCACACCAGGGTTTCTCACGGGCTTCCGTGCGAAATAAATGACAATAATCAAGGGAGGATCATCATGGAAAACTTTTACAACCTGACAGAGGAACAGCTGGACCTCCAGGCCATGACCCGGGACTTTGCCCAGCGTTCGCTGGCCCCCGTAGTGGCGGAGTGCGACGTGAAGAGCGAATACCCCATGGATGTCTACAAACAGGCTTGGGAGATGGGCCTGACCACCATGTTTATCCCCGAGGAGTACGGCGGAATGGGCTTGGATACCAAGACCTGCTGCCTCATCCGCGAGGAGCTGGGCCGGGTGGACGTGGGCTTCACCATCGGCGTGGGCTCCAACGGCCTGGCCTATACCCCTGTGGCCCTGGCCGGCACGGAGGAGCAGAAGCGGCTGGCCGCCAGCTTCATCGTGGACGGCGGCTTCGGCGCTTACTGCCTCACCGAGCCGGACGGCGGCTCCGACGCGGGCCACCCCCGGACCACCGCCAAGAAGGTGGGGGACGAGTGGGTCATCAACGGCCGCAAGTGCTTTATCACCAATGGCCCGCTGGCCAACTTCTACACCGTGTTCGCCGCCACGGATCCCTCCAAGGGCGTCAAGGGCGTAACCGCTTTCATCGTGGAGCGTAGCCGGGAGGGTGTGTCCATTGGTGCCCACGAGAACAAGATGGGTATTCGGGTGTCCCAGACCTGCGACGTGGTCTTTGATGAGGTCCACGTCCCCGCCGACCATATGCTGGGCGCTGAGGGCAAGGGCTTCCTGTTGGCCATGAATACCCTGAACCGCACTCGGCCCGGCGGCTCCGCCACCGTGGTGGGCCTGATGCAGCACTGTGTGGACTTGTGCGTGGAGTACGCCAAAACCCGGGTGGTGTTTGGCGCCCCCATCGCCAAGCAGCAGGCCGTTCAGTTCATGATCGCCGATATGGAAATGAAAACCCAAGCAGCCCGTCTGATGGCCTACCATGCCGCCGAGCTCATTGACCGGGGTATCGCCAGCCCGCTGGTAGGCGCCTGCACCAAGTGCTTCTGTGGCGACAGCGCCGTGGAAATTGCCTTGAACGCCATCCAGGTGTACGGCGGCTATGGCTACAGCCGGGACTACCCCGTGGAAAAGCTGCTGCGTGATGCCAAGATCTACCAGATCTTTGAGGGCACCAACCAGATTCAGCGGGTGACTATTGCCGGCAACCTGCTGAAATAATATGATAAGCACATCGGACAGCGCCGTTTGTCCGGACAAACCATTTACTTCAGATAAGGAGGAGATCGAATTGATCAAACCGCTGGAAGGTGTAAGAGTCATTGACCTGTCCACATACCTGGCCGCTCCCTCTGTGGGCCGCCTGATGGCCGAGTGGGGCGCCGAGGTCATCAAGGTGGAGACCATGAGCGGCGACCCTTACCGCCACATCGGCCCCACCATGGGTATGCCCATCACCGAGAAAGCCAACCCCAATTTTGATGAGCAAAACGCCTTCAAAAACTTCATGGCGCTGAACCTGCGCACTCCGGAGGGCATGGAGATCCTTCATAAGCTGCTGGCCGGCGCCGACGTGTTTCTGACCAACAACCGGGCCAAGGCTCTGGAGGCCATGGGCCTGACCTGGGAAAAGCTCCACGCCCTGTATCCCCGGCTGGTGTTTGCCCAAGTCTTCGGCTACGGCGAATTCGGACCCATGAAGGACACCCCGGGCTTCGACTTCACCGCCTTCTGGGCCCGCAGCGGCCTGTTGGTGGACCTGGCCCCCGCCGGCGGTACCCCCATCAATCCGGTGCCCGGCATCGGCGACCACTGCGTGTCCCTGGCGCTAACCGCCGCCATCGCCTCCTGCCTCTACCGCCGCAACCAAACCGGCGAGGGCGACAAGGTGGACGCCAGCCTGCTCCAGCTGGCCACTTGGGTGAACAAGTCCAGCACCAACAGCTGCTTCTACGGTCGGACCCTGTCCCGGAACCACTATCAGGTCAACCAGGCCAACAACACTTTCTACAAGTGCGCCGACGGCGAATGGATTTATATGTCCGCTAATGACTACAAGAAGCTGAACAAGACTGTGGTAGTGGACGTGCTTGACCACCCCGAGCTGCTGGACGACCCCCGGTTCAACACCTTCGAGGAATACCTGAAGCACACCGGCGAGTTGGTGGCTATCTATGAGGACATTTTCGCCACCCGCACCCGGGCGGAGTGGGACGAACGGATGACCCGCGCGGACATCGCGCACGAGCTGTGCGCCCACGTGGGCGACACCATCACCGACCCCCAGGTGCAGGACAACAACTATATCGTCATTCACGAGTATGAGGACGGCACCAAGAGCGCGGTCACCCCGGCCCCAGTCCACATCGGCTCCATTGACTGGCGGGACTTCAAGTTCCAGACCAGCAAACCCCTGGGCGCAGACAACGACAGGTATCTGGCCGAGCTGGGCTACACCGCCGAGCAGATCGCCGGAATGCGGGAAAAGGGACAGATCGTCTGACCAGGTCCACAGCGACACCATTAAAAGGAGGAGAGCTTATGGATGGTCCCCTGAAGGGTTTCCGGGTCCTTGAACTTTCCACGTTTCTGGCGGCTCCCACCACCGGGCGGCTGTTTGCCGAATGGGGTGCCGAGGTCATTAAGATCGAGCCCATGAACGGAGACACCTACCGGACCTTCGGCCCCACCATGGCGATGCCCATTACGGAGAAGGCCAATCCCAACTTCGACACCCACAACGCGCACAAGAATTTTGTGGCCCTGAATATGCGCACTCCCCAGGGGATGGAGGCCCTGCACCACCTACTGGCCACCGCCGACGTGTTTCTGACCAACACCCGCACCAAGGCACTGGACGCCATGGGCCTGACCTGAGAGGAGCTGCACCGGCGCTACCCCAGGCTGATCTTCGCCCACGTCCTGGGTTACGGTGAGTTCGGCCCCCGCAAAGACACGCCGGGCTTTGACTACACGGCTTTCTGGTCCCGGGGCGGTATGCTGGTGGACGTGGCCCCCGCCGGCGGCCCGCCCTGCAACACCCTGGTGGGTATGGGCGACCACGCCGTCTCCCTGGCCATCGTGGCGGCCACCTGCGCGGCCCTGCTGCGCCGGAGCCAGACCGGTCAGGGCGAAAAAGTGGATGCCAGCCTGCTCCAGCTGGCCTGCTGGCTGAATATGTCCAGCATCAACACGGCTTTCTATGGCCGCAAGCTATCCCGCACCCATTTTGAGATCAATCAGGCTCAATCCAACTCCTACAAGTGCAAGGACGGGGAATGGATTTACATCGCGGCGACAGACTATGACAAGTTGTTCCGCCGCTTGTGCACCGAGGTGTTCGGGCGGGCCGAGCTGGCCGATGACCCCAGGTTCTGTACCAGGGAGCTGTCCCTGAAGAACAAGAAAGAGCTGATTGAAATCTACGACGGGATTTTTGCCACCAAGACCCGGGACGAGTGGGACCATCTGTTAAGCAAGGCCGACATCTCCCATGAGCTGTGCCAGCACATCGGCGACCTGGTCACCGATCCCCAGGTCACGGCCAACAACTACGTTTATGTTCACGAGTATGAGGACGGCACCAAAGTCCCTGTCACACCGCCGCCCGTTCACTTCGGCTCTATCGACTATTTCAAATACCAGTTCCAGCAGGCCAAGCCCATCGGTGCTGACAACGGCCGGTATTTGAAGGAGGTGGGATACAGCGAGGAAGAGATCAATACCATGCGCGCGCAAGGACAGATCGTCTAGCCGCGTGACGGCCCGTGACCCGGGCCCACTCTCCACATGGAAAGAAGGCGTTTCCCAATGTACACAATGGGTGTAGATATCGGCTCCGCGTCCAGTAAGGCCGCTATTTTCAAGGATGGGAAGGAACTGGTATCCAAGCTGGTGATCTCCTTGGGCACAGGGACCACCGGCTCACAGCAGGTCTACCACAGCGCGCTCCAGGCCGCCGGGCTCTCCCGGGACGACCTAGACTATACCGTGGTCACCGGCTACGGGCGCATGAAGTTCGAGCAGGCCGACGAGCAGGTCAGCGAGCTGAGCTGCCACGCCAAAGGGGTGCATTACCTGCTCCCCACGGCCCGAAGTGTCATCGACATCGGCGGGCAGGACGCCAAGGCCCTCCAAATCAGCTCCGCAGGGCGGCTGATGAACTTCGTTATGAACGACAAGTGCGCCGCCGGCACCGGACGCTTTTTGGAGGTCATGTCCCGGGTGCTGGACGTGCAGATCTCCGAGATGGGGGATCTGTCCGAAAAATCCGCCCGCGAGGTCAGCATCAGCAGCACCTGTACCGTGTTCGCCGAGTCCGAGGTTATCTCCCAGCTGTCCAGCAACGAGAAGGTGGAGGACATCGTGGCTGGCATCCACCGCTCGGTGGCCAAACGGGTGGCCGGGATGGCCCTGCGCATCGGCTGCGAACCCGATGTGGCGATGAGCGGCGGCGTGGCGCTCAACCGAGGCATCGTCAGCGCCATGGAAAAGGAATTGAACACGCCAATTCTGGTTCACCCGGACTGCCAGCTGGCTGGCGCCATTGGCGCGGCCCTACTGGCCTGGGAAAAAATAAACTGAAAGGGAGAAGAAAACTATGAGTGAAATCAATGGCTCTGCCGCTGCTGCTCAGCAGGCGGCTCCGGCCCAAAAGCCGCGCCGTCCCAAGCCCAAGTCCATGCTGATGCTGGGCGAGCAGTCCGCAGCGCTGCTGGAAAATGCCCGCCAGGCAAAGGCCCGCGGGGAGATGGTGGGCTGGTCCACCTCCATTTTCCCCCAGGAGATCGCCGAATCCCTGGGTCTGAATATCCTGTACCCCGAGAACTACTCCGCCGGCATTGCCGCCCGCAAGCAGGCCGACCCCTACCTGCAGATGTCCGAGGGGCCACTGAACTACAACAACGATCTGTGCTCCTACGCCAAAATCAACCTGGCCTACGCCGAGGCCCTCCACGAGGACGGCAACTTCGCCATGCCCGACTTTTTGTGCGTCACCAACAACATCTGCAACCAGGTTACAAAGTGGTTCGAGAACCTGTCCAAACGGCTGAGCATCCCCCTGTTCATGATCGACACCTGCTATAACGCGGAGGATTATGTGACGGAGAGCCGGGTAAAATATATCCGGGCCGAAATCGACCAGTATATCAAGGACCTGTGCGCCTACACCGGGAAGACCTGGGATGAGGCGAAATTCCAGGAGGTCATGGAAGTCTCCGCCGTCAACAAGGATCTGTGGATCAAGGCCAACGAGCTGCTGATGGCAAAGCCCTCCCCCATGAATGGCTTCGACCTGTTCAACTATATGTCCTGCATGGTATGCAACCGGGGCAAGCGTTCCACCACCGAGATCCTGACCCAGCTGTGCGCCGAGATCGAGGAGCATAAGAAAAACGGAACCTCCACCTACCCTGTGGAGGAGAAGTACCGGGTGTTCTGGGACGGCATCGCCTGCTGGCCTTGGCTGGGACACAACCTGCGGGTGTTGAAGCAGTACGGCATCAACATGGTGGCCTCCGGATATGTAAAGGCCTGGGCGCTGGACTATGAGACCAACGACCTGGACGGCATGGCCAGGGCCTACAGCTACTGCCCCGCCAACAACAACAATATGTCCACTTTCATCCGCCGCCGGGCGGAGGCCCTCAAGCAGTTCCAATGCGATGGCATGATCTACCACGTCAACCGCAGCTGCAAGGTGATGGATTGCCAGCAGATCGAGGCCCAGCGCCAGATCGAAGAGATGACCGGCGTGCCCTACACCACCTTCGATGGCGATCAATCCGACTACCGCAACTACAGCGAAGCCCAGTATGAGACCCGTATCCAGGGCCTGGTGGAGGTCATGGAGGCAAAGAGGACGGAAAAGGAGGCAAAAGAAAATGGCTGATCTGAAAGCGCGGCTTGCTGAACTGGAACAGGCTTGCGTGAACCCCCGCGCCCGCCTGGAGCACTATCTGAGTCAGGGGAAAAAGGTGGTCGGCTGCTTCGCCGTATACACCCCCGAGGAGTTGGTGCACGCCTCCGGTATGATCCCCATGGGCATCTGGGGCGCCCAGACCGAGGTCAAGCTGGCCAAACGGTTCTTGCCCGCCTTCGCCTGCCCGATCATGCAAAGCTCCCTGGAGCTGGGCCTGCGGGACAGCTACCGGGGCCTGTCCGCCGTCCTCATCCCCACTCTATGCGACACCTTCCGCTGCATCAGCCAGGACTGGCGCTTCGGCGTGAAAGACATCCCCATGATCCCCGTCACCTATCCCCAGAACCGCAAGATCGCCGCCGCTGAAGACTTTTTGATCTCGGAATTTGACACCGTGCTGTCCCGGCTGAGCATCCTCACCGGCAACATGATGACCGACGATGCGCTGGAGAACAGTATCCGGGTCTACAACGAGCACAGCGAGGTCATGGCCCAGTTCTGCGAGACGGCCAACGGCCACCTGGACATTATCACCCCCACGGTGCGCCACGCTGTCATGAAAAGCGCTTTCTTCTACGAGAAGAGCGAGCACACCGCCATCGTCAGGGAGATTATTGAGGGCCTCAACGAGCTGCCCCGGCACCAGTTTAAGGGCAGGCGGGTTATTCTAAGCGGCATTACCGCCGAGCCCACCGAGCTGCTGAAGATTTTGGAAGAGAACAACATCGCCGTGGTGGGCGACGACCTGGCCCAGGAGACCCGCCAGTACCGTACCCTCATCCCCGCCAAGGGAGGCACCCCCATCCGGCGGCTGGCAAAGCAGTGGATGAACCGCAAGGCCTGCTGCCTGGCACACGAGGACTTCAAGCAGCGCGGCGAAATGCTGGTGGAGATGGCCCAGGCCAAGAAGGCCACCGGCGTTCTCTACTGCCTGATGAAGTTTTGCGACCCAGAGGAATACGACTACCCCATCTGCCGCAGCGCCCTTCAGGATGCCGGCATCCCAATCCTGCTACTGGAAATCGACCAGCAGAGCACCAGCTGTGAACAGGCCCGCACCAGAATCCAGTCTTTTGCGGACATGATCTGACCGTTCCGGGCTCCACAGTGTTTCTCAGCCCCGTATGAGAGAAAACCAAAAACTTGCTAAAAAGGAGAGAGCAGCATGAAGGAGAAAAAATTCCTATTCCCGGCATGGGCCGTGGGCGCCTTTACCTGGTTCGGCTACCACTGCGGCTCCGGCTTTGCCTCCGGCACTCAGGTCAAGGCCTATGTGCTGAAATATGGCGCGGTGGGCATTTGGGCCCCTGTGATGGCCTGGGTCGCCTGCGCAGTCTTTATCGGCATCATCGCCGAATACGCCCGTGTGGTCAAGGCCAAGAGCTATCGCGATGTGGCCTCCACCATCTACTTCCCCAATGAGGTCTTTGGCCGCATCATCATCGTCGTGTGGGACATTATGGTGATGCTCAGCTGCATCGTGGCCTCCAGCTCCTGTATGGCAGGCGCCGGAAGCCTGCTGGAAAACCTGTTCGGCGCACCCTACTGGGTAGGCTGCGCACTGTTCGTGGCGGTCATGATCTGCCTGCTGTGCTTCGGTGAGGGCGCCCTCAAGCGTTTGGGCAGCATCTCCTCCTGCATGATTTTCCTGGTGCTCATCATCTGCTTCGCCGGCCTGGCCAAGGGCGGCTCCAACCTGCCCGCCGTGTTCGGCACCGACGTGGGTGTGGTGGAAGGCGGCACCTTGGGTGCGGCGTTGAAATCCGGCTTTACTTACGGCTGCATCCAGATCAGCTTCCTGCACACCACCTGTGTCATCGGCGGCGGCTTCAAGTCCCGGGGCGAGGTAGTCAAGTTCACCGTCATGGGCTTCCTCATGAACTGCCTGGTGATGCTGGCCGAATGCCTGTGCCTGTTCGGCTTCTTCCCCGGCAACATGGATTCCAATATGCCCATGCTGGATGTAGTGCAGAGCTTCACCGGTGTGTTCGGCATCATCCTGATGCTCGCATACAACTTCGTGCTGATTATGGCCTACCTCACCACCGCCGGCGCCGTTATCTCCGGTCAGGTGGCCCGCTACCGCCCGCTGCTGAGTAAGCTCATCAAGAACGACTTTGCCTGTAAGGTCATGATTGTGGTGTTCTTCCTGCTGTGCTCCTCCCTGCTGTCCATCATCGGCCTGGAGGGCGTGGTCACTACCGGCTACGGTACTCTGGCAACGATCCGCCAGCCCATCTGGTTCTTCCCGCTGCTCATTCTCGGCCCCATTTCCATCATCCGGGAGACCAGGAAGCAGGCCACCCTGCCCACTGAGGAAGCCTGAGCCCGGGGCTGCGCCGCAGGCTGAACCGCGCAAAAGCCTTTTCGCAACCATATAGAGGCACCCAAACATGTCGGTAACTGCCGGGGCTTGCCCCGGCAGTTACCGACACACACAAGCCGCGGCCCAGCGCCTGCGCTTCACAAACACCCCCATGAATCAGCCCGCTGGGGCATAGAGAAGGAAAACAATGGGAGGCAATGCTTATGGACTACGAGGTCAGCAGCATTTATAACTTTTTCGGCAACAAAATGACCTTCTGCGCAGATCGGGAGGCAATTTATGAATTTGATACAGGCCGCCACTACACTTACCGGGACCTTCACCGCCGTTCGTCCCATGTGGCGTCCTACCTGTTCCGCACGCTGGGCCTGAAAAAGGGGGACCGGGTGGGGCTGTGCGCCCAGAACCGCGTGGAGTTCTTCGACCTCTTCTTCGCAGCCTACAAATCCGGCGTAATCCTCACCACCTACAACGGAAGGCTGACGGAAAAGGAGTTGTCCGCCCTGGCGGAGAACGAGCGGCCCTCCGTGGTGCTGTGCGGCTCGGAATACCTGAGCAAGTGGGAAACCATCCGCCAAAGCGCCGCCAAGCCCCTGGTGCTGGCGGACCTGGACGCGTCCGGCCCGGGGAGCTATGAGGACTGGCTCCGGGCACCCATCGACCTGCCCAAGTTCGTCCCCTGCGCCGAGGATATCCTGATGCTGATCCACACCGGAGGAACCACAGGGGTGCCCAAGGCGGCCATGCTGTCCTACCGGTCCATCACCAACAACTCCATCAGTACCGTGCTGACTCACAACCTCACGCCCAACGACGCCACCTACCTCATGCTCCCCCTGTTCCACACTGCCGCCTGGAACAGTGTCTCCCTGGGCATTCTCCTGGCGGGGGGCAGGCTGGTGCTGCGCCGTAAATTTGACGTGGACGCCACCTATGACATCATTGACACCATCCGTCCGTCCTTCCTGCTGGGCGTGCCCACCATGTACCAGGCCATGGCCCGGTCCCCCCGGTTCCAGACCACCGATTTTTCCTCACTGAGGGCCCTGCGGTGCGGCGCGGCACCCCTGCCCATAGCCCTGTTCCAGACCTACGACGCCAGGGGCTTGCCCCTATGCAACGCCTACGGCCTGACCGAGTGCGGTCCCAGCAATTTTTCTTTTGCCATGCACCTGGTCACCCAGGATATTCTCCGGGAGAAGGCGGGGTCCGTGGGCCAGCCCATGTATTATAACTGTGTACGCATCGTCAATGAGAACGGCGAGGAGGTGCCCCGGGGAGAGGCGGGAGAGCTCCAGTTCTCCGGCCCTCTGGTGTTCAGCGGCTATTGGAATAACCAGGAAGAGACCAATAACGTCATTCACGGCAACTGGGTGAGCACCGGGGACATCGCTACCTGCGACAAGGACGGCTTCTACTATATTATCGGGCGCAAGAAGAATATGTTCATCTCTGGTGGAGAAAATATATTCCCCATTGAGATCGAAAACGTGCTTATCGAGCACCCCGCCGTTCAGGACTGCTGCGTCATCGGCGTAGACGACTGCCACTGGGGCGAGGTGGGCAAGGCTTTCGTCCAGCTCCAGCCGGGGCGGGAGGAGACCGCCCAGTCCCTCAGCGCCTTCCTGGCCGGGCACCTGCCCACCATCAAGCGGCCCAGATATATCTCCTTTGTGGAGCGCATCCCGCGCAATACCGTGGGAAAACTGTTGCTGTCCGAGGTGCGCGCCATACACGCCAAGGAGTTGGACCAAAACCCAAATCCCGAAAAGCTGGTCTAACACCGCCCTTGCTTTGAGGGCAAAGCTGTGTTAAGATGAAAAAAAGATTCAAAAAATAGAGCATGCGGGAAAACGGAGGTAGAGATGAAACGGAAGCAGGCTGAACTGGAACAAAGCAGACAAGACGCAAAGAGGTTTTATGAGCTTCCCGTAGTGGGCGCTGAGATGCTGACCGCCCACCGGGACCACCATATCCGTATCCGCGCCTATATGAATCGGTTCACTGCCCAGCTCCCCGATCTTCTGGAAGGCTCTGAAATCGCCTTCGCCCTCTTTGACCCGGACGGCTGCCTGCTCAAGCTGTTCTCCAACCAGCGGGCCCAGCGGCGGCTGACCGCCTGCGGCGTTACCGTGGGTACCCTCTGGTCCCGCCAAGCTGCGGGGGAGAACGCGGTATCCCAGGGGCTGGAGGAGCGCAGGCGCTGTTTTTCCTGGGGAGAGGAAAACGCGTGTCTTTCCCTGCGGCCCTTCGCCCTCTACTTCGCACCCATTCTGGGCGGAACGGAAAAGGACAGCCCCGATGCCAAGTATGCCCTCTATGGAGGCCTAGCCCTCATCGTCCCAGTGGAGCTGCGCCATCCGGACTACAACATCGTCGTATACAGCGCCAGCAACGACATCTCCATGCATATGCACCTGTGCGAGCTGTATTACCACACCCTAGAGGAACGGCTGGGCGGCATGCTGGTGTTCGATGTGAACATCACCAACGGGAACGTGACCACTGTCTACCACTCCGCCAATATTTTCGACATCTTCGGTATCGCCCCTGTGGACATCTATTTCCGCCCTGCGGAAGCCATGATTGACCCCCCGCCCCAAAACGAGTCCTTCTGGGAGATCATTACCCAGCGAAAAAAGCTGAAAAACCACAGTCTGGACATGAGCATCCGCGGAAAGCCCGGCAGCTATATCGTCTCCTCCATGCCCTATTATCTGCCCCAGTTCCGTATACAGGGGGTCAAGTTTCTAATTACCACGCCCCAGATCCGCACCGCTGAGATCTCCAAGCAGATTGCCAACAACGCCGTGCGCAATTTTGAAAACATCATCGGAGACTCTGTCGCTGTGCAGAACGCCGTCCACATCGGCAAGGCCATCGCCTCCTCCGAAAGCAATATCATGCTGCTGGGGGAGAGCGGTGTGGGCAAGGATATGTTTGCCCAGGCCATCCACAACGCGGGCAAGCGGAAAAACAAGCCCTTTATCGCCATCAACTGCGGTGCATTGCCCAGGGATCTGATTGCCAGCGAGCTGTTCGGCTACGACGAGGGGGCCTTCACCGGGGCAAAGCGCCAGGGAAACCTGGGCAAGTTCGAGCTGGCCAACGGCGGCACCCTCTTTCTGGATGAGATCGGCGAGCTGCCCATGGACCTGCAGGCCTCCCTGCTGCGGGTGGTGGAACAGAAGAAGGTCACCCGGCTGGGGGGGAACCATGAGATCAGTGTGGACGTGCGTATTATCTCCGCCACCAACGCAGATATCAAATCCCTGATTGCCCAGAAAAAATTCCGGGCGGATCTTTACTACAGGCTCAACACGCTGCGCCTGCTGATTCCGCCCCTGCGGGAACGGGGAGACGATGCGGTACTGTTGGCCGAACACTTCATCGCCTCCATCTCCAGGCGCATCGGCAAGCAGCCGTTGATGAAGCTGTCCGACGGCGCGAAGGAGCTTATCCGCCAGCTCTCTTGGCCCGGGAACATCCGGGAGCTGCAAAACGTCATCGAGGCCGTAGTGCAGCTGAACGACCGCGACATCATCATTGAGGGGGATATCCTGGCCCACATCGACGAGGAGCCGCTAGTCAAGCGGCACCTGGTCGGGGAAGCACCCATGGCCCGCGCCCAGGTGAAAATGCCCACCAGGGAGGAGATTCAGGCCGCGCTGCGGCTGTGTGGCGGAAACCGAAGCAGAGCCGCCCAGCAGCTGGGCATCGCGCGGCGGACGCTATATAACTATATGGCCAAATACGGACTCTAACCGTTTTTTCATAGGAAATTTCAGCCGCCTCAGGCTTCGGAGGTCTTTTCCCGGGCTTGGGGCGGAATTGCTCAAGAGTCTTGGTTCGCCTTCCTCAAGGTTTTTTCACGGCCCGGGAAAACCGG
This sequence comes from uncultured bacterium, assembly GCA_948469375.1. Taxonomy (GTDB): domain Bacteria; phylum Bacillota; class Clostridia; order Oscillospirales; family Oscillospiraceae; genus Enterenecus. The sequence continues at coordinate 1,285 of CAOKLO010000058.1, read as the reverse complement.
CTTGGGGCTTGGCAGCAAGCAGGCCCTGGTCCTCCAGCAGCCGGGCCATGACGCCGCTGATGTTCAGCACGGAGGCTTGCCCATTGGAGAGAGGGGGGAGAGGTTGGTCTTGGGGTCGAAGTCTACGAACAGGACCCGCCACCCCTCTTCGGCCAATCTGAGCAGCTATGCCTGTTATTTCAAACAGCTTGTCCTCCAAAAGTGTCCTTCCGCAACCAAGGAAGCACTGATTAAATGCGCCTGCGGCGCTTTGCGGGTCTTTTCCACCACGACAAGGCGCAATTTCTTGAAATAAACACAATTATTCCTGCGAAATCGCACCTTGTTGTGGCGAAAAATCTCTTGCAAATTGCTCCTGTCGATTTAATCAGTCCTTCCCTAATTCATTAGCTTGCAACGCTTGACAAAGGGAAACATGATAAACAACAAAAAAATGGACTGTCAACCTTACCGAAAACGCCGCCCGGCTGTAAAAAGGGCGGCGTTTTTGCGTGACAGGGAAAGGAGGAAAACGTATAAGGAGATGGGGCCAAAATACGGTTTTGGCCCCGTTTGTATTTGAAAAAGTAAGGAGGTCAAGCGAAAAAATGACCGTCTGCCAGCTCTACGCCAAGCAGAACAGCCAGCGGGCGGATGTGAAGCGGGGCACCAAGAAACAGCGGGAATACCTGATGGGCCTTTTGCGGGACGACCCTCTCGGCAGGAAAAGCATTGACGCGGTAAAGCCCTCCGACGCCAAAGAGTGGGCCATCCGCATGAGGGAAAAGGGCTTTAGCTACCAGTCCATCAGCAACTACAAGCGTTCCCTCCGGGCCGCGTTCTTCATCGCCATCGAGGACGATTGTATTCGCAAGAACCCGTTCAGCTTTGCCCTGAACAAAGTTCTGGAGGACGACAGGGGCGAGAAAACCGTGCTGACGCCGGAACAGGAGGTAAGCCTGATCGACTTCGCGCAGAATGACCCGGTATATCAGAAGTACGCCGACGAGCTTATCATCCTGCTGGGAACCGGGCTTCGCATTTCCGAGTTCTGCGGGCTGACCACGAACCTTGACTTTAGGAACCGGCTGATCCGGGTAGACCACCAGCTTTTGCGGGACAGCGAGAACGGCTACTACATCGAAACGCCCAAGACCAAGAACGGCTACCGGGAAATCCCCATGAGTGAGCCGGTCTATCGGGCGTTGAAGCGTGTAGTGAAGAACCGGGGGAAGAAAGCCACCATTACAATGGACGGGTACACCAACTTCCTGTTTCTCAAAAGGGACGGGACGCCGAAAGTGGG
>CAOKLO010000057.1 GCA_948469375.1 uncultured bacterium | reverse complement strand
AATATATGGTATATTAATATGGTGTCAGGCAACTATCACAAGGCACACTTTTTGACAGTTAAGTAAAACGGAAGAATTCTGCTGTTTTGTTGGGCGTACGGCGTACTTTTGGGAAAATGTAAATGTCCAGGAGGGGAAGGAGGAGACCTGGAAGGAGGAACGGTACGCTTGGCTTGCTGCCCCTTGAATGCCTGATATGTGGCAAGCGGTTCGAGCCACGCAAGGCGCGGCGCGGAACCCGACGATGGAATTTCCGCCGCAAGCAACTGTCGGAGTGTCCAAAACCGGCTTCGGTCGGAGCAGTATCTTGAAAGGAGCGTTTATGTTGGAAAACGTGACTAATCCTACGGAAGGCATGACAGCAAAAGAAATGCTGGGCTACTACCAGAAGAAAGCCCTTCAGGATGCAATCGAAGGCAAGAAAAAGGGAGAACTCGTGTGCTGGTCCTCCTCCATCGCGCCCAATGAGTTCTGCGAGGCCATGGGCGTCCACATGATGTATCCTGAAAACCACGCGGCAGGCGTCGGTGCTCGTCATGGCGCCATGGACCTGATCAATGTGGCGGAGGCCGAGGGTTATAACGGCGATAACTGCGCCTACGCTCGTATCAACCTGGGCTATGTGAAGGCTCAGACCTGCGTGGGCGATCAGATTCCCTTGCCTGATTTCGTGATTTACTGCAACAACATCTGCGAGACGCTGGTCAAATGGTATGAGAACCTGGCCAACGAGCTGAACATTCCCTGCATCGTCGTGGATGTTCCCTACAACTATGAGTATGATCCCCCCGAGCGCAGCGTCAACTACATCGAGAAGCAGTTCAAGACCGTCATCAAGCAGCTGGAAGAGATCTGCGGCCGCCCCTTCGATTACGAGCGGTTCGAGGAGGTCATGAAGATTTCCGTGGAATCCTGCAACTACTGGATGAAGGCTATGGGCATGATGGGCGTCAAGCCCTCCCCCATGAACGGCTTCGACGTGTTCAACTACATGGCGCTAATCGTCATGATGCGGGGCAAGGTCGGCTGCCGCGATACCTTCAAGAAGCTGTACGAGGAGCTTCAGGAGAAGGCGGCCAACGGCTTTATGGCTATGAAGGAGGGCGAGAAGTACCGCTTTATGTGGGACGGCATCGCCATCTGGCCCTATCTCGGCCCCACGCTCAAGACCTTCAAGTCTATGGGCATGAACCTGACCGGCTCCACCTATCCCGGCGCCTGGAACATGTCCTATAAGCCCGGCGATCTGCACGCGATGGCCAGGACCTATACCACCGTCATGAACAACATGAACATGGAGCGGCAGATCGACATCAACGTCGATTGTATCAATACCGGGACCTGTGACTGCGTTACCTACCATCAGAACAGAAGCTGTAAGTGCATGTGTATGCTCAACGCCGAGAAGATGGTGGCGGTCAGTGAAAAGACCGGCACGCCCTATGTCTCCTTCGACGGCGACCAGTGCGATCCCCGGAACTTTAGCGAGGCCCAGTTTGCCACCCGTATCCAGGGCCTGTACGAAATGCTCGAAGAGGCTGAATGAGGAGGTAGAAAGCTATGGCAAACAGTGTAAAGGAGCTTTACGCGGGATTCCATGAGATCGCTGACTCTCCCGCCAAGGCGTTGGCCACATTCAAAAAAGAGACCGGCGAGCAGGCGATCGGCTGCTTCCCCGTCTGGACGCCGGAGCCCATCATCCACGCCGGCGGCATGCTGCCCATGGGCCTGTGGGGCGGCACCATTGAGCTGAACAAGGTCCGTGAGTTCCTCCCCTCCTTCGCCTGCTCCATCATGCAGGCCTGCATGGAGTATGAGATCAACGGCACCTATGACGAGCTGTCTGCGGTTATCGTTCCCTGCCTGTGCGATACCCTGAAGGCCATCAGCCAGAAGTACAAGGGCAAGAGCGTCTGCATCCCCGTGGTCCACGCTCAGAACCGTCCCACCGAGGCGGCCGTGGAGTACATGGTGGAGGAGTACGCCGATGTCAAGCGCCGCATTGAGGAGGCCACCGGCAAGACCATCACCGACGAGGCCATTTCCGCCAGTCTGGCCGTCTACAACGAGCACAACGCCGTGATGCGCGAGTTTGCCCAGGTGGCCGCCGAGAAGTCCGCTTACATCACGGCTGCGGACCGCCACGCGGTGATGAAGAGCGCCTGGTTCGTCCGCAAGGAGAAGCACACCGAAATGGTGAAAAAGCTTATCTCCGAGCTGAAGGCCCTCCCCGACAAGGAGGACACCCGCAAGCGCGTGATCCTCAGCGGCATCATGGCCGAACCCAAGGAGCTGCTGAACATCATGGAGGAGAGCGGCGTTGTCGTAGTCGGCGACGATCTGGCTCAGGAGACCCGTCAGTATGTCGCGGACTATCCCGACGGCGGCGCGCCGCTGGAGCGGATGGCCAAGCAGTGGTGCCAGGGCGTGGTCTGTTCCTTGGCGTTCGACGTCAAGAAGCCGCGCATCGACAACATCGTGGATATGGTGAAGTCGGCCAAGGCGGACGGCGTGATCGTATGTATCGTAAAGTTCTGCGATCCCGAGGAGTTCGATTATCCGTTCCTGCGCCGCCGTTTCGAGAAGGAGAACATTCCGCACATCCTTCTGGACATTGACCAGCAGATCACGTCCTATGGTCAGGCGCAGACCAAAATCCAAGGATTTGCGGAAATCCTGTAAAAACTTCCGCTGGATAGCGGGTTTGTGCATTTCCAGCGATCCTTAGCCACAGAATGAAAGGACAGTTTAATTATGTTGACAATGGGTTGTGATGTGGGGTCTACGTCGTCCAAGGCGGTGATCCTGCAGGATGGCAAAGAAATCGTCGCGAGCCGGGTGGTCCCTCTGGGCACCGGAACAAAGGGGCCGGCCATCGTCTACCGTGAGATTCTCGAATCCACCGGTTTGAAGCGCGAGGACTTTGCCATGCTGGTCACCACTGGGTACGGAAGGCTGACCTTTGAGGGGTCGGACAAACAGATCAGTGAGCTCAGCTGCCACGCCAGGGGCATGTCGTTCCTGAATCCAAACATCCGTACTCTCGTGGATATCGGCGGACAGGATATCAAGGCCCTTCGGATCAACGAGCAGGGCGCCCTGGTGAATTTTGTTATGAACGACAAGTGCGCGGCCGGCACCGGCCGCTTCCTGGAGGTCATGGCAAGAGTGCTGGACGTTCCCATCGATGATCTGGGAGACATCTCATTGCGTTCTAAGGAACAGCTGGTTATCAGCAATACTTGTACCGTGTTCGCGGAGTCCGAGGTGGTATCCCACCTGTCCAAGGACATCCCCATCGAGGACATCGCGGCGGGCATCGCCCGTTCGGTGGCCAACCGCGCGGCCAGCTTGATGGGCCGCGTTGGCCTGGAGGAGGAATTCGCCCTCAGCGGAGGGGTTTCCAAAAATACGGGTATCGTCCATTTCCTCTCAGAGGCACTGGGCAAGCCTGTGTATGTCTCAGAAATGGGGCAGCTCGCAGGTGCGATCGGCGCAGCGCTGTTTGGGTACAGCTCTGTGATGAAAAAAAGAGGAGTGAAGAGATAAGTGAACGATAAAGCAAAAACGATCGGATTAATTGGCTGTTTCCAAGTAGCGTCTGTGTGGTTCGGCTCTCATGTGGGCGGCGGCTTCGCCTCCGGCAACCAGACCATGCAGTATTACGTAAACCGTGGTCCCTACGCTCCGTTCCTGGCTGTTATCGCTGTTATCATCATCGGCTTGACCTACCGTGCCGCGTGGATGACCGCCAAAGAGCATGGCATCTACGAGTACCGCGGCTGGGCTTTGAAGGAGTACGCCCCTGATACGAAGATCATGCCCATCCTGTTCGAGATCTGCTGGTTCTTCCTGTGCCTGGTGGCCATTGCCACCTCCGTGGCCGGCGGCGCGAGCCTGCTTGAAGAGTACGGCGTCCCTTATATTGGCGGCGTGGCCATCTTCTGCGTGGTCGTTACACTGCTGGCAATTTTCGGCGCTGGCCTGCTCCGTAAGGCCAGCACCATAATGACCATCGTCATGGCCGTTCTGATGCTGGTTATCTACATCACCGCTATCGCCAAGGCTCCTGCGGATGCCTATGCCACGAACAACGCTACCATGGCCGCCGAGGCGGAGCCCCTGTGGATGCAGCTGTGGAACACTCTGAAGTACGCCGGCTTCCAATCCATTCTGGTGGGCAACCTGGTGGCTGTGTGCCAGCCCCTGAAGTCCAGGAAAGAGGTCAATATGGCCGCGGGCATCGGCATTGTGCTCAATGGCGCTATGATCGCGCTGTCCATCGTGGCCATGGTCTGCTGGCTGCCCACCGCGCAGGGCACCACTCTGCCCATCTTCACCATCATTGACCAGAACCTGGGCGGCGGTTGGATGAAGATTGCCTACAGCGTCGTGCTGTGCCTGGCCTTTATCTCCACTGCCACCGGCGTCACCTTTGGCTCTGTGGCGCGCTTTGGTCCCCTGATCAGCCGCAGCAAGGAGCCGAGCTTTGGGCAGAACGCCATTGTCTCCATTGCCTTTGTGGTGGTCGGTTCCATCATGTCTCTGGCCGGTCTGACCTCTCTGGTCTCCGTCGGCTACGGCTGGTGCGGCGTGTTCGCCATCCCCATCATCATCATCCCCTGCATCATCCTCAACATCATCCGCAAGCCCAAGCCCTTTGCTGCTGACGGCGCGGACGAGTAATAAACCTGAAAGCCATCATTTTGTTAGGAGGAACAACAAACTATGGGCTACATTTTGAACGAAGACGGCAAGGGCATTGTCGAACTGGCAAGAGACTTTGCGAAGAATAAGGTCGCTCCCATCGTGAAGGAGTGCGATGAGAAGGGCGAGCCCCCCCTGGATATTTTCAAAGAAGCCTTTGACATGGGCCTCCACGCTCTGGAGATCCCCGAGGAGTACGGCGGCGGCGGGCTGGACTACTACACCGTCGGCGCCGTGTACGAGGAGCTGGCTAAGGTGGATGCGGGCTTTGCCACCGGCGTTGCCGCCACCGGCCTGGGCCTGAAGCCGGTTTTGATCGGCGGCACTCCCGAGCAGAAGAAGTATTTTGCCGAGTTCCTCACCGGCGACCGCGGCAACGGCTGGGGCGCCTTTTGCCTGACCGAGCCCAACGCCGGTTCTGATGCCGCCGCCGGCAAGACCGTCGCGGTGAAGGATGGCGACGAGTACGTCATCAACGGCACCAAGTGCTTTATCACCAACGGCGGTCTGGCCTCCGTCTACGTAGTGTTTGCCCTCACCGACAAGAGCAAGGGCACCCGCGGCATCTCCGCGTTCATCGTGGAGCGGGACCGCCCGGGCATCTCCGTGGGCAAGGAAGAGGACAAGATGGGCATCCGCCTGTCCAACACCACCGAAGTGGTGTTCGAGGACGTCCGGGTTCCCGCCGACCACCTGCTGGGCCAGGAAGGCAAGGGCTTCCCCCTGGCCATGAAGACTCTGGATCTTGCCCGTCCCATGGTGGCCGCCATGGCCGTCGGCATCTGCCAGCGCGCCGTGGACGAGTCCGTCGCTTATGCCAAGCAGCGCGTCACCTTCGGCAAGCCCATCGTGAAGCACCAGGCCATCCAGTTCAAGCTGGCTGACATGGAAATGCGCACCGAGGCCGGCCGCGCCACTATCATCAACGCGCTGAACGCCTACTACGCCGGCCTGCCCTTTGGCAAGGAAGCCGCCATCGCTAAGTGCTTCTGTGGCGACAGCGCCGTACAGAACGCCCTTGACGCCATCCAGATCCTGGGCGGCTACGGCTACTCCAGGGAGTATCCGGTGGAGAAGCTGCTCCGCGACGCCAAGATCATGCAGATCTACGAGGGCACCAACGAGATCCAGCGCGTCGTCATCGGCGGCTATGTTACTGCCTAATCTGTGAGACAGCCTTTTTGACTGCCTGAGATTTTCCCCCGGTCCTGGCGGGGCCGCCCTGCGGCCCCGCCAGGGGGCATCGTTAAAAGAAGACCCAATCAAATGATGAAAGGAAAGATGTTACTATGGGACAGTTAGATGGGGTAAAAGTCGTTGAGCTGGCAACCTATATCGCCGCGCCCTCCTGCGCTCGTATCCTGGCCGCCTATGGCGCCGACGTCATCAAGGTAGAGACCCTGAAGGGCGACGACATCCGGAAGGCCGCCCAGGGCTATCATTATCCTCCTGCCACCGTGAACGAGGAGAACCTGGGCTTTGACGTGCAGAACTTCAACAAGAAGGGCATCTCCTTGAACCTGAGGGACCCCAAGGGCATGGAGGCCATGATGAAGCTGCTGGAGAACGCGGACGTTTTCGTCACCAACAACCGCGTTCAGGCCCTGGTGAAAATGGGGCTGGATTATGACACCCTGCACGCCAAGTTCCCCCGCCTGATCCACGCTTCCATCCTGGGCTACGGCGAGAGCGGCCCGCTGAAGGATAAGCCCGGCTTTGACTACACCGCTTACTTCTCCCGCGGCGGCGTTGCCAACTCCCTGATGGAGAAGGGCACCGCTCCTGCCGTCCCCGTGTCCGGCTTCGGTGACAACTATGCCGGTATTGCCCTGTCCTCCGGCATCTGCGCCGCGCTCTACCGCCAGGCCAAGACCGGCGAAGGCGAGCGCGTGACCGTGGGCCTGTACGACATGGCCGTTTACGGCATGAACTGGATGATGGGCGCCATTGAGTACGGCTCCGAGCTGCCCACCACCAGAAAGCACACCAACTCCTCCACCTGCACCACCTTCCTGACTAAGGACAACCGGTGGATTCAGCTGGCCCTGATCTCCTATGACCCCAACATCCAGAAGCTGGCTCAGAGCCTGGAGATTGAGGATGAGATCATGAAGGACGACCGGTTCAACACCTACAAGGCGATGCTGGACAACATCGAGGAGATGGTGGCCGTGATGGAAAAGGCGTTTGCCAAGAAGAACCTGGCCGAGTGGGTGGATATCCTCACCGCTGCGGACCTTCCCTTCGAGATCGTTCAGACCCTGGACGAGGTCAAGTCCGATCCTCAGGCTTGGGAGAACGACTACATCTTCAAGAAGCAGCAGGCCGATGGCCGGAGCGTTTACTACGTGCGCACGCCCATCATCTTCACCGAGAATCCGAACGTAAAGGAAGAGAGCGGCAGAGGCCGTGCTCCCACCCTGGGCGAGGATTCCAGTGAGATCCTGAAGGGCGTCGGCTACGACGACGCGACCATCGCCAGCTATCTGGCCGACGGTATTGTCGCAGGCAAGTAATTCAAAACATTAGGCGCGCCGCTCCAGCGGCGGCGTGACCACCAGCCCCGATTCCCGATCAGCTCGGGGATCGGGGCTGATTTATATGGACAATCGGAGCGGGAGAATATAGGACGGACGCCGCCTCCGCAAATGAATCGGCAGGGTGAGGCCCGTTTTTATTGACTTTTCCGCTGGTCCTTGGTATCGTCTGCTTATAGGCAGCGCTTGCGTACCTTGCGCGTCCAGCAAGTCAAAAGCCCGCCGGATGAAAAATCCCGGCGTGCGGTTATCTGTGTTGACTATATCAAATCCATTTCAGTGAGGAGTCAAACCATGAAACTTCAAAGATTATGCGTGATCTACTTCAGCCCCACCGGAGGAACGGAGAAAATCGCCCGTTTTGTGGGCGGCGAGCTGTCCTCCGGATTGGGTTTGACGCCGGAGTTTTTCGACTTTACCAAACCGGAGGACCGCCAGACACAGTACCATTTTGGCGCAGAGGATTTGCTGGTGATGGTTTCTCCGGTGTATGCCGGCCGTCTGCCCAATAAGCTGGCGCCTGAATATAAGGCTAAAATATTTGGGCAGAGCACTCCGGCTATCCCCATCTGTGTGTTCGGCAACCGGAGTCCGGACGAGGCATTGAGGGAGCTGGTTCTGCTGCTGGAGGGCAACGGCTTTCAAACCGTTGGAGGGGCCGCCTTTGTCGGACGGCATTCTTTCTCTGATAAGGTGGGCGCGGGCCGGCCGGATCAGGCGGATCTGGCGCAGATCACGGAATTCTGCGCCAAGGCCGTCGAAAAGCTGCTTCTGAACCAGCTGCCGCATCTGGAGATGGACCGCAGCGAAATCGGTCCCTACTATACGCCGCTGAAGGATGATGGGGCGCCCGCAAAGCTCTTGAAGGCCAAGCCCCAAACCGATGGGGAAAGGTGCGTTCACTGCGGCCTGTGTGCCCGCTCCTGCCCCATGGGAAGCATCGACAAGGAGACTGTGGAGGCTGTCGGCCTGTGTATCAAGTGTCAGGCCTGCGTCCGGCGCTGCCCCGCTCATGCAAAGCGCTTTGAGGACGCCGATTTTCTCTCCCATGTTGCCATGCTGGAGCATAACTACATACGCAGGGCGGAAAACATGATATTTATCTAATGCGTCCTCCCAAGCTGCATTCCCGTTCACGGTGGAAAACCAGTAGAGCAGGGTTAATTTTTGCCTCAAAGAATGATATCCTGCGCATTTGACAGACTACGGTCATTTCTTGGAGCGTGAGCCAAATGAACGATCAATATCAAAGGACGATATATGCCTGCTTCGTGGGCTATATTGTCCAAGCCATCGTCAACAACTTTGTTCCTCTGCTGTTTCTGACCTTTCAGAACAGCTACGGCATCCCGCTGTCTCAGATCACCCTGCTGGTTACCTTAAATTTCGGCCTCCAGCTGCTGGTGGACCTGGCTTCGGTGGGCTTTGTGGACCGGATCGGCTACCGTGCCTGCCTGGTGCTGGCCCATGGGCTGGCGGCGGCAGGGTTGGCCCTGCTGGCCGTTCTGCCCGAGCTGCTGCCCAATCCCTTTATTGGTATCCTGCTGGCGGTGATGGTGTATGCCGCAGGCGGCGGACTGCTGGAGGTGCTGGTCAGTCCGGTGGTGGAGGCCTGCCCCTCGGAGCACAAGGAACAGGCGATGAGCCTACTCCACTCCTTTTACTGCTGGGGCCATGTGGGAGTGGTACTGGTCTCCACGGTATTTTTCGCTCTGTTCGGGGTGGAGCATTGGCGAGTGCTGGCGCTGGCTTGGGCGCTGGTGCCGCTGTGCAACCTGTTCGCCTGTTTGAAGGCTCCCATCGCGCCCCTGATGGAGGAGGGCGAACGGAGCATGACTCTGGGTGAGCTGGCCGGACAGAGAGTGTTCTGGGTGTTCCTGCTGATGATGCTGTGCTCCGGCGCCAGCGAGCAGGGGGTGAGCCAGTGGGCGTCTACCTTTGCGGAGCGGGGGCTGGGCGTGAGCAAAACGGTGGGGGATTTGGCGGGGCCCATGGCCTTTGCGGTGCTGATGGGGTCCTCCCGGGCGCTCTACGGGAAATATGGGGCGCAGCTGGACCTGGATCGCTTCATGACGGGCAGCGCCCTGCTGTGCGCCGTGTCCTACCTGTGTATCGCGCTGGTGCCCGTGCCGCTGGTGGGGCTGGTGGGATGCGCGGTGTGCGGGCTGTCGGTGGGCATCATGTGGCCTGGGACGTTCAGCAAGGCGGCCGCAGGGCTGCCCCGGGGCGGGACAGCGATGTTTGCCCTGATGGCTCTAGCGGGGGACATGGGCTGCTCCGGCGGCCCCACTCTGGTGGGCATGGTATCCAGCGCCCTGGGCGACGACCTGAGGGAAGGAATTTTGGCAGGAGCCCTGTTCCCGATTTTGCTGCTGGCAGGGCTTGCGCTCAGCAAGCGGGCGCAAAAGGATGCCGTTTAACGCGAAAACCCCAAAGTGTCAGGAATAAATTGCAGTAAACAGGGATAAAACGGCACTTCGCACAAAACGGAGTGCCGTTATTTGTGTGGTTTAACTACAGAATGGCCATAGCAAAGCCGCTGAGAGCCTATGCAGAGCCGGGCGGCGGCAAGCGTGCTGCCGACCATCGTTACCACCGCTATTTTCTCCACCCTGCTTGGCGCGGCGTCCCGGGGAAACGCTGCTTGCGGTCTGCGCGGTTGTGGAGTAAAATGGACTGGACAGAATCGTCACAGTGAGGAGAGAGGAAGATGAAGCGATTTTTCACCCTGCTTGCGGCCGCGGCCGTCTGTCTGGCTCTGACCGCCCTGCCGGTCCGGGCCGCCTTTTCCGACGTGGCCCCGGGCAGCTGGTATGAGGGCGCGATCAGGGAGCTGACCCGGGCCGGGGCCCTGGCCGGATATCCGGACGGCACCTTCCGGCCCGATCAGACCATTTCCGCAGCGGAATTCGTCACCATCACGGCCCGGCTGGCGGGCCTTCCGGAGGCCCCAGACCAGACTGGACACTGGGCAGGCCATATGCAGGCGGCGCTCCAGGCGGGGTGGTACGACTGGGACGAAATCCCGCCCACCGGGGAGCGGTTTGACCAGCCCATTTCCCGTCAGCTGGCGGTGAAAATACTGATGAAGGCCCTCCTGCCCGGCGAGCAAGGGGATTACAATACCGAGTCCGCCAAAATCAAGGATTTCAGCGCCCTGAACGGCCGTTATTACGAGGCGGTGCTGGCGGCCTACGCCTGCGGCGTGGTCCACGGAGACCCGGACGGCGCCTTCCGCCCCCTGAGCGGCTTGAGCCGCGCCGAGGCGTGCACGCTGTTCCAAAACGCCCGCGCCCGCAGGGTGGGGGAGCAGCCCCCCGAGCCGTCTCAGAGCGCCCCGCCGCCCTCCCAGTCTGTTCCGGAGCCGGTGGGGACCCGGCAGGGCGGTGCGTCGGAAAACGGCTGGCTGAAGGTGGTGGGGACCCAGCTGTGCAACGAGGCGGGGGCGCCCGTGGTCCTGCGGGGCATGAGCAGCCACGGCGTTCAGTGGTACGGCCAATTTACTTCCGCCCAGGCCATTTCCAATACGGCGGATTATGGGGCCAACCTGTTCCGGGTGGCCATGTACACCGGAGAGGGCGGCTACCTCAGCCGACCGGAGGCCGTCAAGGAAACCGTGATTGCGGCGGTGGACGCGGCCATTGAAAACGACCTGTATGTCATTGTGGATTGGCACATTTTGAGCGACGGCAATCCCATGTCCCACGCAGACGAGGCGGCGGCTTTCTTTTCTGAGCTGGCACGGCGCTACAAGGACACGCCCAACGTCCTCTACGAGATCTGCAACGAGCCCAACGGAAACGTGAGCTGGAGCGGAGACGTAAAGCCCTATGCCCAGCGCATGATCCAAACCATTCGGGCTGTCTCGCCCAAAGCGGTGATTTTGATCGGCAGTCCCACCTGGAGTCAGGACGTCCACCTGGCCGCCGCCGACCCGCTGGCGGGGGAAAATTTGATGTACACCCTCCATTTCTATGCCGGGACCCACGGTGCGGACCTGCGGCAGCGCATTGACGGCGCACTGGCAAAGAGCCTGCCCATCTTTGTGTCCGAGTGGGGGACCAGCCGGGCCGACGGCAGCGGCGGGGTATTTTTGGAGGAATCCAAGGTGTGGCTGGACTTTTTGGACGAGCGGGGGATCAGCTGGTGCAGCTGGTCGCTGTGCGACAAAAATGAGACCTCCGCCGCCCTGCGCCCCGGCACGGATCCCAACGGACCGTGGGAATGGGGGGAGCTGACGGAGTCCGGGCAGTTTGTCTTTTCCAGGTTTTCAAATGAAACACAACCGAGGAAAGAAAGAGGGCCGCGCTGGATAGAAAAATACATTGCCAGAAGGCTGTGATTCTGGTAGAATAGGCGCGGCTACACCGTATGGACGGCGGATATCACAACAGTTATCCCGCGCAGGCGGCGGGACGAGATGGAGGAGAACATGGCGGCCCGAATCCAGAGCATGACCGGGGGAACGCCCGGAAAATTGATTTTTACCTTTGCCCTGCCTCTGATGCTGGGTAACGTGTTCCAGCAGCTTTACACCGTGGTGGACACCATGGTGGTGGGCAAATATTTGGGGGTGGACGCGCTGGCCGCCCTGGGCGCCTCAGACTGGCTGAACTGGATGATGCTGGGCATCGTCCAGGGGCTGACCCAGGGCTTCGCCATTCTGATGGCCCGGGCCTTCGGCGCGGGAGACCGCGGCAGGCTCCGGGACGTGGTGGGCAGCTCGGCTCTCCTGTCCGCCGTGTTTTCCCTGCTGCTGGTGGGGCTGGGGCAGCTGGCGGCCCGGCCTGTGCTGCTTCTGCTGCAAACGCCTGGGGACATTCTGCCCAACACCCTGCTGTATCTGCGCATCATGTTTATGGGCGTCCCCATTGTGACGGCCTACAACCTGCTGGCCTGTATCTTGCGTTCCCTGGGAGACGGAAGAACGCCGCTGGAGGCCATGGTAGTGGCCTCCGCCACCAATATCGGCCTGGACCTGCTCTTTGTGATGGTGTTCCAGTGGGGCATTGCGGGGGCGGCGGCGGCCACTCTGATTGCTCAGCTGGTATCCGGGCTGTTCTGCCTGTACCACGTGAGCAAATTGGAGCTTTTGCGGCTGGAGCGCTCCAATTTCCGCCTTGAGGCGGGAGAGACCCTGCGCCTGCTGGGGCTGGGCTTCCCTATGGCCTTCCAGAACTGCGTCATTTCTATTGGCGGCATGATTGTACAGTTTGTGGTCAACGGATCCGGCGTGCTGTTCATCGCGGGCTTTACGGCCAGCAATAAGCTGTACGGTGTGCTGGAAATTGCCGCCACCTCCTACGGCTACGCTATGATTACCTATGTGGGCCAGAATCTAGGGGCCCGGAAGTATCAGCGGGTCCGGCAGGGGATGCGCGCTGCCCTGGCCATTGCCCTGGCCACCTCAGTGGTCATTGCCGCCGTTATGCTGGCGCTGGGGCGGGGCATTTTAAGCTGGTTCATCTCTGGAACGCCCCAGGAGGTGGAGCAGACCATGTCCATCGCCTACTTTTACCTGTCTGTCATGAGCTGGGCCCTTCCCATTTTGTATATCCTCCATGTGGTGCGCTCCGCCATCCAGGGCATGGGGAATACCGCCCTGCCCATGGTGTCCGGGGTGGTGGAATTTGTGATGCGCACCGCTACCGCTCTGTGCCTGCCCTTGGCGGTGGGGGAGATCGGCATCTTTTTTGCCGAGCCCGCCGCGTGGATCGGTGCGGACGTGGTACTGGTGACCAGCTACCTGATTGTGGCGGGGAAGGTCCTGAGAGAGAATGCGGGCTCGGAATGACGGGGCCGCCCTCAAAGAAAGCTGTGCCGTATACCCAGGCTTAACCGAAAAATTAGTTCTACCATAATCCTTGAAATCACCCGTGGAAGAGGACGCAGGCTGGTCCTATCCACGGGTATTTTTGTTTCGCTGTCTGGGAAAACATGTGCTTAAAGGGACTTGATTCGGCAGGATACCACAAAATAGCCGCTGATTTTTGTAAAAAGGGGAGAAAAGCAAAAAGGAGCTTGCAATTTCCAGAAAATGTGCTATGCTATGAGTGAGGTGAAAATTGGTAGGACCAAAATAGCTGCAATTGATGACTGAAATTGAAAAGGAGGCTCCCCTATGTCACAGTACAATCAAGTCACTCCTGAGATTATCGTCCAGCTGGAGGCCGTCACCCCCGGCCGCGTGGTGGTGGGTGAGGACATCAACCCGGATTATGCCCGGGATGAGATGCCCATCTACGGCGTGAACATGCCCGAGGTGTCCATCGACGCCCTGACCACCGAAGAGGTAGCCGGAATTATGAAAATCTGCTACGACAACAATATTCCCGTCACCACCCGGGGAGCGGGTACAGGACTGGTGGGCGGCTGCACCCCCATCTGCGGCGGCGTGGTGATCTGCACCATGAAAATGAACAGGATTCTCAGCTATGATCTGGAAAACTTTGCCGTCACCGTCCAGCCCGGCGTGCTGCTCCAGCAGCTGGCCGACGACGCCTTGACTCACGGCTGTATGTATCCCCCTGACCCCGGCGAGAAAATGGCTACCCTGGGCGGCAATGTGGCCACCAACGCAGGCGGTATGCGGGCCGTGAAATACGGCGTGACCCGGGATTATGTGAGGGCCATGACCGTGGTCCTGCCCACCGGAGAGATTACTCACTTCGGCGGCACAGTGTCCAAGACAAGCTCCGGCTACAGCCTGATTAACCTGATCTGTGGCTCCGAGGGTACGCTGGCCATCATCACCGAGCTGACGCTGAAGCTGATCCCGGCTCCCAATGCCACGGTCAGCCTGATTGTGCCCTTTGAGGACCTGAAGGCCTGCATTTCCACCGTGCCCAAGGTGTTCATGGCCAACCTGAATCCCCAGGCCCTGGAGTTTTTTGAGAAGGAGATTTTGATCTCCTCCGAGGAATATCTGGGCAAGCAGGTGTTTCCCCGAATGGTGTCCGGCGTGGAGGCGGGGGCCTACCTGCTGATTACCTTTGACGGAAACAGCATGGAGGAGCTGGACCCGCTGGTGGAGCGGGCCGCCGAGCTGCTGGTGGAAGCGGGAGCGCTTGATGTGTTGGTGGCCGACACCCCCCCCAAGCTGAAGGACACCTGGGCCGCCCGCTCCTCCTTCCTGGAGGGCATAGAGGAGCAGACCACGCTGCTGGACGAGTGCGACGTGGTGGTGCCCGTGAACAAGATCGCCGAGTATGTGGTTTTTGTGGCCCAGGAGAGCGGAAGGCATGACTTTGAGGTAAAATACTTCGGCCACGCCGGCGACGGTAACCTGCATATTTACACCTGCTCCAACGACATGGACAGGGAGGAGTTCAAAAAGCAGGTGGACCGGTTCTTTACCAGTATTTATGCCAAAACCGTGGAGCTGGGTGGCCAAATCTCCGGTGAGCACGGCATCGGCATGGGCAAGGTGAAGTTCCTGGCCCAGGCGGTGGGCCCGGTGAACATGGCGCTGATGCAGGGCATCAAAAGGGTGTTTGATCCCAAGCTCATCCTCAACCCAGGCAAGGTGTGTGATACGTTCTGACGGGCTCAAAGTCCTTGCCGCGATGTTGGCGATGAATCAAAAGGAAAAGCGTTTCGATGAGGGCAAAAAATGAGAAGGCCTATGAAAAGGTCATTGAGCATATCAAAAATGAGATCTGGCAAGGGGCGCTGAAGCGGGGAGAGCGCCTGCCCCCGGAACGGGAGTTGGCGGAAACCTTGGGTGTCAGCCGCAACTCCGTGCGGGAGGCCATCCGGACTCTGGGGCTGATGGGCTTTGTGTCCAGCACCCAGGGGGCGGGCAACTTTGTCACCTGCGACATCGAGCAGAACCTGCGGGAGAGCCTGCATATGATGGTGCTGCTGGGGGAGACCAACGTCCTCCAAATCAGCCAGCTGCGCCGGGGGCTGGAGAGCGAGAACGCCCGGCTGGCGGCGGGGCGCATTCCGCCCCGGCAGGCCGCCCGGATGAAGGAGCTGGCCCAACTGATGCGGGAGGAGACAGATCCACAGCAGGCATCGCGCTACGACCAGGAGTTTCACAGCCTGCTGTGCGAGGCGTCTGGGAACCGGCTGATCAGGTCGCTGTTCGGCGCCATGCTGTCCACGTTCAATGAATTTATCAGCACCATGTATATGCGCATTGTGGGGGACCCAGGTCAGGCGGAGGCGCTGCACGACGCCCACCAGCGGCTGGCGGAGGCGTTGGCCGCCCATGACGCGGAGGCTGCCGCCGCCGCCGCTGCCTCGCACTTTGAGGTGATAGACGATTTCATCCGGAGGGATCAGTCCCGGCCGTGAGCGGGCCTCGCTCCCGGCGCGTGCGGACAGGTCTTCCAATAAAAAAGCCTGTTGACCGGCGTCAACAGGCTTTTTTGTCTGAGCGTTCAACCCTCCAGCGCCTTATTCAGGGCGGCCAGCAGGGCCTCCTGCTCAAAGGGCTTGGCGATGAAGGCCTTGGCGCCAATGGAACTGGCCTCCTCGAAGGTATCCTCATAGGCCAGGGAGGACACCATGACGATCCTTGCATCCGGGTATTCCTCCAAAATGGCCTGGGCGGTCTCCAGGCCGTCCATCCCCGGCATGATGATGTCCATGGTCACCACGTCGGGTTTTACCTCGTCGTACGCCGCCAGGGCGTCCTCTCCGCTGCGGCAGTAGTGTGCTACCTCATAGTCCGTTCCATCCAGCAGATTGCGGATCTGGACCTCCTGGACACGGGAGTCGTCTACCACCATCACTCGCTTTGCCATGATTTGACAGCCTTCTTTCTGTTGATACTGATTTAATTCGGTCCCGCCGGCTTCCCCCTCCTAGGGAGCAGGGATGTGGTGGACCAGCAGAGCGGCCTCGCCGCGGTCGCTGGAATAGTGGATCACAAATTGCTCTGTATGGCCCTCCGGGCTGTAGCTCCCCCGGTGGAAGGAGGGCACGCTGAAGCGGGCCGTCACCCGGGTAGCCTTAAATAGAGCGGCGACGATATGGCCGCACAGTACGTTAAAATACTCCTTGGCCACGTCCTCCAGGTCCTGGAGGGTGACCTGTTCCTCCTGGAGCATGGACTGGGTTAGCCGGGTGAGCAGGGCGGAATCCGTCCGGAAGGACAGGCTGGAGTGGAACCCCCGGCAGAAGCGAACGTGCACCGTGTACACATCCTCCGTTGGGTCCGGCCCTCCTGGGATCAGCCGGATGCCCGTGGACTCCTCCGTCACCCTCCGGGTGATTTGGTCCAGCACGTTCTCTAATTCCTGCCCGGACATGGCTGTATGCACATTGCTCCCTCCTTCCCGAAGCGCAGCCGCACGTTAAATGATGGAGATCTCCTCGCCGATCAGGCTGGCCCTCACGGGGCGGGTCTCCTGCCGGAAGCGGTAAAAGGCCGGGCCGATGGTTACCGACGTTCCGGCGTAGGCCACGTCGCAGCTGAGGAGCCGGAGGCCGGAGGCCTCCTCGCTTTCCCGGAGCTCCTCCAGGGCCCGGGCGAATTGCTCCAGCTTGTTTTTGCTGGTGGCCAGCTGGATGCGCAACTTGCCCATGCGGGTGAATTTGAGGGGACTCTCCGGCTGGAGCTCTGTTTTTGCCAGCTCCTCCTCCAGATCGGCGATCTCCCGGACCAGCACCTCCTGGTCGAACTCCTGGCAGGGCAGACCGCCCAGCACCACATCGGTGTGGGTTTCGGCCCGGGAGCCCACCACACCGGCGCTGACCTCATGGGCGGCCCGGATGCCGCCCCCGATGATGGTGCCCCGGCCGGAGCGCACCTCCACCAGTCCGTCACAGTACACGTCGCAGTTGATGATGCAGTCGGCGTGGAGGTCCTCCATGGCGTAGACACAGCAGTTTTCCAGGTACTTGGCGAAAATGCTGTGGCTGGCCCGGAGCACCGCCCGATTATCTCCCTGGGCGCCCTTGACCATGATAAGATCGCCTCCGGCCTCCACCGTAGCCGCCTCCACCACGCCGTCCACGGTGATGTTCCCCATGGCCCGAACGGTGAAGCCGGTACACACGTCCCCGTGGACGTGGATGTCACCCAGGAAATTGATGTGGCCGGTGGAATAGTCCACGTTGCCGTCGATGTCCAGCACGGGCTTTACCTGGAAGGTTCGGCCGTTGAACTCCACATGCCCCGTTTTGGTGGCCACCAGGGCGGTGCCGTCCTCGGACAGGGCGGTGTTGCGCCCCTTGGGCACCGAGGCGGTTTTGCCGTCCCGGGCGGGCAGGTCCTGGCCCAGCACCGTCCTGCCCGCCTCGCCGGGCGTGGGGGCGATGATCCGGCAGATCACGTCTCCCTCCGAGGCGTTTTGAATGAAGCTGATGGAGGCATAGTCCACATGGTTGTACTCGTCCACCACCAGCTCCCGCTCCGGCTTGCGCTTGAACAGGTCCACGATTTGGCCGTCCTTCCCGTGGACGGCGGCGGACCCCCGGGCGGCCAGAAACAGGTGGAGATACCGTTTCGGATCCTTGGGCAGGGCGTCCAGCAAACCCTCGTCCAGGCCGTACTTCACCTGCTTTTCCCCCAAGGCCTTTGAGAGCATATCCCGGTCCAGCTCCTTACCCGCGCCCACCGGCGGGTAGGCGAACACCCATGCGGTCAGCCGGTCGTTGGAGACGAAGGCCACGGCCTGAGCGTCCAGGTCGGGAGGAGGAGGGGGCTTCTCATCCTTCTGTAGCTTTCCCTTGGGAACGGCCCTGCTCAGCCGCTGGTTCGCGGTGGCGTTTACCGTGAGCAGAAGCCGCGCCAGCTCCTGCTTGGCCTGAGCGGTGGGGATCACATTCGCTCCCTCCGGTCCCTGGAGGCGGAAGGACGGGGCCGGCTGCCAGCCGGCCTGCTCCCTCCACAGCGCGGACAGCTTGTAAACCGCGTGGCCCGGGGACAGATTCAGGCAGAAGGGATCGATTTCCGCCGTGGGGGCCGAAGAGACCTGGACGGCGTCAGTCTGGGACTGGGCCGGAACCTGCTCCTCCTGGGGCTGCTTCTCCGGCCGGGAACCGAACAGCCGGGACAGCAGCGTTTTCTTTTCTGTCATTATGTGCGCCTCCTTTCCCAGTGCTTTTATCTCTGGTTCAATTATACTCCGTCAAAGCCGCTGCCGCAAGAGGAAGCCGTGCGTCAGGGCTTAAATTTTTTCTCTTTCGGTTCAGGCGCAGGCCGTTCCGGCGGGTGGGAGCCGGGTATCGAGCAGGACGGCCAACGCGGGTCAAAAGCCGCCTCGACCGTTGGTACGCTTTTTCGCTGTCCAGCCGAAGCGATGAGCGGGAGGGGAGCGGAGATCCCGTGAGCGGAGGAGGGGCTCAGTTCAAGGCGGGAAAGCCCTTCACCGCCTCTGAGATATCGGTTCCCGCTCCGATTCTCGCCAGCATCTGCCACCAGGCGGCGCGGGCCTGAGTCCAGCCGGGGGTGATCTGATAGTAGTCGCCCATATATGGCATGAAAATGCTGTACTCCGTCATAAGCACGTCGTTTTCGTAAATGTTATCCATATCCCGCACCGGCCAGTAGGAGGAGATGAGGACGGATTTGATATAGGGCGCGTCGTTTTCCGTGAGATAGCGGATAAAGGTTTTGGCCGCCTCAATCCGCTCCTCGCTGCCGTTGTCGAAGATACCGAAGCCCCAGATTCCGCCCTCGAGCTCCGGCGCACCCCCGTTGGTGGGGAAGGCCATTGGAAAGACCTCAAAATCCAGGTCGGAGCTGTTGATGGTCTTTTGAAGTTGTATGGAAGCGTTCCAGCAGAAGCACATGGCGGTTTTCTTTTTGCAGAACAGGTCGATGGCCTCGGCGGAGGAGAGGGAGGGCTCAAAGGTAATGCCCTCCAAATCATAGAGCAGCTGTAGGGCCGCCTGAGTCTCCGGGCTGTCAACGGTATAGGAGACATGCGCGTCGTCGGTAAAGGAGCCGCCATATAGGTTGTTCACCAGGGCGCGGGTTCCCTGGTCGCCGCTTTGGTTTTTGCAGTAGATGATACCGGCGCTCTCCTGCCCGTAGGCGGTCAGTGCGTGGACCGCCTCAATAAAGCCTTCTGTGGTCCAGGTATGGGTTTCTTCATCAATGTAGGAAAGCGCCCCCGCCTCCCGGAACATGTCGTAATTGATGGCCATGCAGTGGGCGGACATGCAGATGGGAAATACATAATAAGCTCCGTCGGTGTGCCGGCAGGCTGTTTTGATGTTGTCATAAATTGCGCCGGACGTTTCGGAATCCCACAGGTCGGACAGGTCCGCCATCCAGCCCGCCTCGCCCCAGTTTGCCACAAGGCGCTCCGGGCCCTCCAGGATCAGGTCGGGGGCGGAATGGTCCGCTGCGGCCTGGGCGACCAGCTCGTCTCCGGTATCGTAATCCAGGCATTTCAGGGAGATGTGGATATTTGGATACTCTTTGTGAAAGCCGGCCAGGATGGCGGACACTGCGGTAGGATTGGTCCAATTGCCCACGGGAAAGGTCCACAGCGTCAATTCAATATCGCCGCCGGGCTTGTCGCTGGGAGCGGCGGATTGGACGGGGGGAACGCTGCCGCAGGCGGACAAAAGCGTGACGGACAGCAGGAGGCACAGCAAAGAAAACAGCTTTTTCATACCCAGGCATCTCCTTTCCTCTCACTGGGCGGGGTCAATGTAAAAACTGCCGCAGCAGCTCCAAAACCTTGTCCGGGTCCAGGGGCTTTGCCGTGTGGGCATTCATACCGCAGTCAAGGCACTTTTGAATGTCGTCCTGGAAGGCGTCCGCACTGGCCGCAATGATGGGGATGGCCCGCGCGTCTGTCCGGTTCAGTGCCCGGATGGCCCGGGCCGCCTCAAAGCCCGTCATGACGGGCATACGTAGGTCCATCAGAATGGCGTCGTACCAGCCCGGGGCGGAGGCCTCCAGCTTTTCCAGGCAGATCTGCCCGTTTTCCGCCCACTCGACCTCCAGTCCGCACTCGCTGAGGATTTCACTGGCGATCTCCCAGTTCAGCTCGTTGTCCTCGGCAATGAGGAGCCGTTTGCCCGTCAGGTCAAGGACCGTTTCAGCCTCCTGGAGCTGGGGCGCCTTCTCCTCAATGAACCGGCGCAGGCCGTAATAAAGCCCGGAGCGGAACAGCGGCTTTGAGATAAACCCGCAGATATCGCTCTCCCCGGCCCTGGCCTCCAGCTCATCCCATTCGCCGTCGGTGAGCAGTATCACCGGCAGGTCCGGGCCGAAGCGGCCGGACAGCTCCTGTGCCGCCTGCATTCCATCCTGTCCCTGGATGTCCCAATCCAGCAGAAGCAGGTGATAGGGCTCGTTGATGTCCCGGTGCAGCTCGATCATCCGGAGGGCCTGCTGGAGGTCCGGCGCGGCCTCCGCCCGCAGCCCGATGGACGCCAGCGCGGAGACGGCCAGCTCCCCCGCAGTCTGGTCGTCGTCAACGACCAGGACGCCGCGCTCCGGCAGGCGCAGCTCCTTCTCCTGGGGAGACGCTTTCTCCATGTCCACCGTGATGCAGAAATGGCTTCCCTTCCCCTGCTCGCTGTCTACGGTAATGACGCCGCCCATGGCGTCCACAATGTACTTGGTGATGGCCAGGCCCATCCCGGCCCCGGCCTCCTTGTCCACCCGGGCGCTGTCCTCCCGTACGAAGGCGTCGAATATTTTGCTCTGGAATTCCTTGGATATGCCGATGCCGTTATCCTGAATATGCAGGTGGGAGCGGATGTATTCCTCCCCCTTGGGGGAAGGCTCCTCGTACAGCTCGACCTGGATGCTGCCTCCCTCCGGGGTGAATTTTACTGCATTCCCGGTCATGTTCAGCAGAATCTGGGCCAGGCGGACCCTGTCGGAGCACACGTTTTCATGATAAATGTCGTGTATGTAGATGCTGAAACGCTGGTTTTTCTCATGGACCTGGGGCTGGATGATGGTCATGATATTCTGCATGATCTCCCGCAGGGAGATGGGCTCCATATTCAGCGTCAGCTTTCCGCTCTCGATCTTGGACATGTCCAGCATATCGTTGATGAGCCCCAGCAGGTGCCGGCTGGACACATGGATGCGCTTTAAGCAGGAGCGCACCCGGGGCGGATTGTCCAGGCTTCTGATGGCGATGGAGGTCATGCCCATAATGCCGTTCATAGGCGTTCGGATGTCGTGGCTCATGTTGGAGAGAAACTCGTTTTTTGCCCGGCTGGAGCGCTCCGCCGACAGCATGGCCTCCTCGGCAGTCTTTCTGGCGTCGTCCAGCGCGTTCATCTGCATTTTGGTCAGCCGGTAATACCCCACAAAGACGAACAGCAGGGCGCAGACGATCAGGCAGCAGCCGCCGATGGAGAGATAGGACCACATTCGCTGCAGCAGGCTGATGGTCTCGTCCAGGGTGTTATGGGATATCTTCAAAAGCAGGTGCCATTCTGAATTGGGGAGGCTGGAGCAATAGACGTTCCAGCGTTGGCCTGAGATCAAGACCTCGCTGGTATAATCCGTATTGGCCGCTACGGCGGCGCGGAATTCCTGGGCGTATTGGGCGGGGTCCTTTCCGGAGCAGGTCTCGTAAAGTTGCTCCACCTGGTCGAAATAGTTGTCCTCATCCACGGGGTGGTTGTGCAGGACATAGCTGCCGTCGTCCCGGATGATGGAATACTCCATGTCGCCGCCCCGCATATTGGCTTCCAGCGTGTCCTTCAGATAGGCGGTGGGCAGTCCGGCCACCAGCGCCACGCTTGTACTGCCGTCGCCCATGGGATAGACCGCCGGCACGCCAAGCAGCACCACCGGAGTCCCGGCGGCGTCCTTTCCGGTGGAGACGTTGTATTTGCCCCCCAGCACGGAGCGGCGCAGGGCCTCCGGAACGTCCGCCTCCACCTGGGAGCCGTAGATCATGTGGAAACTGCTGTCCTGGGTATAAAACGCCAGGTATTCAAAGCCCGCGGAGCGGGCGTTATAGGTCAGGTTGACCTGCATGGACGTCCCGCCGGTGGCGCGCCCGGGAGGGACGGAGTTGACAAGAGCCTCCACCTGGGACAGGCGCAGCTCAATGGTGGTGCCGAAGTGGGAGGACACCTGCTCACTGATTCCCGACATGTAAAAGATGCCCAGATGCCGAACGGCGTTTTCACCCATCCGGCTCATACAGACCGTCTGGACGATGAATATGAAGACGCAGAAAAGCGATACCAGAATAAGGCTTATGTTCAAAAAACGTGTGGTCCTTTTTTCCATGATCCCTATCTCCCAACGAAATTGTCCCTGCTCCGTACCGGTGTGGCGCAAATGGCCGGCGGAAGGGACCGCAGCGCTGCGGGCCGCCCATCCAAGTGCAAGAAACGCTCCCTTGACAGCCCGTATCCACATACATAGCTATTCTATCAAAATCTGGGACTTATGGCAATCACCTTTTCCCAATTTTCGGCGATTGTGGATCATCTGCGGCAGGGGGCGGTTCAGCGGATACAGCTCCAAAAGGGAAGCGCCGCTTTTCGGCCAAGCCGGCCGGTAAGCGGCGCGTCCCGAACTTAAACGTCAATGCAGCCCCCGCCGATGAACTCCCGCCCAAGGGGGGTCGTG
>CAOKLO010000056.1 GCA_948469375.1 uncultured bacterium | reverse complement strand
GCTTGTATTCGCAATAAATACAAGCGGTTTTCTGGTCCGAGTGGCGGGATTTGAACCCACGGCCTCTTGGTCCCGAACTATGCGCGAATCGTCCGCCGCGTGTTATTGCGTCCGAAAATAGGGGTATTGCGCCCTTTTTTTGAACTTCCCCCGTCCGTTACGTCCGCCCCAGTCCGTCCCGTAATGGGTCAGTTAATGGGTCAACCCGATTTCCAGCAGAAAAATTCCTACCAACAGGAGGTATTTCAAGAAATTAATTTCTGAAAATTTTGGGAATTATCTCTTGCTGTAATACCGCGCAGGACACTACTGAAAAGCACCTTACACTTATCCAAAAACCTCTGGCGCCATACCAATGTGGCAGTCAGAAGCCGAAACTCGCTTCTGGATCCATACGCTATTTTACCATCTGAAAACAAATATGTCAAAATAATTTTGGAGGTCACAATGAAAACTATACTGGAAGAGTATCCTAATGAAGTTCGCATCTCCGCAGCGGAGCTGGAGAGAGCAAATCTCGCCGAATGGGCGAGGCTTGAGCTGCATCTGCTGGACCAGACCGCAGTGGTGATCCCCGGTCAGATGACCGTCATGGAGTTGCTCCGCACCGTCGAGGCACTGCAGAGCCTCGCCTCTGACCTGCTGGCCGCGCTGTGCGCTGCCTGCGAGCAGTGCAACAACTGCGAGATGGATGAACCCTGCGACCAGATGAAGGGTGAGGTCCATTCGGAGGTCAGTGTCCCGGGCTATCTCTTGGAGGAGCTGGGGCTCGAGCCGGACACTAAACTTGCCTACGAGGCCGACCCGGAAAGCGGTGCCATTCACATCGTGGAGGCTGATTACCGTTTCGACCTGACAGACATTCCGGCACCGTTTCTGGACACCCTGCGGGAGTGCGGGGTCTGCATGAGCGACCTGGAAGGCAAACTGGTGCGGGAAGACGTGGTCTACGGAGCTGTGGAGGCAGAAAATTCATAAATTGAGGGTTGCAATAGCGGGTGAATATCAGCTATAATAAAGAAAAGGAGAGATGCCGATGGCAGAGATGAAATATACGGTAAAGGACAGTGTGTTCACGTATTTATTCAAGCAACCTGAATACGCCCGCAAGCTATACCTCGCGCTACATCCGGAAGACACGAATGTGACAGAAGCGGACTGCAAGTTGGTAACATTGGAGAATATTCTGACAACAGGGATGTATAACGATGTTGGCCTTCAAGTGCGGGATATGTTGATTCTGCTGGTAGAGGCACAAAGCCTGTTTTCGATCAACATATCGTTGCGATTGCTGATGTACCTTGCGGCGACGTACAAGGAGTATGTGG
Source organism: uncultured bacterium (assembly GCA_948469375.1). Classification (GTDB taxonomy): domain Bacteria; phylum Bacillota; class Clostridia; order Oscillospirales; family Oscillospiraceae; genus Enterenecus. The sequence goes on along the minus strand of CAOKLO010000056.1, from coordinate 21,680 downwards.
AGGAGCATAAGCTGAACATTTATGGGACGGCAGCGGTGAGGATTCCGTGTCCAGAGCTGTACATGGTGTATTCGGGAGAGCGCATGGATGTTCCGGAGGTCCTGCATCTGTCTGACCTGTACGAAGGGGAGGGCGGCGTGGACCTGGAAGTGAAAGTGTTGCGAGGAACGGGCAACGGCGATATCGTGGACCAATATGTAAGGTTCTGTCAGATCGCAGACGCGAAGCGAGAGCAGTATGGCCGGACCAGCCAGGCAATAGAAGAGACGCTGCGCGAATGCAAAGCGAAAGGAATATTGGTGCCATTTTTGAAAGCACGGGAGAAGGAGGTGGCAGAGATCATGGTGACATTATTTAATCAGCAGAAGGTCATGGAAATCCATGACTACCACGTTGCCTTGGAAGCCCGGGAGGATGGACTGAAGGAGGGTCGTGCTGAGGGCCGTGCCGAGGGTCGTGCCGAGGGCCGTGCCGAGGGCCGTGCCGAGGGTCGTGCCGAGGGCCGTGCCGAGGGACATGCTGAGGGCCGTGCCGAGGGTCGTGCCGAGGGTCGTGCTGAGGGCCGTGCCGAAGGCCACGCTGAGGGGATGACAGATGGGGCACTGAAGGTCATTCGCAGTCTGATGAAAAACATGGGCCTGTCTGTTGAGCAGGCATTGGCCACAGCGGGTATTCCAGAAGCGGAGCGCCCCCGTTATGAAGCATTGCTCCGGTAGAGCTTCTAATGCCTGATGGCAGAAGCGCGGATGCCTCAATCGAAAAGAATATAAAGAGCGAAGGAGCGTCGGTTTGGCCTATCAATATAGGCGAGCCGACGCTTTTCTGTCTGTATGGTGAACACCGGGCACAGAGATTAGGACTATGTCTGCCCAGGGCAGGCGAGAGGAGGATGACATGACAGACCATCAAACAAAGTATCTGTCCGAGGCAGGCCACCGGCTGCGCCGGGCAGGCTTCACGGTCCAGCCGGAGCACATGGGGCTTTTGCCTGTTGAGAAAGATGCGCACCGCATCTGCAATGTCAACGTACACGGCAACGTGAGCTATGATCCGGACCATGTGCGGAGGAACGGCCTGGAGGACGCGCTGGACCAAGTGCGGTGCATCGCGGACGAAACTCTGACGTACATGAAGCAGATGGCGTCGGCCCCACCCCTGGTGGCAGACGGCCTGACAGGCAATTACCGCTTGCTGGCAGAGTTCGGCGATGTAGTGCTGGCGGGGCATGAGCGTGCAGGTGGTTACGGCGTGGAATTTATCACATGGGAGCGCATCCAGGAGGGTACCAGACTGTGGCAGGGGCACTATTACGACAACGACTATGCCGCCGCCAAACAGGACTTTGCCGTCCGCTCCGGTCTGCTGCCCCCCGAACAGCTCTTCACACAGGAGCAACTTGCGGTGATCTTTGACGCCGCACAGAACATGACGGTGCTCGGCCTCGTTTCCAACCCGAAGCAGGACGAGTTATTGGAGCAGATCATGGAGCAGATCGAGGACACGGTCCCGCAGGTGATCGACCTTGCAAACGAGCTGACGCAAAGTCCCAAACAGCAGGAGCCTGGAGAAATGCAGTTGTATTGAGCAAATAGTGACACGATAGAAACCAGAAAAGGGGCCTATGACCGCAAAGCAGCGGAAATAGGCCCCTTTTTCTGTTGATAGAAAGGAACATGAAATGGGAAAGTATTTTGTACGAGGGACACCTCTAGCGGAGCTGGAGCGGCAGATGATGATGGTGCCGAACTTCGCTCCCCGCGGGAGCAGCAGTGCGGTCCTCTGCCGTTACCGGCCCACTGCGGCGGACGTGGACTGCCGCAACTGCCTCCAGTACCGCCGCCGGAGCTGCCGCAGTCTCAACTGCCCTTACATCTCCGAGCGTCTGGAGGCCGGGGCGGTGGCGATGGATGAGCTGATCGTCGAGACGGTCCGCCCCTGGAAGCATCTTCCTCTGAAACAGCGGGCTGTGGGTCTCGCCTGCCAGGAGGAACACTTCCATTTTGAGGGACAGCTCCACATCATGCGCATGGCGGAGATGGCCAAGACTGAGGCGGACTATGTCAACAGCCGCTGGTTGGCCACGGTGTACCTGCTCTCCGCCCATGCTGGACTCTGGAGGAAAACTCTTTTTGCTGTCAGGCCGGACCAGATTGACTTTGCCCGCGTCCGGTTGGGTGAAAGCACCGTCCAGGAGTATGTCCTCTACCGCACTGCAAAGGGGCTCTGCTCCGGCACGTTGGGTGCAACCTCAGAGGAGTTGGCCGACCCGGAATTGGTCAGTGATGGGACTCTGCTGCTGATCCTCAACGCGGCGGTTATTGCCCGGTATGGGCCGGAGGTCATGAACATCGGGAGGTTACGGACATGATGATGAAAGCTGTGCTCACCTCCAGCTCCCATCCGGAGTATGGGGAGATCAGCATCCCCTTCCCCATCCCCGAGGAGGAGTACGACCAAACGATAGAACTGCTGGAGGGCCTTGGCATCGGGGATGTTTTCGCCCAGGACTGCCGCATCATCAAACTGGAAAGTGCGTACCCCGTCCTTGACCGTCTGGAAGGCTCAGCGGTCAATTTGGACGAACTGGACTATCTCGCCAAGCGTCTGGAGAGCTTCTGCGAGAGCGAAGACACCCAGTTCCAGGCCATGGCCCACAAGCTGGAGCTGACGGATATCAAGGACCTTATCAACCTGAGCTTCTGCTGTCAGGACACCACGGTGATCACTGACTTCTCCGACCTGGAGGAGATTGGGCGGGAGCACCGTATCAACAGAGGCGGTCTCACGGCAGATGAGTACTACTCCATAGATGGCCGTGCGGAGGCGCTGGAGCTGATCCGTAGCGGGGACGGCACAGTTACCCCCTATGGCGTGGTCTACGATAACGGGATGGAGCTGAAGCAGCTCTATGATGGACAGAGTTTTCCGCCATATCTCTACAAGGTTCCCATAATTGAACTGAAGACCACATCGGGTGGCGGCCTGGAGGGCCACTTCGATCTCCCTATGTCCGACCGGCGGCTCCAGCGTGAAATCGAGCGGACAGGGCTGGACCGGCAGGATATCCCGCTGAAGGTGGAGCTGTCCGGACTGCGGGGAGCGGCGGCGGACGCTCTGGATCTGGACAGGCTGACGGCCGGCGACCTCCCACAGTTGAACCGTCTGTGCCGGGCCGTCGAGCCCTTGACGGATCAGGAATGGGAGAAACTGGACGCGGTGGCGCAGTTTGCCGTAAAATCGGACTTTGCAACCCTTTGCAGACTTGCGGAGAACCTGGACCTGTTCGACTTTGTTCCGAATGTGCATACTGCGGAAGAATACGGCAAATATCTGATCCAAAAGTCCGGCAAATTCGCGTATGACGCAAAGCTGCGGGACATCTATGACTACCGGGGCTTTGGAGAAGACCAGGTGTGGCAGGAGGACGGCTGCTTTACAGAATGCGGCTATGTGGCATACCACGGGACAGAGCTACTGGAGGAGCTGATCCCCGGCGCTCCCACGGAGGAGCAGGGAATGCAGATGCTGTAAAATTTTAGTAGACTTTCGCAAAAAGTTGTGGTATTGGTTGTTGCTGCCAATACCAAAGAACAAGAAAAAGGAAGAGGTGAAAGCATTGATCATCAACATTTACAAAGACCCCATGCAGACGGGCTATCTGTTCGACACCCCGATACTGTACAGCCCCCGGCCCATCCCGCGGGAGGACGTGCCCCAGGGGTGGCACTGCTGCGACCTGTGCGGCACTGCCAAGGCCCCGGACGTGCCCTACAAACTGGTAGACCAGGCGGAGACGAACTACGCGGGCTCCATCCTCTCCAACCAGCCGCTGAAAAACGACAAAGCTCAGTCCAGACTGCTCAAGGATGCGTTCTGGCTGAGCGGAGAATTTGCCACTCTCGACGAGTTCTGCGCGGAGGAAAACATTCCCCTGCCCCAGACGCCCATCCGTCATTTGATGCGCCCTGCTTCTCCTGAAGAAGCAGAGCTTTTTTACGCCCTGTCGCCGGAACAGAACGAAGAGCAGGGCGCCATCGGCCATGTCAGGATCGACTTCGGGCAAAGCGGGGAGGGATTCTGGCACACCTGGTGGCCGAGAGGCCCGGAGGAGCTGAACACGCCGGAATTCAGGGCAGAGCTGGGCGAAGTGGTCAACGACCTCCGCAAGGGTGTGCTGAAGGACCTGGCGTCCATGAAGCGTTACTGCTGGGGCAGTGACGGCGCCATCGAGGGGGGCACCTGCTGTCAGAACTACGGCTTCACGCTGGAATCGGAGCGGTATATCTACCACCTGCGGTGCAACCCAATCCAGGGCGACTATCAGTGCTACCTTTCCTGCTTTGACCGCGAGGCGCAGAGACTGACGCACGATTTCTCAATGGAGATGGGAGGCATGGGCTGTGGATGATCATCCTTATGTATATCCGTACTCCCGCTCGGAGGCCCGCTATCTCGGGGAAGTGCAGAAGCATGAGGACAGTTTCCGGCTGAATGTTGAGTGTGCGCGGGCCATCGAGCGGGCCATCCGGGAGCACTTCGACGAGGCGACCGAAAAACTGGAGGACGGCTGCGCCCAGCCGGTGCTGGTCCAATACGGCTTCACCCGGGTGAAGTTCGTCCTGGCCAATTCGGTGAAGGAGATGGGGATGCCCCACCTTCTCAGCGACGCCGCCCGGAGCTGGGCCGCGCAGACCTTCGTGCCGCCGGACGGGAAGTACAACCGTTACTTTGTAGCAGACACCGCTGCGTCCCTGCTGGAGGGCTTCATCCGGCAGACGCAGGACGCATACCAGGCTTTGGGCCTGTTCGGTCCGGAGCACTGCGTCGGCGACGACCTGGACTATGAGGGCCGGGTGCTGGTCCTGCGTCCGGAGACGCTCCGAGAGAGCTGTTGGGACGCTCGAAACCAGTTGTGGCTTAGCGAGGGAGGCTTTGGGTGCTCCCCCACGGCTCTGGGACGCGCGGTTTACGCAACGTGCCTCGGAGACGGGGAGCAGACAGTCTGGAGCAGGTCCGACTTCACCGGCGTTCTGGACGAGCAGTACCTGCCGGACTGGGCGGCGGAGAAGCTGGAGGCGCTTCGCGGCCCCCGGCAGGAGCAGAGCGGGCCCACTATGGGCGGATTATAAACAGAGGAGGGCAGTACATGAACAATATACCACGAGGATGGCTGGACTTTCTGAGGGAGCAGTACCCTGTGGGGAGCCGGATCGAGCTCCGGGAGATGAAAGATCCCTACTCCCCGGTGGAGCCGGGGACCGTAGGGACGCTGCTGCACATTGACGACATCGGCACCTTCCACGTCCAGTGGGACAACGGGCGGAGCCTTGGCCTGGTGCTGGGGGAGGACCGGTTCTCCGTCCTTCCGCCGGAGCCGCAGACGCTCAAGCTCTTCATGCCCCTGACGGCGGACTACTACGAGCCGGACGAGTGGGGCGATATGCCGGAGGAGAGTTGTTGCCTGGATGGCCGGGAGCTCCGAGCTTACGAGGACAGCATCCGAGCTTCGTTACTCCAGGAACGTATGCCGGAGGAGGCCGAACGGGGCATGATGCACTACTACCGGGAGGATGATGGCGTCAACCGAAAGGTCCTCTCGTATGTGTTTGCAGTGGAGGAGCGCGAGGGACAGTTGTGGGGCGTAGCGGAGTGCAAGGTGCAGGGCAAGCTGACACCGGAGGAGCTGGATAAACTCATGGAGACAGCAACTGGCCAAGCAAGTGACGGCTTTGGAGAAGGGTTTGAGCAGCGTCCTATCCGCATCGGAGACGGGGAGTTATATGTCCACCTCTGGAACAGCGATGACTGGAGCATCATGACAGAGCAGGACCGCTTTGACCCTCATTTTTCTGAGCGCCTGCCGGATATGTGCTACTCCACTCTGCCCAGCGACGGGACCCTCATCCTCCTCAAGCGCGGCGAAAGCGGGTACTTCCAGACGGAGTGGAATCAGAATGATCCAGGGAAAAACCGCCGTCTCGCGGACTATTTTAATCAAAAACGAGGCATCTCCAAAGCCCAGGAGGAGGCGATGTCCTTTGGCAGTCTGTTCGGCTGGGACAAGCCCGGCGCGGACCCCAAGGTGTATCTGCGCCAGCAGGAAGGGGGCATGACCCTTGGGTAGTGTCTTCCACATCTACGCCTCCCAGGGCCGGGACAATTATGTGGAGCTGGACCTCCCCGCCAGCGATTACGAGATGCTGGACATGATGGAACGCCTGCGGCTGGAGCCCGGCCAACTCCCCTACGTGGAAGTCCTGAAATTTCGCGAGGATCTCAACTACCTGGAGCAGTGCCTCCACGAACAGCCGGACATCTACCAGCTCAACGCCTTAGCGAAAAAGCTCTCGGAGTTTGCTTCCGTGCAGGAAATGGCGGCGTTCGAGGGACTGGTGGGAAAAGAAATTGGGAAGAGCGCCGCTGCCATCGAACTCCCCAGGCTCATCGACTTTGCCCACAGCGCGGACTGCTGCGTCGTAACAGAGGACGCCGTGACAGACTTTCAACTGGGGAAATTCCTGGTGGAAAACGACTTTATCGAGGATGTCAGCGTCCTGCCGGACTCCATGCTGACGCTGCTGGACTATGGAAAGATCGGCAGGGAACACCGAGCGGAAGGAAACGGCGTGTACACAAGCCACGGCTATGTGGAGCAACAGTCGGAGGTACACTGCGTCAGCAAAAATATGGACTTCCAGCCCAAGAAGCCGGCCTACACCATCCTGGTCAATGTGGCGGCCATGCCCCTCACCGGAGGCGGCCGAAGGTCAGAGGTGATCCAGCTCCGGCTTCCCGCTTCGGAGGGGCAGATACAGGAAACTCTAAAAAAGCTGGGAAAGCAGGATTGGGATGACGTTGCAGCCTCCATCCAGGACTGCGCCATCCCCAGTCTGAACCATGAAATCTATTTCGACGGTGAGATGCCGCAAATTCTGGAGTTAGCTCAATGCCTCTCGGGACTGGAGGGGAGAGGCGCGCTGCCCAGGTACAAGGCGATCCTCGCAGCGAATGACTGCCAGGATTTGTCGAAGATGCTCTCTTTGGCCGCTGAAGTAGATGAATATTTCTTCGAGCCCCAGGTGAGCAGCCCGGAGGATGTGGCAAAGAGCGAGCTGAACGTGATCCTCTGCGAGAGAGACACAGAGGCGCTCCTGCCCCACATTGACCTCCTAAGTTATGGCCGCGCTCTGCTGGAGCGGGATCAGGCCGTGGTTACCAGTTATGGCTTGGTCGAACGGGACACGACCCGGCAGGTCCTGGAAGAAGATCAAGCGCCCAATCAGGGCGGAATGGAGATGGTATGATGCTACACGGTCATGACGAGATGCTCCTGCACCTGCCGGGGACAGCGGAGGAACAGGAATGGCTGGCAGAGCATCTGGAGGTGCTGAGCGTTAAAGAGCGCATTGCCCTCACCGCGGCTATGGCCCGTGAGCCGCCCCAGGATATGGCCGGGGCGGTGAACTGCCTGCTCTCGCTGGAGTGGTACGAGGTGCGCGGCCATGTGGACAGCCATGAAGTCCTGGGAAAGCTCTTCCTTTACGGGCAGTACGCCCACAAAGAGCATCTGCCGTATTTCGACCTGCCCGCGCTGGGACGGCTGTACGAGGAACAGCACCCCGGTTTGTTTATCGGAAACTGTTATGTGGAGTATCCCAGAGATCAGCACGCCATGTGCTATGACGGTTCGGAACTGCCGGAAGTAGTGTCCGAGGGCTGGAGCGTCCGGCTAAAGCTGGCGTCGGAAGCGGTGCCGGAGGGCGTATGGGTACGGCTCCCGGACTATGACGCGGCATTTCGGGACGATCCCGGAGAGATCGAGCTTGCGTTGGATGAGCTGGGGGTCAAACGGTTCCCGGAATGCACGCTCCTGGACGCCCGGTGCGCCCTGCCCTGTGTCCAGGGGCTCGCCGGTCAATATGACAAGCTCAGTGATCTGATCGATGACGGACAGGAGCTGGGATTCCTGCTGGATGAGCGGGGGCAGGGCGATCCGAATTTTCTTGAGCGGTTTGCCGCCGCATTGGAGTTTGAGGACTGTTGCCGCCTGAACGATGCGGTGTGCATCGGCTGCAATCTGGACAGCTACGAGCTTGTCAGTGTGGATGCGTTCCTTAACCAGATAAAGCAGGAGCTGGACAGAGAGGAGTGGGCGAAATATGGCGATGCGGTCAAGAGCTGCTTCAACTATACCGCCTACGCTGCCGCGCAGGCAGAGCGGCAGGGCTATCAGCTAACGGACGATGGGTGCCGCTTCATCCGAAAGCGGGATTCTCCCGAGATGGAACAGCAGCCAATCATGACAATGTAAAATTTTCAGGGGCCGTTTCTCCGATGGGACAAACGGTCCCTCTTTTTGTGCTTTTTCTGGGGGAGCGGTGCCGGAAAGGAGAAGAAAATGTCCAGCGAACAGTTGAAAAACCATCTGAAAAGCAACTGCCTGGGGCGGAAAAACGCCGTCAAGAGCCCGGAGCTGGAGCGGACCCTGCGCATCAGTGGCAACGAGCTCCGCAGGCAGGTCAACCGCCTGCGGAGGAAAAAAGTCCCCATTTGCAGCGGCCCGGAGGGGTATTTTTACGCCGGGAACGCCGGCGAGATTTACGCTACCATCCGCTCCCTGGAGATTATGGCGCGAGGACTGGAGCACGCCGTCGAGGGCCTGGAGGCGGCGCTGGAGGGCTTCGGCGAGCGCCCCGGAGGTGATGCCCCCTGAACAGCTTCATGAGCTGGATCGGCGGCAAACGAGCCCTGCGGGAGGCGGTGGTCCAGCGCTTTCCTCTGGACTACGAGCGCTATATCGAGGTCTTTGGCGGCGGGGGCTGGGTCCTCTTCCACAAGCCGCCCTGGGGTGACTTCGAGGTCTACAACGATTTCAACGGCCTGCTGGTGAACCTGTACCGGATCGTTCGGGACAGGCCGGAGGAGCTCGTTGAAGCACTGCGTTATGTTCTCAACGCTCGGGAGGATTTCGAGCGCATCCGCATGGCTCTCGCACGGGACAGCCCTGTCAGCGAGGTGCAGAAAGCGGCCTGGTTCTACCAGATCATCCGCTACAGCTACGCCGCCGGGCTGTCCAGCTTTGCGGGACAGCCCCACGATATGTGGGGCAACTTCCCCATCATCCAGCAGGCCCACCGGCGGCTGAAGGACGTGGTCATCGAGCACCAGGACTTCGAGCGGCTGGTCCGGCACTACGACCGGCCCTCCAGCTTGTTCTACCTGGACCCGCCTTACCACGCCACCGAGGGGTACTACCAGAACGTGGGCGAGGCAGGCTTCACCGAAGCGGACCATTTCCGCCTGCGGGACCTCCTGCTGGGGATCGAGGGGAAATTCCTGCTCTCCTACAATGACGACCAGTTTGTTCGGGACCTTTACACCCAGCCCGGCATCATGGTCCAGGAGATCACGCGGTTGAACAATATGCGCCAACGGTACGAGGGCGGTGCGCAGTTCTCAGAACTGCTCATCGCCAACTACGACATGGATGAGCGGCGAAGGGCTACATCTCAGATCACACTATTCTAGCAGAAAGGAAGCAGAATCTCAATGAAATTTGTGAAAGGCACAACGAAAAAGAAACTGGTCATCCCCAACACGGTGATGGAGCTGAGCGGCTTCGAGAGGGGCGAGATGGTGGAGCTCCACGCCCTGACGGATACCGTGGTGGTCCTGAAAAAGCGGATGACGGCCATGCAGATGGTGAACGCCATCGACGCCCTCCAGCGGCTGACGGTGGAGCTGTTCGGGGAGTTGGCGAAGACCTGCGGTGCCTGCGAGGACTGCGGCGGAGGGGAATGCCCCGCGTGGGCCCGCACTGCCACGGAGGTGCCGGAGGAGGTCCGGCAGGGGGCGGGCATCCCCACGGGGGTCAAGCTCCAGGCTTGGCCCGGGGAGACGGAGGGCACAGTAACGGTGGCCCAGGCGGACTACCGCTTCGACCTCACCGACGTGCCGGAGTGGGTGCGCTCCACCCTGGAAGCCCTGGGGGCCTGCCTGGGGAACCTGGAGGAGCTGCTCATGTCAGAGAAGGCCGTTTCTGGCTAATTTCTTACAAAAAATACAAGGAGGAATCAAAATGAAGCAGATATGGCTGATCGTTCTTGCGGCATTTCTGCTGGCAATGTCCCTGTCTCCACATGTGCTGGCGGCGGAGATTTGCTACCCCGTGGCCGTGGAGCAGAGTGAGGACGGAGCAGAGATCCGCAAGACCTACGACCTTGCCCCGGAGGAGGACCCCGGCGGCATTCCCCGCTCGGATTTCGAGCAGAACGGGTGGCATTACACTCTTACGGACCTCTTGAAGCAGGAAACGCCGGAGTACCAGGAGCGGGAGTACAGCGAGACCGTTACGGTCACCAGCAAAAACAAGGACATGGAGTCCGTTCTGGCGCTCCTGCCCCAGGAGAAGGAGTTCGTCACAGAGGACGGCCTGTCCGGCACCCTGACGCTCCAGTTGAGCACGGTCCGGGTGGAGACGGCGGGGTACGGGAGCTCTACGAAGACCGTTACCACCACCCGCAGTTACCCTAACCTGGAGAGTCAGGACACCCAGTACATCCCCAAGTCCATCCAGGACGGCGGCAGGACCATGACCCTCCAGGACATCTCCTGGCAGACGGCCAACACCGCCAACGTGGATGACTTCGCCCTTGGAGACCGCTACACCGCCGTGGCCACTTACACCGGCACCACGACCAGCAGTTACGTTACCGGGTATAACGTCTCTGCAGAGTACAGTGGCACGGTCAGCAGGATCGCGCTGGACCGGGTGCGGTATGTGGCCATCTTCGAGCGGACGACCTTCGTCCCGGAGGAGCCCACTCCAGAGGACCCCGGTGACCCTACCGCTCCTGAACCGGAAGCCCCTGTGGACCCTGGTGAATTGCCCGAATCTCCTGAAGACAGCTCCCCAGGATTCCACTTCAACTGGGCCCTCCTGCTGATCCCGCTGGCCGTGGTGGCCGTTGGCGGAGGCGGGCTCGGCATCGCACTGTTCCTGAGACGCCGCAGTGAATCAAGAGAGGAGATGCACTGAAATGAAGAAAATGAGAAAATTCCTGAACATTCTGCTGTCCTTCAGCGTGGCTACCATGCTGTCCTGTCCGGCCTTTGCGCTGGAGTACAGCTTCGACGAGGCTCCAGGCATGGCCTACGGCAAGCCCACCTCCATCGAGGTGCCTGTCACGGCGGACGGCGGCGCGGCGAAGAACGAGGACGTCAGCAAGAACGCCGCCCGTATCCCGCCTACCTTCGGTTCGCCTACCAGCGACACCTTGGACACCGGCGACTACCTGACGCCCAACCTCGCCCCCGCCGCCATGGTCCTGACAGGCCCCGGCGCTATGGTCAACGGCAGTGCCGCTACTGTTTTGCCTCCCTCGCTGGACGGCATCTCCCTCCCGGCGGGCGGCGTGGGGGATGTTTCCTCCGGCACTTCGGCTCCCGGGGTCTCCGAGGTGACGATCACTACGCCGAAGAGCAGCAGTTCCGGCTACACCGAGATTACGGAGGACCTGTACTACGATAACGGCTCCCTCGGGACGCTGGACATTCCAGCCATCCGCCTCTCCGTGGATATTTTTCAGGGCACCGACAGCGCCACGCTGAAGAAGGGCGCGGGGCACTTCGAGGACTCCAGCATCTGGGACGGCAACGTAGGGCTCTGCGCACACAATCGAGGCGCGAATTCCTACTTTGGAGAGATCCACAATCTCCAACTGGGGGACACCATCTCCCTGACCACCCGGCTGGGCACTCGGACCTATGAGGTCACCTCCGTGTCCAAGGTCAGCGAGACGGACCGCAGCGCCCTCTCCGCATCCGGGAGCAACCAGATCACCCTCTACACCTGCGTCCGGGATGAGCGGGAGTTCCGCTGGTGCGTCCAGGGGGTGGAAGCATCTGCAATGCAATAGTAATGCGGAATTTTGATAAAACTGTGATATAATTAAGAAAGGATTGATGCGAAAATTATAACACAAGCGAGGAGGCAGCCTTTATGATCAACATTCGTCCTGTTTCTGACTTGCGCAATAAATTTCCGGAGATCGAGGACTTGGTGAAAAACGGCGAGCCGGTCTATCTGACGAAAAACGGCTATGGCTCTATGGTCGTCATGAGCATCGAGCAATACTCTGCTCTGACGGACGAAGTGGAGCTGAAGCTGGATGCAGCGGACCGAGCGGCCGCGTCCTCGGATATGCGGTACAGCGGGGAAGAAGTTTTCAGGAGAGCGAGGCAGCGTATCCATGGACGGAAAGAAATATAGGCTGGAGATCCTGCCGCTGTTTGAGGATGATCTCAACGAGATTGTAGACTACATGGTCTACCGTCTGCGAAATCCGATCGCGGCGGAGACGTTCGTAGATGCGGTCGAGCAGGCGATCCAGGAGCGGCTGCCCTTTGCCGAATCCTTCGCGCCATACCATTCGGTGAAGGAAAGGCGGTACCCCTATTACCGCATCCAAGTGAAAAACTATACGATTTTCTATGTAGTGATTGGGGATGTCATGGAAGTGCGGCGTATCGTTTACAGCCGCCGTGACTTGACAAAGCAGATTTGAATTGGGAGCCTTCAAATAAGTGAAGGCTCCTTTTTTATACAATTTGCTTCGTTTTTAGCTCTTTTCTTCTCCATAGGTTTGCGAAAGTTCCGCTGGACTTGTGAAGCCTTCTTCGGTATTGTGTTGCTTACCAAAGCAAAACAATTGAAGGAGGAACAGATCATGAGCAGAAGAAAAGAAATGGCCCTGCTGGCGGCAGGCGTCGTGACCGGCGCGGCTGTGTTTGGCGGAGGGACAGCTCTCGCATCCCTCACCGCTCAGCCCAGCGCCCAGCGATTCTACCTGGACGGCCGGCGCATCCCCCTGGAAGCCTACACCATCAACGGAAACAATTACGTCAAACTCCGGGACATCGCTCAGGCGGTGGGGTTCGGCGTGACTTACGACGCCGCCACCAACACCGTCACCATCCACCCGGACCAGCCCCATGAAAAGGAGGTGAGCACATCCCAGGAGGTCACGCCAAACATCCCCAAGACCGGAGACGTCATCCACTGCGACGATGGGACCAGCTACACCATCACGGACGTCAGCCGGTACGACAAGAGTGCTTTCGCCTCCGGCCCCGCAGGCCCCCTGCCCGAGCCCGTCTGCGACTGGGCACAGTTCGACCAGCCGGACCTCCCGGAGGCGGAGGCGAGACGGTTCAACGATCCGGACGGGGATTACCTCTTCGTCCGAAACCTCTACGAGCTCCAGCGGATGCTCTACACCCTCTATAACGCCATGGGCACCAACACCAAAACGTGGAAGAATGGCGAGGCGGTGCTCCGCAGTGACGGCACCCCTTGGGTCCATATCCACCTGTCCATGCCCGAGGGCCGCTCGGTCATGGGCTTCTGGCCCTGGCGGGAAGAACGGGTCACAGACCTGTTCGAGAGTTGTCCCGCAGGAGACTACTATCTGGACTGCTGGGATGTCTACCGCAACGGCGTCTTCCAGCGCACCGAATACCAGATCTTCTAACGCAAATTCAACCACATCAAGACGAAGCCGCGTGCTCACTGGAGTGCGCGGTCTTCTTTTTGAAATCTTTTTCAGGAGGAACCACAATGAAACGAAGGATCATCGCCCTGCTCCTGGCGCTGATGACAGTGCTGGGAGTGTTCCCGGTCACCGCCCTGGCGGCGGCCACCGTCCCGGATGCCCTGGGCGAGGTGGACATCTACCACAGCGGCGAGAAGATGGACTACCTCTCCATCAACGGCAAGGCCCGGGTGCAGACTTACACCTACTACAATTACAAGGCCCCGGACGGCTCCACCAAGCAGATTCCGGCGTATTGCGTCAACCCCAATACCGCCGGGGTGCCTCAGAGCGTCCCCGTGGGGACCGGCATCCAGTACCTCGCGGACGAGAAGGCCAGCGACCCCAAGGTCACTGGAACGGTGGCGAGCGGATATCCCCACCGTTCTCTGAGCGACCTAGGGTTAAACTCACCCCAAGAGGCATATTATGCCACAAAAATGGCGCTCTGGTGCTATTTGCTGTCCAATTGGAACATCAACGACCTGGAGATCAACCCAGGCTGTTCGGACCAGGCGGCGGCCCAGAGAGTCCTTGCGGCGGCGAAAAAGATCTTCTCAGACGGCATGGGTTGGACCGTGGATAAGAATCCCCGCCTCACCGCCACGCCCGACAAAAGCGAACCCTATCCTGTTACTGTAAATGGTACGGACTACCTCCAGCAGGTCTACACTGTGGAAAGCGAGACCTGGGTGGACGGCGAATGGGTGGAAGTGGCCTTCGCAGACCCCGGCGCGGTCCCGGCGGGAACCAGGATCACCGACATGAGCGGCAAGGACATCACGAAGGTCGGCGTGTACACCCCCTCCGGCACTAACTTTACCGGACAGTTCAAGCTCCTCATCCCCGCAGACGCCCCCAGCGGCAGTGTGCAGTTAACTTTCGCCGCAACTGTCCATAACTTTGCTGTGTTTTACGCGGTCTGTCAGGAGACGGGCAAATATGGCCCCCTCCAGCGCTACATGGTGGACACCGACCCCAGGCAGCCTGTCAAGGCTGATGCCACAACTTTCTGGAATGGCACGGCTTCCCCCGACCCCGGCCCTGACCCTACTCCTGACCCCACCCCCGATCCGATCCCCACAACGCCTCCAGGCGACCTGCAGATCATCAAGCGGGAGACCGGCACTTTGGCGCTCCTGGACGGTGCCATCTTCGAGGTGGTGGGGCCCAACGGGGACACCATCGGGATGTTCTCCACTGTGAACGGCACGGTCTCCATCCCTAATCTGGTTCCCGGAAACTACACCGTTTATGAGCGTATCCCGCCCAAATTCCACCTCCTGAGCAAGAATCCCGCCCAGAACGTGACTGTCCGCGAGGGCGAGACCGCCACCCTGACCTTCGATAACGATCCCTTCGGTGAGCTCCGGGTGGAGAAGTACAGCGACACCGGAGAGGGCCTTGCGGGCGTCGTGGTGCAGATCAAACACATCGAAAGCGGCAGGACCTACAGCGGCACCACCGAGCCCGGCGGCGCGGTGCAGTTCTCCGAGCTGACCCCCGGCGCTTACGAGGTTCGCGAGATTTCCGGCATCAAGGGCTGGAAAGCGGATCTGGAGACCATCCAGACCGTGAACGTGGTGACCGGGCAGGTCTCCACCGTCTCCTTCACCAACAAGGAGCTCCCCGGCCTGCGCATCGAGAAGTACGACAGCAGCAACAACCAGGTTCTCTCCGGCATCACCTTCCGCGTCTGGAAGGACGGCGAGGTCCTGGGTGACTACCGCACAGGTGAGCTGGGAGAAATTCTGCTGACGGACCTTCAGCCGGGGACTTATGTGGTCCAGGAAGTCGCCGCAGACGACGAGCACCTTCTGGACGGGATGCCCCAGCAGGTGGAGCTTCATGCCGGGGACGGCATCAAGTCCTTGGTGTTTTTCAACGCGAAAAAGCCTGGAATCCACCTGATCAAGGTGGACAGCGCGGACCCGTCCAAGCGCATTCCAAATGCCAAGTTCAGCATCCGGTCCGTGGCCGGGGACTACGGCCCTCAGGAGTTCATTACGGACGAGAACGGCGAAATCGACCTGAGCAAGCTGCCCGTGGGCGCGTATGTGGTCACGGAGCTGGAGTGCCCCGGCTACATCATTGACGAGGCCCAGCGCATTATCCAGTTAGACGGCAACGAGAATGTGGAGTTTGTTTTCACGAACACCATCAAGCCCACACTGCACCTCATCAAGACCAGCGCGGACGGCTCCCGCCTCCCCGGCGTCACCTTCCGCATTGCGAAGGTAGAGGACGGCACCCATTACCTGGACCGCACCACCGACGCCAACGGCGAAATCATTGTCTCTGACCTGGAGCCGGGTGTTTACTCTGTGGTGGAGACCGCCGCGCCGGATGACCACATCCCGGACCTCCGGGAGCACCATGTGGAGCTGTTTCCGGGTAAGGTCAGCACCATCACGATTGAGAACCAGAAGCGGCCCAACCTCATCGTCTACAAAAAGGACGCGGACACCGGCGAGCCCATCCCCGGCACCGTCTTCCAGGTGAAAGCGGCGGACGGGCACAGCGTGGACCAGATCCGCACGGACAGCGAGGGCAAGGCAGAGCTCAAAAATCTGCTCCCCGGCGTGTACGAGATCATCGAGAAATCCGTCCCCGCCGCGTGGCTCCAGGACGCTCCCAGTCAGACGGTGACCCTCTACCCCAACCGGGACCACACCGTCAACTTCCGGAACCACAAAAAACCTTCCCTGACCGTGAACAAGGTCGATTCCATCACTGGGAACCCCATTAAGGGTGCTAAGTTCGAGATTTGGTACGGGTCCAATAACACGACTACCGGCGAGCTGAACAGCCTGGGCACCCACTTCTCGGACGCCAACGGGCAGTTCACACTGGACCTGCTCCGGGACGGCTGGTACAAAGTCACGGAGCTGGAGCCCGCCGCCGGATTTACCATCAAGGAGCCTGCCACCCAGGAGGTCTATATCAAGGGCGGCGAACACAAAGTACTGACCTTTGAGAACACGCCCCTCAATGCGATTATTGTTGAGAAATATGATTCTGTCACCGGCGAGGCCCTGCCGGGATGCACCTTCCAGTTGAAGTATCTGGGCGGCGCGTCCGGCACCGGCGGTACCGCCATCGGCGAGAAGGTCACGGGCAAAAACGGCACCGCCATCTGGACCGGCCTCCAGCCGGGGACCTACGTGTTGGAGGAGGTAGACCCTGCGGACGGCTACAGCATCATCCAGGAGTCCGAGACCATTTTCCTCGCCGACAGCGGCGAGCAGAGCGTCGTTACCGTCCGCTTCACCAACGCCCCGGACGGGATGCTCCTGATTCGAAAGGTCTGTTCCGTGAATCCCTCCGTCACTTTGCAGGACGCGGAGTTTAAGGTGGCCTACGCGGATGGTACCGTGATCGGCGACAGCAACGGCGTTTACAGAACTGACGAAAACGGCGAGGTCCGCATCACCGGCTTGAAGCCCGGCAAAAGCGTGGTCGCCACGGAGACCCGCGCGCCCGCTGGATTCATCCTCGACACCCAATCTCAGACCGTGCAGGTGAAGGAGGGCCGGACGGTGAGCCTGACCTTCAAAAACCAGCCGAAGGGGGCCATCATCGTCCAGAAGCGGGACAGTCAGACCGGTCAGCCTCTGCCCGGCGCACAGTTTCGCATCACCACCGCCGCTGGCTGTGAGGTGGGCCTGGACGGCGTCATCGGGACCAGCACCTTGACCCAGAACGGCATTTTCGAGACAGATCCCAACGGAGAAATTCGCATCTCCAACCTCGCTCCCGGCGCGTATGTCCTCACGGAGATCAAGGCGCCCGCGGGTTATGTCATGGATGCCCCCAGCACCAATGTGGTCATTGGGGCCAACGGCGATACGCAGACAGTGGTGGTGACCAACAGCCCCAAGGGCGGCCTCGTCATTGAGAAATACGACAGCGTGACAAAGAAGCCCCTGCGCGGCGCACAGTTCAAGGTCACCAACGCGAACGGTGAGCTGACGCCGGACAATGAGGGGCTCACCAGCAGTAACGGTCTCTACACGACTGACGTAAACGGGCAGATCGTCCTCTCGAAGCTCCTGCCCGGAACGTATGTAGTCACGGAGGAGAAGGCCCCGGAGAACTACCGCAAGGACCCCACGCCCCAAACTGTGGTGGTAAACGCTTCGGACACGCAGACACTTCGCTTTTATGACGATCCCCTTTGCAACCTCACCATCCTCAAGCGGGATGCCGTGACCAAGAAACCCTTGGCCGGAGCGGCTTTCACTGTCCGAGACAGCGAGGGAAGAGCCGTCGGACCCAACAACGGCAGCTACCTCACCGGCTCGGACGGCACCGCCGTGGTCACTGGTCTGGAGCCGGATGCCACCATTGTAGTGTCTGAGAGCAAAGCACCCACAGGATATATCCTCAATGAGCCCCCGCAGACCATCGTGGTCCGTTCCGGTGCTGTCAACCGCCTCGTCTTCGAAAACGAGCCCGCCACCACGCTCATTATTCGCAAGTTCATCGAAGGCACGGAGAATGAGCCCCTCTCCGGCGTGGCCTTCAAGCTGGTGGACGGCAGCGGCGCGGCGGTCGGACCAGATGACGGGATATTTTACACGGACCACGCCGGCGAGATCGTCGTGGATGGCCTGGAGCCCGGTACCACCGTGGTCGCTCGGGAGATCAAGACCGTCGAGGGCTTCGTCCTCGATGGAACGCCCCAGGACATCCTCATCAAGGCAGGGGAGAAGCAGGAGCTGGTCTTCTGGAACAAGCGGGACTGCTCCCTCACCATCCTCAAACAGAGTACCGGCAAAACGCCTCTGACGGGCGCGGTTTTCCATGTCACAGACGAGGACGGCGGGGCCATCGGAACCAATAATGGACGCTACACCACCGACCGCAATGGCCTCATCACCATCACCGGACTCCAGCCGGGGCAGATCATTATCGTCACTGAGGAGAAAGCACCGGATGGTTATGTGAAGGATCCCACTCCCAAGACCATCAAGATCCAGCAGGGCGTAGCGAACAGCCTCACCTTCGAGAACGCCCGCGCGGGTAGCCTCGTCATCAACAAGCGCAGCTCTGCGGACAAGAAGACCCCGCTGGAGGGCGTCACCTTCAAGATCACCACCACGGACGGCAAGTTCCTCCCGGACGAGAACGGGAAGGTGTCGAGCAACGGAATCTATTACACAGATGAAAATGGACAAATCATTCTGAAGGGCGTGGTGGGCTCCCTGGTGGTCACGGAGGTGCACTCCATACCCGGCTACACCATCAGCGACGCCAACCGGACCCAGATCGTGGTGGTCAACCCGGATGACACACAAACTTTGTACTTCTACAACGACCCTCTGTGCAGCCTGACGATCGAGAAGTATCTCGAGACCGAGACTGGCAATCAGCTCTTGAAAGGCGTAACCTTCTTGATTACAGATTCCAGCGGTGCCGTGATTGGGCCGAACAATGGCGAGTACATCACCGGAGACGATGGCCGCATCACCATCGACAACCTGGAGCCCGGCATGACCATCACCGCCAAGGAGATCAATGTCCCCGAGGGCGTCATCCTGGACACTCTCCCCAAGAGCATCCAGATCAAGGCAGGCGAGGGACAGACTCTCCGTTTTATCAACAAAAAGGCGGGCACTCTCGTCATCCGAAAGCTGGACAAAGTGACCAAGTCGCCCCTGGCCGGAACGGAGTTCGAGCTGACCTACGCAGAGGGCGGTTTCGTGGACGATGCCAACGGGCATCTCTCGAGTAAAGGCCGCTACACCACCAACGACATGGGCGAGATCCGCCTCTCCGTCACCGGGACCGTGGTTGCGAAGGAGGTCACACCCAGTCCTGGGTATGTCATCGACGCCACGACCCAGACCCAGACGGTTACGGTGAATCCTGCGGACACGCAGACAATTACCTTTTACAACGAGCCCCTGTGCAGCCTCACGCTTTCGAAGAAAGATTCTGTCTCGGGAAAACCCGTTCCCGGGACGGAGTTCACCGTCCGGGACAGCAGCGGGGCAATCATCGGGAAGTACACCACCGGCTCGGACGGCACGGTCACTGTGACGGGACTAGTCCCAGGCAGTACTGTGGTCGTCACCGAGACCAAGGTCCCCAAGGGTTATGTTCTCAATCCGACGCCCCAGACCATCGTTGTGAAGAACGGCACAGGCAATAGTTGGGTCAGCGGTGGAGCGGCCGGTTCCGGCACAAGCAGCCCCGGCGGGAGTTCTGGAAGCGGCAATAACAGTAGCACATCTAATGGGACTGTCTCTGATGGAGGAACAAGCGGCGGGAACAATCTGGATTTTGAGAACGATCCCACAACCATCCTCACTATCCAGAAATTTGTGGACGGCACCAACAACGAGCCCATGAAAGGCGTTGAATTTTTGGTCACAGACGGGACAGGCGCTGTCGTCGGACCCAATAACGGCTACTACACCACCGACAAGGATGGCCGCATCACCATCCCCAACCTGGAGCCCGGAACGTCCATCACCGCCCGGGAAACCAAGACACTGGAAGGCTTTCTCCTTGATCCTACGCCCCAGACCATCACCATCAAAGTCGGTGAGGGGCAGCATCTGACCTTCTGGAACAAGAAGGCGGGCGGTCTCATCGTCAACAAGGTGGATGCAGAGACAAAGAAGCCGCTGGCCGGAGTTAAGTTCAAGATCACCTACGCGGACGGTACCAACGTCGACATGGACGGCGGGAAAGTATCGAGTAATGGTCTCTACACCACGGACACCAACGGTCAGATCAAGATCCTGGGCATCACCGGCACCGTGATCGTCGAGGAGATCGAGACGCTCCCCGGCTACGTCATCGATCCCAATGCCAAGAGTCAGACCGTGGTCATCAACGCCAACGACACCCAAACCCTTACGTTTACCAATTCCTGCACCGGAGGCGTGGAGCTCATCAAGGTGGATGAGAGCGACAGGACCAAGCGCCTGCCGGGTGTCACCTTCGAGATCCGCAAGGCCAACGACGCCCTGGTGGATACCGTAACAACAGACAAGAATGGCCGCGTGGCGCTGGATCTGGACGCCGGAAGCTATTATGCCGTGGAGATCGAGGCGGCGGAGGGCTACAAGCTGGACGACACTCCCACGCCCTTCACTGTGGAGGACGGCAAACCCACCAAGATCACCATCACCAACAAAAAGTTCAGTGGAATCCTGCTCCACAAGACCGATTCCATCACCGGAAAGGGCATTTCCGGCGTCACGTTCCTGCTCTATGACAGCACCAACAAGCCCATCGGGCAGTACACCACGGACAACACCGGGTACATTTCTATTGATGACCTGACTGTCTCCGGGAAGTACTTCCTGAAGGAGATGGAGAACAAGGGCTACCTGGTGGACACGGAGATGAAGACCGTTTATGTCACTGCCGGGGAGACGACTCTGATCGAGTGGAAGAACACGCCCATCACCGGACAGATCCAGATCACCAAGACCTCCGCGGAGTACAACACCATGAACGGCTGGCCCGAGGGGACGCCTCTGCCGGGCACCGAGTTCGAGATCTACGAACACCGCACCGGCAACCTGGTCGAGACGGTGAAGACGGACAAAAACGGCGTCGCCTCCTCCAAGCCCCTGCCGCTGGGCCGCTACAAGGTGGTGGAGTCCAAAGCCGCGGACTTCTATGGCCTGGACAAAACGCCCATCGAGGCGGAGATCGAGTTCTCCGGGCAGATCGTGCGCGTCGCCATGACCAACAAGAGCCTCTACACCAACGTCTCCATCACCAAACGGGGCTACAGCGAGGTGGTCCCGGGGCAGTCCATCCGGTATGACTTCTCCAATATTGCCAACAATTCAACCTCCGCCCTCACCAGTTTTTACTGGCGTGACACCCTGCCCACCCAGGCAGTGCGCCTGGACAAGATCGTCACCGGAACCTACAACGTGAAGGGCAATTACAAGATCGTCTACAAGACCAACCTCAGCGGAAGCACCTACCGGACTTTGGCGGACAATGTCAGCACCCAGGAGAACAGAGTCTTCGCCGCGTCGCCTGCGGCGCTGGGCCTCGCATCCAACGAGTGCGTCACGGAGTTCATGTGCGTCTTCGGCGTGGTGCCCGGAAACT